>JBBIIO010000007.1:0-71984 GCA_037446435.1 Armatimonadota bacterium
TCGTCATCCCGGGCGGCAGCGGCTTCCTTGGGCGCTCGGTGGCGAAAAAGCTGGTCGCCGACGGACACGAGCCGGTCGTCATTACCCGCTCGCCAAGAAAGGCGGAACGGCGGCAGGTCGCGTGGGGCGGGAAGAGCATCGGCGACTGGGCAGCTGAAATGGAGGGCGCCGACGCGGTTCTCAACCTCGCCGCGCGAAGCGTAAACTGCCGCTACAACGAAAGGAACAAAGAGGAGATCTACGCGTCCCGGCTCTGGCCTGAGGCAGCAAGAGACATCTGGCCCGAATCAGAGGTGGCAAGATTGCCGCCTGAAGGGACAATCCAACACTCGGGCCGGCTGCTGGATCTCGTTGTTGCACAGTCACCGTGTTAGTGCGATGTAAATCAGATACGTTACCGCCCCAACGATGACGCACCCGCAGCAAGTCCAGTCGGGGCTGTCGGCTTGGCCGCTCTGGCGCCTGTTCATCGAAACGCGCAGGGCATCCAGGACGTCCTCAGTCATTCTGTACGTCGCGGGATACGCCCTCAGGCGGTTGATCGACCGCTCCAGCTCCGCCCCAGCGCGGAGTCTGGGCGTTCTATGAGGACGGAATCGGAACTGCCGATGAAGAGCCGGTGGGTTGTGCCGAAGAAACTGCTCGACAGCGGCTTCCAATTCCGATTCCCGTTCCGGGGAGCGGCGCGCGGAGCAAGACGTGGGGTAAACTCCGCTCTCTCTACCGTTACCGCCCGTAGGGTTGGGAAGCGGTCTACCCTAAACTAAACGAGGTGAACTGAACATGGCAAGAGTCAAACGCGGCATCATGCGCCACAAGCGGCACAAAAAGGTCCTTGAACAGGCCGAGGGCTACTACGGGCGCAAGCGCAGGACGTTCAAGAACGCACACGAGCAGGTGATGAAGTCCGGCCAGTACGCTTTCCGCGATCGGAGGAACCGAAAACGGGACTTTCGACGGCTCTGGATCGCGCGAATCTCCGCCGCCTGCGGGGCGAACGACATCAAGTACTCCCACTTCATCCACGGGCTGCAGGAGTCCGGAGTGCAGGTGGATCGCAAGATGCTGAGCGAACTTGCAATCCACGACCCCGAGGCGTTCGCCGCGCTGGTCGAGCGCGCCCGTGCCGCCACGGCTTGAGGGCGACGTCGCTCTCGCCTGAGCGCGCTACCCCTGGAGCAAGGATGGTTTGCTACCGACACCCGAAGGAAGAGACCACCCTTCGCTGCAGCAAGTGCGAAAGACCGATCTGTATGCGGTGTGCCGTACTGACGACGGTTGGGTACCGCTGCCCGGAGTGCGGTCGCGAGGCGTCCGCCACGCGAAGCATCCCCGCGCCTCAACTCGCTCTCGGCGCCATCGTAGGCGCAGGAAGCGGGTTTCTCGTCGCTCGGTTCCTGCCGCTTCTCTTCCCTCTCTTCATGCTTTTGCTTGCACCGCTGGCTGGCGGAGCGGTCGCCGAGGTAACGCGCGCGGTTATGGGAAAACGCGTCAGCGCGGTGGTCGGCGCGCTCACCGCGGCCGGCTTTCTGTTCGGTGCGGTTTGGGGCGCGATCGCCGTAGGCCTGGCCAACGCCGGCGCTGAGGAGGCACAGAGCGCCCTCAAAGCAATTGACATGTGGCGGCTTGCGTTCGCCGCAATCGCGGGCGGAGTCGCCTGGTACCGGCTGGCGTAACCATGAATCCAATCGAAGAACTGCGAGCGAAGGCGGAAGAGGAGATCGAGCGAGCCGAGCAACTCGACGCGTTGCGCGCGGTCGAGATCCGGTACCTCGGCAAGAGCGGTGAATTCACCGCGCTATTGCGAACGGTCGGCACGCTATCGCCGGAGGAAAGGCCCGCCTTCGGCAAGGCGGTCAACGAAGCCAAAGAGCAGTTGCAGAGCCTCGTCGAGGAGCGGCGCAGCCAACTCGAACTCACCGAGGAGAGGCGCGTCGCTGAGCGCGAGCGGATTGACCTGACGATGCCCGGTCGCCGCTTCCGCGTCGGAATCCGGCATCCGATCACCGAGGCGGAGGAGCGCATCAAAGCGGCGCTCATCGGCCTGGGCTTCGAGTTCTTTGAAGGGCCCGAACTCGAGGAGGCGAAGTACAACTTTGAGGCGCTCAACTATCCGCCCGACCACCCGGCGATGGACGACCAGGACACGTTCTACGTTGACGACCATCGCCTCATGCGAACGCAGTGCACCGCGATCCAGGGGCGCGTCTTTGAACAGAAGCAACCGCCCCTTCGCGTGTTCACCGTCGGGCGATGCTATCGAAACGAGGCGGTGGATCGGACACACGGCCACACGTTCCATCAGGTCGACGCCTTCATGGTGGACGAGGGCATCAACATGGCGCACCTGAAGGGCACGCTTCGCGCTTTCGCAAGCGCGATGTTCGGCGCGGACACGCGCGTCCGATTCCGCCCCGACTACTTCCCTTTCGTCGAGCCCGGAGTGGACTACTCCATCTCTTGTCCGTTTTGTGCCGGCGCGGGCTGCGCCGTGTGCAAAGGCACGGCATGGATCGAGCTCGGCGGTGCCGGCCTGATCCACCCGAACATCCTGCGCGCTCACGACATCGACACCGAGCGGTGGACCGGTTGGGCGTTCGGGCTCGGCGTGGAGCGGATCCCGATGATGCAGTACCAGATTGACGATCTGCGCCTGTTCTACGACAACGATTCACGGTTCTTGGAGCAGTTCCGAGCATGAGACTGACGCACGAGTGGGTCTGCGAATATGTGGAGACTGTGGCTTCGCCGCAGGAGATCGCCGACACGCTGACGATGCTGGGCCATGAAGTTGAGGCGATCGAGCAGTCCGACCTCGGAGCGGTGCTCGCCGTCAAGGTAACACCAAACCGGGGCGACTGCCTGTCCGTCTTGGGCATCGCTCGCGAACTCGCCGCCTCTGACCCGACGCGCTTCCAACCCACCGAGTTGATGCGCGAGGCGATCAGAGGATGGACTCTCGGTGATGAGGCGACGCCTCTTTCTGCCACTTCCGTAACCATCGAGACGCCCGACCTGTGCCCGCGATACGCCGCGCGGGTCTGGAACGAGGCGCCGATGCAGGCGTCTGCCGATTGGATGCAGGCGCGCTTAGTCGCGTGCGGCATGAGGCCGATCAACGTCATCGTTGACACCACAAACTACGTGATGCTCGAACTCGGGCAGCCGCTGCACGCCTTCGACCTCGACCTCTTGAGAGAGGAGCGCATTGTGGTGCGAACCGCTCGCCCAGGCGAGAAGATGCGCACCCTCGACGGCATCGAGCGAGAGTTCTCCACCGAGATGATGCTCATCTGCGACGCGGAGCGGCCCGTTGCCGTTGCCGGAGTAATGGGCGGCGAGGAAACCGAGGTCACGCAGACAACCAAACGAATCCTTCTCGAGTCCGCGCACTTCCAGCCGGCGTCTGTGCGTCGAACGCGGAGGGCGCTCAACCTCCCCACGGAAGCGTCGCACCGCTTCGAAAGGCACGTAGACCCCGAAGGCGTAGTTCGCGCTCTGAACCGCTTCGCCCTGCTGCTGTCGCAACAGACCGGCGTCGCTCAAGAGCCTGGCGTGTGCGACCTCTACCCGGGTCGGAGCGAGCTTCAGCCCGTTCAGGTACGCGAGGCGAGATGGAACCTGCTGCTCGGTATGGAAGTGCCGCGGGCAGCCGCAGCCGCAAGCCTGAACAGCATCGGCATGCGCGTCGCCGAGACCGAAGAGGGGTTGACGGCAACACCGCCCTCGTGGCGAGCAGACATCGCCATCGAAGAGGACCTCGTGGAAGAGATTGGCCGCCTTGCAGGCTACGAGAACATGCCAGAGCGGCTTCCGGAAGGCTCGACTCCGCAAGGCGGGGAAAGTGCGCTGACCTCGCTTCGCACACGCGCCCGAGACGCCATGCTGCGCCTCGGCTTCATCGAGGTCGTCACGCATAGCCTCCGCGCGCCGTCGCCGCTCGACGCCCCTTGCGATCCTATCCGGCTGCGAAACCCCGCGTCGCCCGAGGTGTCGGTGTTGCGGAACAGCCTTCTGCCGGGCCTTGCCGACGCGGCGCGCCGGCAGCACGACGACTCGTTCTTTCTCTTCGAGGTCGGCCGTGTATTTCTGCCGGAAGCTGAGCGTGTGTGCATCGCGGGCCTGATGCGGGGGCAGTTGCTGCCCGAGCACTGGAGGAGTGGGCACGCCGCGGAAGTGGACGTTTTCACCTTGAAGGGCGCGTTGCAAGAGGTCGGCGCAAGGCTCCATCGCCTGCCGGCTTTTGAGCAATCGAACGACGAGCGATTTCACCCCGCGAAGCAGGCGCGGGTCGTAGTCGCCGGGCAAGACGTCGGCGTGATGGGCGAACTCTCGCGCCTCCTCGTTGAAAGGATGCATCTGCAGCCGAGCCTCTTCGCTTTCGAGATGGACCTCACCTCCCTGCTGGAACTTCCCGAAGCAACGCCTCGCTACAAACCGTTCAGCGCGTTCCCGCACGTTCGGCGCGATATAGCAATCGAGGTACCGAAAGACGTTCCGTATGCGCAAATCGAGCGCCTCATCCGAGAGTCGGCGGCTGGCTTGCTCGAAGAGGTGTGGCTCTTCGACGTGTATGAAGGCAAGGGCATCGAGGAGGGCAAGCACAGCCTGGGCATTGCAATGACGCTTCGGCACATGGAGAAGACTCTCACAGACGAAGAGGCTAACGAAGTGCGCGAGCGAGTCCTTCAGGCTCTTGCGTCTCTTGGCGCGAAGCAGCGCTGAGCGACAGCTCCCACGCGAGGATGAAGAGCCACACCACGAGGATCGTGCGCATCGCCATCGGAAGGTGGTAGTAGTGCGCGAGGAAGTGTTGGAACGACATCGGCGCGTACGCGCCGGTCGAGACGGCCAAGCCGAACACAAGCGGGAGCCACTGCCTTCGCGCCTTCATCCACGTCACCACGTTTGCGGAGATTTGAGCCACCGTTGCGTACGGCACTGGGATGAGCAGGAGGGCGAGGCCGATGCTCAGGTTCGACCAAAGGATCATGACGTCCCGGCTCGCGGGGAACAAAAAGCGCACGATGCCCCGCACGCCTCCGAGCGCGCCGCGAGACGCCTGCAACCGATATCGAGTGTCCGGCGCCAAGTACGCGCGATGGAGCAACACATAGAGTGCCGTGAACAGCCATGCAACGCCGTGGAACCACCACCGCACGCGCACGCCTTGAACGGCGAGCGCGATGCCGCAAGCAAGCAGTATCCCCGCAACGACGACGCACTGTTCGTATGATAGGAAAGCGCCCACCAGCGCAACAATGCTCACGACACACCACCTCGCCTGCCGCTCGCGCTCGAACCGACAGTAAGCCGCCGCGGTTAGCAGCGTAAAGAGCGTGAGGATCGTGGACGTACGCCCCGGCGACCAGCCGATCGCTCGGTATGAGAAACTCTGACCGGTGACGTCGGCATCCGCGATTTCGGCAGCCAACTCACGAAAGGCGTACGCTGTGACTCCTGCCACCACAAGCCATCGTAGGAAGGCCCCACGGTCTTGCACGAGCGAACGCACAACAAATGCAACGGCGATCAGCCAGCCCACGGTTGCAACCGGTACGGCGTCCTGAACGCCCGCCTGCCACGCTGCGAACACCATACCGCACGCCACCGCCGCGCCGGGGCGACGAAACAGTTCCCACACGAACCACACCACGAGGAACGAACAAGCGACCGCAACGACCTGATTGAAGATAAGAAAGCGCACCAAGTTCTCACCGAAGAGCGCATGATCCAGTTCGAATGCAAGACTCGGTAGCGGGCGGTAGAAGCCGTTGTACAGCGGCCAGTCGCTTACGAACCACTTCCACGGATTGCCCGCCTCCTGAATGCGCTGCACCATGATCACGGCATCGTGGTTTTCGGTTCCCTCTTGGAACGGTATTGCGCGCCCGAAATGCCGCAGCCCATAGGCATGGAACGCGCCGATGAGCAGGATTGCAAGAACCCAATGTGTCCGCGTCACGAACGCCCTACGCCTCTTTGAGCGCGTCCTCGAGGTCTTGAAGGATGTCGCGAACGTCCTCGATACCCAGGCTCATCCGCAACCCTCCGGGATGGATGCCGGCCTCGATCTGCGCGTCAGCCGGGATCGAACTGTGGGTCATTGACGCTGGATGCTCGATCAGAGTCCGAATCTGCCCCAGGCTTACGGCAAGGGTGATGTTGAGGGCGTTCTCAGCAATGTGATTCACCACGCGCACGGCTCGCTCGTAAGCCTCCACCGGTTCGCCCTCCATCTCGAAGTAGAGCAGGCTGCCGGGCGCGAAGTTGCCGTCAATGTCCCTCATCTGCTTTTGCGCTAACTCACTCTGCGGGAAGCTGTCCAGCCCGGGATACAGCACGCGCGAAACCTTCGGATGCAATTCGAGGTACTCCGCGACGCGCTGCGCCGATCCTTGCTCTCGCTCCATCCGAAGCGCCAGCGTGGGCAGCCCGAACGCAAGAATCGCCCAAGCCGCCTTTGGAGAGATGGACCCGCCGAAGTCCTTGCGAAACAGCAGCAAGTCGGTCTCCGCCGAGCGTGGTCCGATTACCGCGCCACCCATGTCCGCTCCGAAGCCGCTTATGTGCTTCGTAAGGCTATGGACTACAAAGTCAACGCCCGCATCCAGCGGGCGTTGACAGAACGGTGACGCAAAGGTGTTGTCCATCACCACGACGATGCGATCCTCCGGTGCGCGACTCTCGTTCACCTCTCGGGCAGTTTTCACCACCAACTCCATGTCCACAAGGTCCATAGTAGGGTTGCACGGCGACTCGAAGTACAACACGCGCGTCTCGGGAAGGATCGTCCGCCGAAGCGTGTCCTCACAGTTCAAATCAACAAACGCGTGCCCCACTCCGAAGCGGTCCAACCAACGGGTAATCAAACTGTACGTGCAGCCGTAGATCGTCTTGTGCGAGACCACGTGGTCGCCGGCGCGGAGGTGCGCCCCAAGCACCGCCGAAATCGCAGCCATGCCGGTGGCGAAACTCACCGCTGTCTCGCCGTTTTCCGCGAACGCCAGCGTCTCCTCTAAGAGTCCTTGGCACGGGTCGTCGAGCCGAGCGTAGATGTAGATAGGGTGCTCGGTGTCGCGATCCGACTCTGGGTTCGCGAACTGCTCGAACCCCCTCGCCCCGCGCTGAGCCGACCCAAGGCGAAATGCGGTCGTCGTAGTGATGGGCGGAAGGATGTGGTCGTCGAAGTCCCACTTCTCGGAACGGAACTTGCCGTGAATCAGAACGGATCGGTCGCGATACTTCGGCTCCATGATGGCGACCATTATGGGCGCACTCGCGCGCTGGGAGGGCACATAATGCGCACTCCAATGGAAGAGCGCCGCTATGCGAGGCACTTTACGCCCGACGAGGCGAACGCCGTGCTGCCGTTCATCGCGCCTATGTTGCTGAAAATCCGTACAATCATGGCGGACGTCAAAGCCTGGGAGCCGGAGATACTTCATGCACTCCGAGGACAACGCGGCAACGGAACACCGATGGCGCCGGAGGTTGTTGACGCGCTCGGAAAGCTGCAGGACCTGACCGAAGAGGTGGAGTCCTACGGCTGCATCCTGAAGGACCACCAGCACGGCATCGTTGACTTCCCCGCCCTGCTCGACGGGCAAGAGGTCTTCCTCTGCTGGCAGTATGGCGAGGAGACCGTGCAGTATTGGCATCCCCTCGACGAGGGCTTCGCCTCCCGGGCGCCAATCCAGCCTTAGGCGCGAACGCGCTCGCTCATCCGCTTGCCCACCATCGCGGCAAACCGGCGAAGCGATGCCATCATCTCGCTAAACGTGTCTGCGTCCACGGTTTGCGCCGCGTCGGACAGCGCGTGGCGAGGGTCGGGATGCACCTCGACCAGCAGTCCATCCGCTCCGGCAACCAGCGCGGCACAAGACATCGCGGGCACGTACTTTGCTACGCCGACGCCGTGGCTCGGATCAACGATCACGGGCAGATGCGTTTGCTCTTTCAAAACGGGTATCGCAGCAAGGTCGAGGGTATTGCGCGTGTACGCGCGATCCAGCGGCACGACGCCGCGCTCGCACAGGATCACATCCGGATTGCCGTTCGAAAGGACATACTCCGCCGCGAGCAGGAACTCGTCAAGCGTCGCCGCAGGGCCTCGCTTCAGCAGCACGGGCTTCCTGCTCTTCCCTGCCTCGATGAGCAGCGGGAAGTTCTGCATACTGCGGGCGCCAATCTGCAGGATGTCGACGTATCGGCCGACCATCTCGACCATGTCCGGCGACATCACCTCCGACACGGTGTAGATGCCGACTTCCTTGCCGACTTGCTGCATGATGCGCAAGCCCTCTTCGGCAAGCCCCTGGAATGAGTAAGGCGATGTCCTCGGCTTGAATGCCCCGCCGCGCAGGACGACCGCGCCGCAAGCCTTCACCGCCTCTGCGGCAGCCTTCATCTGCTCGTACCCTTCGATGCTGCACGGCCCTGCCATCACCGTGAAAGCATCCGCGCCAATCTCAACTTCGCCGACGCGCACGACGGTGTCGGAGGGGTGGAACTCGCGCGATGCCAACTTGTACGGGCGGCTGACGTGAGTGACCTGACTGACTCCGGGGAGAATCTGCAGTTTCTGCGCCAGCGGCTCGCGGAGGTCGGCAGGTATGGCGGAAGGGATGCCCACCGCCATCACCGAGCCGGGCATCAGGAGAGTGCTCAGCCCGTGCTCTTCTATCGTCGAGCAGACCGTTTGGATCTGCTCCTCGGTTGCGCCCGACTTCATCACGATTACCATGGCGCGGGAATCCTCCGTATGGTCTTGGGCATGCGCATGAAACGAACGGGCAAGCCCACGAAGTTGAACACGTCGCGGTAGAGGTCAACCGCGCCGGCGACGACCTCGTTCGGCCGTCGGCGCCGCAGCACCATCGCGATGTCGTAAACCCAGTAGAATAGCATGCCGGTCAGCACAACGAGCAGCGTCAGCCCCTCAGAGAACGAGATCTCGCTAAGCGCCGCGGCTCCGACCAGGAACGAGCAAGTTACCGGCCAAACCAGCACGAACGCCCCGAAGAGACTTAGGTCCCGCCGAGATGCCCATAAATACACCAGCAGCGCACCCGCCTGGATAAGGAACGCTGCCGCGAAGGCGTTAACAAAGAGCGGAAAGCTGTCGTGCATGAGGGATGCAAAAAGCGACCCCCAGGCAGTAACCACTGCGATCGTCGCGAGAAGAGTAAGTGATTGCGCCCACGCCGGCCGCTCCCGACCGAGCGCGAGCCCGAGACCCAGTACAATTGTCAGGATGTACAGCAGTTCGGCGTCGATCGTCGCCGCAAGCCAAGCCTGGACGGCGGGCTCAAGCCACAGCCTCAGCGCTCCGGCCACCAGTAACAATGACAGCAAGTGCAACGTGCCGACGGCCCGGATGTACCGGACCGCCGCGAAGTGCCCCTGGTCTGCCGCGTTGCCGCTGACCGTTACGGGCTCCGGAAAAATGGGCGCAACGATGCTTCCCACGATGCCCCAGTTTACTCGACGCCCAGGACGCAAAAAGTGCATCCTACCGCCGAAAAGTGCGGTAGACTATCCAGAAGGGAGTACCATGGCTACTGTGCACCGGCTTTACCCGCTGCCATTCATGGACGGGCACCCACTCGACGAGAGCGAGTGGAATAAGGTGTTGCTGCTCTTGGAGCAAGTGAACCGACCGAAGGCAAAAGTGCTAAGTGCGGTCTACCGCGAGCACGTGACTACGGCCTGGAGAAACTACTTGCGCGTATACGAAGAGGCGTACGCGCGCATCGAGGAGCTAAACCGGCGTCTAGATGAGCAACGTGAAGGGTATGAGCAGGACATGAAACACTACTTGAACATGCTTCAAGAAAGAGAAGCTTACTGGGAAGAGCGGATCAAGGGGCCTCGAGACGAGTACATGCGTTTGAGCGTTGCAGTCGCCGCGATCCCGGGCACCTGGACCGAAGAACTAACCCGGAGTGTCCATGGTCCGCGCGAATACTTGGCGGCAATTCAGGCAATAGGACAGCGAGAGGAGAGCGACGGAGGTGAAGAACGAAGCCCCCATTCGAATGAGCAGACCGCCAAGGGGGCCTCCGCAAGCTCCCAGAATGACAACGCCTCAGCGGACAGCCCCATGCAGCAAGGAGAGGCGATGGAACAAACGCACGAACCGCCCGCGAATGGAAAGCGCCAGGAGGCAATTCGAGCGGAAGGCCAGCAATTGGAAGTTCTAACCAAGGAGGAAGTTGCCGACGAAAACCAACTGCCGACCTTTGCTGAGCCGCCGATTCCGCGGTGGTTCGTTCTGGTATTCACAGCACTTTCGGGCCTGTTGGCTGGATACCTCCTCTGCGTAGCGACCGGCTTCGCCGAACCAACGGTTGAAGCCGTTAGCCTAGCCGCTCTTGGGACCTCAGCCGTGTTGTACGGCATTTGGTCAACCACACGCTCGGCGGCCGCGGTCGCAAGCGATGCATTTCACCTACATTGGTCCCAGACAGGGGCGAAAAAGCTGCGAACAATGGTGTGGATCTTCTTCCTTACCGCGTTTGCAACGCTAATAATTCAGGCGGCTTGGCTCGTGTTTCTCACCTTGAACACTGGCCCCGATAGCGTGTTCGCCGGCGCAGAGGCGGCGACGGCAGGCTATCTCTTGTGGCTGCTTTGGCCGTGGTACCTCCTCATCGCAGGTATTGACGGATTTCTTCGCGGCCGGGGAGAGGCGCTTGGCAATAGGATTCGCGCGGAGATCACCCGTGCTCAGCGTGCCGAGGCGTCGTTGCGAGCGCCGAGGGGTGCCGACAGCCTGTCCTGGCCAGCGATGAATCAACGCCAGTCGATTGCCCCAGTGGAATCAAAAAGCAGCACGGCTTTCTCAGCAGACATTAGTGGAAGATCTGGGAACGCGGAGGGCGCACCCCCCATCGATGCCGACTCGGCCGCGGGTGAAGCGGCACCGACTGAGTCAACTGCGGAGGTTCTTATGCGGTATCGAAGAGCTCGAGCCACTTATGAGTCACTGCGACGGCAGCGAGACTTAGATCTTGCATTCATTGGAAGAAGAATCAAAGACATGCAAAGCTTTTTATCACCCACGCACTACATTCCTTCGCGTCACGAACAACAACGTATAGAAATGGCAAGAACCGATTACGAGAGGGTCTGCGCCTGGTTTCTCAGCCAACTTGCCGATGCCCTGCGTGACGTCGGAGGGGGTGTTAATGCAGGGGAGATTATTCGTCGGTTCACAGATCAGTTCGGCAGATCAATTCCCACAGAAGCTGATGGAAACGCAGATGTAAAGCCGCTAGGAGGATTAGCGTAAAATGTCCCGTCATTGGAATAGACCGAGGAGGGACCCGGGCGATCAGGCTGATCAGCCGCCAGGGTGGCTGCTTGTAGCTGGCGCTATCGTGGTCGTTTTGGGCCTGAGCGTGTGGATCCTCCGTGCCAATTGCGGTTGGCGAGAAGCACCAAGTGGAAGCTCCTCGAGTAGCGGCAGCACCGGGTACGACCTCACCTGCCTGGCGGCATTTGATATCAGCGGAAGCATGAGTGAATCCGAAAAGAGAACCGCGTACCAGTTTGTGTCTCAACTCCTCACTAAGGCGGTCCAACAAAAGGCGCAGATGCCGATTTGGGAGTATGCGGAGACCTGTGCACAACGCGCTGAGGTTGACGTCGAGGTTACGAAGGATGTGACAGGCGTTCTCGAGAGTTTGATGCAGTCTAGGCGAGGCGTTTATGGTACGTTTCCCTCTCTCGCTCTAAGCGAGTTCAAGAAGTTCCTCGATTCCGGAAGGAACAAGTCGTCGAGGGTTGTTCTGTTGCTAGTGACGGATGGGGAGATCCACGACCGCACCAGAGCCGCGGAACTCTGTCAGCAGTTGGCTGAATCCAGACAGGTGAGTGCTCTAGTTGTCGGGCCTGTTGACCGTGAGCAGTGGACGCAGGTAGGCGAAACATTCTCTAAGTTTGGGACGAAACTTGTGGTCTTCGGGGCATCAGACAGAAGACGCGCCGTGGAGGATGTCTTGCGACTCTTGGAGAAAGGAGATACGGAATGAGTGAAGAATCGAGCGCCAAGAAGGGAAAGAATGGGGCCGTACCATCGGACGGTTTCTGGAGGTTTCCACCCGATCAACATTTTGCGCCACCATTTCCCGGCGCCGGCTATGAAACCCCTTCCGAGACAGCTGTAGACGGTTTTTGCTCGTTCCTCATGAACGCTGGTCTGGAACCTCTCGCACTGGATCTGCGCTTCCAATACCAAAACTCGCTTGTGCCCGCAGTGCAGGACCATCAAGCGGTCACGCGGGTGGTGACCGAAGCGGTGGAACAGGACAAGCGGGCGCTCGAGCAGGCACGGCAGCATCGCCATGAGGCCGCCGAGCAATTCGTTTCAGCCATGGCGGACGCTGGCCTGCCGCTTGATCCCGCCGTGCACGTACACGACCCGCGACATCGTTCCCCCGAGCAAACAATAAATCTCACAAGTGTGGAGCATGCGTTAGACCAGGACTGTGCACGACCGGATGAAATTGCAGGCCGATACGGAATCGAGCCGCCCGATGACCATGCCATGCGATGGTACACGCGCCTGGCCCGATTCTCGGCGAACTGGATACTTCCAATCGCAGTGGGAATCGTTTTTGGAATCAACCTCGCTGTCATAACAGGTTTTGCGGACCTCGAGCGCCTTGGGAAAGGCCAGGGTCTTGTCTATGCCGTAATCGGGGTAATCGCCGGCATCGCCATCGAGGCCGCCGCCGGCTACGCTGCAGCTGGGACGGCGCGTCTCTGGGCGCACGCAAGGGAACCAGACCCGTTTGATGAGGGATCCTTTCCTAGGCACGGTGTCGGCATCGTGCTGGCTATTGTTGTATCATTGATATTACTGCTCGTTGCCACAGGCATAGTTGTGGTTGATGCCCTTGGGTTACAAGAGCTACATAGGCAGGCCCTACGCGCTGAATTGGCGGAGAACATTGAAAAGCAACTTCAGCCACTCTGGGTGTACCTGATCGCAGGAGCGGTGATTAGTGTGCCTTATCTGTTGTTCAAATTCCTCACCAGCTGGTTCGCTTCAGCATCGAGACTACGCCATGCGCGCCTCTCGTTATTGGCACAGCGCTACCTGGGCGAAAGACGAAAGGATCCCGCCGTTCGAACCGCGTTGGTCGCCGCGCAACGCGTGAAGAACCTCTATGAGCAAGAACGGTGGCTAACTGACCGCATCGAGAGGTGGGAGAAGAGACACGACGCAGCTCGCCTAGCCGCTTCTGAAGAGGCACAGAAGTTCCGAGACCTGTGGAACCAGCAAGTGAAAGCTCTGATGGCGACGCGAATGTCTGATGGCACGCAGGCAGTGTCGAGCACGGATGGCCAGCCTGGCGAACCCCAGGCCGTTGGAGCGGGCAAGCCGGAAAAAATGAGGCCGGGGGGGTTTCCCATCTTCCGGCGCCGCAAGAACAGGGATCGGCAAGAGAACAGAAGCGACGGCTATTTAAGCTGACTCATCCGCTGCGTATGTTCAGCGTCCGCCCGTTGATGTTTAGTGAGATGCTGAACGTACCGGTTGGGTCACCGAGCATCGCCCGCTGTTGTGGCGTCAGGTCGCCCAGCGCGAGGTAGCCCTGCTGATCGTGCTTCCGCCACTGCTCCTCCGTAATGCTCTGGAAGAGCTTGCCGACGCTGCCCATTTCGAACCGGAAGAACTGCGGCGAGCCGGGAGCGAACTGCTCGAACCGGGGGAAGTCTTGCGAGAACCGCTCGCGGAATCGGCGTAGGAACTCCTCAATCCGCTCTGGATTGTTCGGGCGCAGGTCCCGGAGCTCACGCATTTGTCGCTGCAGCTCCTCCATCCACTTGTTCAACTCCTGGTCGTCAAGCAACGGCGTGCTGGGCAGAGGGACTCCAAAGCTCTCGAGCCTCTGTCGCACCTTCGGGCGGAAGGAATACACCTCGCCGTTCTTCGTCCATGTGGCGTTGAAGACCTCCTCAAGCGCCCGCAGAACGTCCCGCAGTGGCACATCCTTCACGTTCAGCGTCACCTTGACGTCGCCGGCTGAGGCCGCGTCGGCGACAAAGTTGACGCCCGTGCCGGCAAGCCAGCGCAACACCTCGGATAGCGGCGCGTCCTGGAACTGAGCAGAGACCCTCTGGTCGAATACGTCTGCCGCTAAAGGGTCCTGGGCCGAGATGGCAACCGGAATTCGCTTAGCCTCGCCAGCCGACTTCTGGGCAATGGCAAAGACCGCAAAGCCGGCAAGGACGATCGCCAGAGCCGCCAACAGAATCCACAACTTCCTCATACTTTCCTCCTACTAGGAGATAACGTCCGACGTGAGGGCTTGGGTTCCAGCTACAGGCGTCGGGTGGCGCGGAGTTTTGGGTCGAAGCGGTCTCGCAGGGCATCGCCGACGAAGTTGAGCGCGAGAATCGTCAGGCTAAGGACGATGGACGGCCAGATGATCATGTGCGGCGCGCTACGCATCCACTCCCGCCCCTCCTGAATCATCAGCCCCCAACTCGGCCAGGGCGGTGGGACGCCGATGCCCAGGAAACTGAGCGCCCCCTCGGCGAGGATGACCATCGCCATGCCCACCATCGCAATGGCGGAGATAAGACCCCAGAGGTGCGGCAGGATGTGCCTCAGAATCACGTGAAGGTGGCCCGCGCCCAGGGCGCGCGAGGCGGTGACGAAGTCCTGCTCCTTCAACGAGAGCACCTGGTTTCTCACGATGCGCGCGAGCGCCGGCCAGCCCACAACCGCCAGCGCGGCGAACACCGGGAACACGTCAATCAGAATCTTCGGCACCTTCCCCTGCAGCCCGAAATCCCCGCCGCGGAACACGCCCATGATGAGAATCGCCAACAAGATGTCGGGAAACGCGAACATGCCGTCGGTGAAGCGCATCAGCGTCGCGTCGAGCCACCGCCTGCCGTACCCCGCGAGCGTGCCGATAATCAGCGCGACTACGATCGCCGTTGCCTCGACCGCCATCGCCAGCACAATGCTGATTCTTGCGCCGTATGCGACGCGGGTGAACGTGTCTCGCCCGAGGTTGTCGGTTCCGAACCAGTGCTCCGCGCTCGGCGGCTGGAGTTTGGGCGCTACCGTCGCCGTGACGTCGTAGCGCATCGGCGCAGCGACCGCGATGACGACGAGCGCGATCAAGAATACGACACTGACGATGACCGCAATGTTCTTCATGCGCTCTCCCTGATCCTTGGGTCCAACATCGGAAGCACCACGTCCACAACCAAGTTCACCAAGATGAACGTAACCGCGAACAGCAGCACGACCGCCTGGATGATCGGATAGTCGCCCTTGTAGATTGCGTCAATCGTCTTCTGCCCAAGCCCCGGCACGCGAAAGGCGGTCTCCACGATGAACGAGCCGGTGAGCAGATAGCCGAAACTGGTTCCGATTGCGGTCGCAACCGGCACAAGCGTGTTCCTCAAGGCGTGATGGAACACCATGCGCGTGAAGGGCACGCCTTTCGCCAGAGCGGTGCGGATGAAGTCCTGGCTGAGCGTGTCAATCATCGCCGCCCGCGTCAGCCGCGTGATAACGGCGGCGGGCCTCGTCGCCAAGATGACGACCGGCATGAGCATGTACGGAACCAACTCGACGAACGACATCTCGGCAGCCGTTACCGAGGGCCAAGTCATCGGCAGCACCTCTAACTTCAGGGCGAAGATTAGGATGAACAAGGGCGCAAGAACGAAGTTCGGCACGCAGATGCCCAGCGTGGAGAACGCAACCGCGAGACGATCCGGGAAGCGGTTGTGCCAGATGCCGGCCACCATGCCCAACAGCACGCCGAAGAACGCCGCCAGCACGATTGCAAGCGCAGCCATCTGCAGGCTTCGCCAGGCGCGCGTTCGAAGGATGTCGCGAACGTAGGTGTCTTGGTCGCCGAGCGGATACCAAGACTTGCCGAAGTCACCGCGCAACGCGTTTGTCGCAAACTCCCAATAACGCACCAGGAAAGGACGGTTCAGCCCGAGGTCCTCTCGAATCCTCTCCACCGTCGCTGCGTCGCCGTGCTCTCCGGCGAGCGTCGTCGCCGCGTCGCCCGGCGCGAGTTCCGCGATGCCGAACGTGATGAACGAGATGAACACAAGCGTCGGTATCGCCCAAAGAAGCCGTGCGCCGATACGCTTCGCTAGCAGCACCCAAGGCGATGCAAGGCGGTCGCGAACGCCCTGAACTTCGGCTGCGCTACTTGCTGAAGACAACGTCGGTCTCGATGTGCGGCAGCGGCCCCATGAGCGAGCGGCGGATGCCGGTAACTTCAGGACGGATCAGCTCAATGTCTCGCTGAAAGTAGATGGGAATCCAGATGGCGTCCTCGACGACCGCAATGCGCTCCGCCTCTTGATAGAGCCGGAACCGCTCTTCGTTCTGCGTTAGCGGCATGCGATCAG
Source organism: Armatimonadota bacterium (assembly GCA_037446435.1). Lineage (GTDB taxonomy): Bacteria > Armatimonadota > Fimbriimonadia > Fimbriimonadales > ATM1 > J051. Next base: position 16,408 of record JBBIIO010000007.1, read on the forward strand.
CGGTGTCGCACAGTTGGTCGAATCTCGGATTGTTGTATCCAAGCGTGTTCTCGCGCGCCTTCGAGTGCAGCATGAAGGAGAGGAAGTTCTGTGGGTCGAGGTAGTCGGCGTGCCATCGCAGGTGGAAGAACGGCAACTCGCCCTTGTTGCGCTTCTCGAGGAGCGCCTTCCACTCCATCGGCTGCAGTTCGATGCTCACGCCCAGGTTCTGCATCAGGTCCTGCTGGACGTGCTGCGCGACAATCCGGGTGTCCGCCCTGTCCGCGCGAAAGTACATCGGCATCACGGGGAAGGTCTTCGGGTCGGAGTAACCGGCTTCCGCAAGCAGGCGCTTCGCCGCCGCGGGGTCGAACGGCAGCCCGCGGAAGTCGGGGTTGTGTCCGGGGATGTCAGGCGGGACGATTCCGTTCGCCCGCTGGTTGATTCCGTCGAAGCCTTCCTTGATGATTCGATCCTTGTTGATCGCCATCGCGAACGCCTTGCGGACGCGCGCGTCCTGGAACGCCCGCTCCTTCACCGAGAAGCCGAGATACCAAATCGCCGGGCGATCCACGATGTGCATCTGGTTCTTGAACTCCGGATGCTGATCCACGTACTGCTTGTCCTGTCGCTCAAGTTGCACCCAATGCACCTGCCCGCTCTCATAGAGGGACCGCCGCGTGTTGGGGTCCTGGACGATGAGCCGAACAATCTTCTGCAACTTCGGCGCGCCCTTGTGGTAGTCGTCGAATCGGCGCAGAACGACCTGCTGGTCGGCGACCATCTGCTCGACGGTGAACGGCCCGGTGCCGACCATCCTCTCCGCCGACTGGATCGGCTCCATACCGACCACATCCTTATCCACGATGAAGTAGCACGCGTACTGAAGGTACATCGGCCAGTACGCCTTCGGCTCTTTGATGCGCACGCGGATCGTGTACGGGTCAACGACCTCAGCGCCGGAAAGTCCCTTCGCTTGACCGGACCAGCACTCCTCAAAGCCCACGATGTCCGCCATGTATCCTTCTGCGGTTGGGCTGAGGATGGACGGGGTCGCCGCGCGATCCCAACTGAACTTGACGTCCTCGGCGGTCATCTCCCGGCCGGAGTGCAACTTCACACCCTTCTTGAGATGGAACGTGTAGGTCAGGCCGTCGTCCGACACCTCCCAACTCTCGGCGAGGTTGCCGACCAGTTCGTTGTGCTCGTTGTACTCGACAAGCCCCTCGTAGACTTGGGTCAGGACCTCCAGAGTGTCGCCGTCCTCCACCGTGGCAGGATCCAACTTCGTCGGGTTGTTCGGCATCGGGTACACGAGAACGTGATCCTCGCCCGCCTTCGCCGCGCTGTACTTCCCTTTCGAGCACCCAACAACCGTCAGGGCGCAGGCGACCAGAATCGCGAAACACAACCGCATGCCCCTATGCTGGTTCGAATCGCCTCGCTGAGTCAAGTCCAAGCGTCGTTTTCGCCGCCTCTTTCGCCTCCGCAAGCAGGTAGAAGCTCCCGGTTACGAGGATGGGGCGTCCCTCTGAGAGGCGCTGAGCCTCAGCCAGAGCATCGGAAACGCTCGCGGCGTAACTTGCCCCGTGGCGCTTCGCCAGAATCCTTACCTCCTCCGATGGTAGCGCCCGAGGGTGTCGCATCGGGCAGGCGATGACCGAGGGCAGCCGCGCCGTCAGCATGGCAAGCGCCGCCTCCGCGTCGTGCCCGCTCGCAGCGCTCCAGACCGCGACCTCAACGCCGAAGTCAGCCAGCGCGTCGAGCACCGCTTGGATCGCCGCGGGGTTATGGGCGCCGTCGAGGAACAACCTCGGCGGGTCCCCCAGCGGTTCCAGCCTTCCCGGCAGCCGCGTTGTGGCGACCGCTTCCTGCACCGCACGCTCCTCGGGCTGCCAGCCCGCCGCGTGAGTGGCGCCGATGGCGAGGGCGACGTTTGATTGCTGGTGCTCCCCAACCATCGCCGGGCGCAGCCCGCCAAACCGGGCAACCGGCGTCTCCACCCAGAGCGCGCCTGCCTCGTCCGCGCCGTAACGCACTTCGTCGCCCAACTCCCATAGCGGCGCCCCGACCGCGTCGGCAACCTCCCGAACGACTCTCGCCCCCGCCCCAGCCCCGGAGACCACGGGCCGCCCCGGTTTCAGGATGCCCGCCTTCTCAGCAGCAATCTGCTCCACCGTATCGCCGAGGTGCTCGCGGTGGTCGAGCGAGATGGATGTGATGACGCTGACCACCGGGTCAACTACGTTCGTCGCGTCCAGCCTCCCGCCCAACCCGACTTCGAGGGCGACCGCGTCGCACGCCCGCTCTCGCCAGAAAAGGAACCCCATCGCCGTCTTGAACTCAAACTCCGTCGGCCCGCCGTACTCGGTGCCTTCCAGCGCGTCGGAAATCGGGGCGAGGACACCGCACAGGCGCGTCACATCCTGCTCAGGGATCATCTCTCCACAGATCTGAATCCGCTCGCGGAAGTCGTAGACGTAAGGCGAAAAGTACCCCCCAGCGCGAAGCCCCATCTCGCAGAGAATCGCCTGGATATAAGCGGTAACGCTGCCCTTCCCGTTCGTTCCCGCCACGTGCAGGAACTTCTGGCCCTCGTGGGGGTTGCCCAGGCGGCGCAGCAGTTCCTGCATCCGGTCAAGCCCCAGCCGCCACCCGCGCTTCTCCAGCGAGGAGATGTACGCGCCCACCTCTCCGTAGGTCCAGCCGGAGGGGCGCTCGGTCACACCCGTCCCAGCGCGACTCCCGCCATCCGACGCGCAGCCTCGGCGAGCCTCTCGCCCGCAACGTCGCCGCGAACGGTGAGGCTCATTCGCACGTAGCCCTCGCCGTTCTCGCCGTAGCCGGTGCCCGGAATCACCAGCACGGAAGCCTCTTCCAGCAGCCTCTTCGCAAAGTCGGCTGACCTTTCGGCGTTCGGAACTCGCGCCCAGACGTAGAACGTTGCCTGCGGCGGCTCCACCTTCCAGCCGGCGGAGTTGAGACCGCCAACGAGCGCGTCCCGCCGCTTCTTGTAGAGGTCCATCGTTGCAGAATTGTCCCCTTCGAGGAGGGCGAACGCCGCCGCCTCTGCAACCGCCGGAAACTGCTTGCTGTCAATGTTGTCTTTGAGGCGCCCAAGCGTTCCAACAGCCGACGGCGAGCCACAGGCAAAACCGATGCGCCAACCCGTCATGTTGAACGGCTTCGAGAGCGAGTGGAACTCGAGGACGTGCTCCCGGCTGCCCTCGACCTGTAGAGCGGCGGGAGCCTTGTACCCGTCGAACACGACCTGGGCGTACGCCATGTCGGACACCAGCAGGATGTCGTGCTCCCGGCAGAACCGCACCGCGTCTTCAAAGAAGCCGGCGGTGGCTACTGCACCCGTCGGATTGCACGGATAGCACACGAACATCATCTTCGCCCGTCTTGCAACTTCGCTTGGGATGTCGGCGAGGATTGGGAGGAAGCCGTACTCCTCAAGCAGCGGCATCGAGTCGATTGTCGCCCCCGCCATCTTTGCATGAACGCGGTAGACGGGATAACCCGGGTCGGGCACAAGGACGACGTCACCCGGGTCGCAGAATGCCCAAACGATGTGCGCAAGCCCCTCCTTGCTGCCGATGACCTCCAGCATCTCGGTCGCAGGGTCAAGAGCGACGCCGTACTCTCGCTCGTACCACTTCGCCGCCGCTTCGAGGAACGGCCTCCAGCCTCGAGGCGACTCGTCGTAACTGTGAGTTCGCGGGTCCTCGGCGGCGCGCTGCAGGGCGCGAATGATCGGTTGCGGCGTCGGCTGGTCGGGGTCGCCGATTCCTAAGTCAATGACGTCCGCTCCAGAGGCGATCTTCTCCGCCTTGATTCGGCTGATCTCCGCGAACAGGTACGGCGGGATCGCGTCGAGTCGCTTGGACGGGGCGGGCATGGCGCAGATTCTACCGCCCGCTCGCCCACCAGAGCAGCAACCCGACCGCCACCGCGACGTTCAAACTCTCAACGTCGCGCTGAAGCGGAATCGTCAGCCGCTCGTCGGCCAGCGCGAGGACATCCTCCGGCATCGGCCGTCCCTCCGAGCCGACGACAATGACCGGCGCGCCCTCCTCAGGGTCACTCGGGCGCCACCTGTCGGATAGGTCACGGCCATCCCTCGGCACAGCAGCGAACACCCTGCGCTGCACCTCCTTGGCTTGCTTCAAGAACTCGACCAGATCCCCCCGTGCGAACGGAGCCTTGTGCAAGCAACCCGCCGCGCCCTTGCGAACCGAAGCAGTAACCCGCGCAGAGCCGACGTCCGATACGAAGACGCCGCTTGCGCCTAAGCCCGCTGCCGCGCGCAGCACCGCGCCGAGGTTGCCCGGGTCCTCTATGCCGCAGCAGGCCACCAGCGGCCCATCCGTTCCGAGCAGCGACTGCGCGGGCGCGTAAACGAACGGGCGCACGTGAGCCACCACACCCTGATGCGCAACCCTGCCCACCACGGAGATCAGATACCGCTCAGGATGTCGGGCTACAGGAATGCCGCGCTCAAGAGCGAGAGCCTCCAGGTGGGACGCATCGCCGCTCTCGCCGTCAAGGAGAACGAGGCGCTCGACCTCACCCGCCCGCAGCGCTTCCTCGACCGCATGAAGCCCGAAGGCGAGGCGCTCGCTTCGCGACACCTTGCGCTCGCGTTCAACTCCTTTCGCGCCTCTGGTCACAGAGAGAGTATAACACGCGGGCATGATGCGAAACCATCTCTTTCTGTTGACCCTATTGCTGTCCTGTGCTTCGCTTTCCTTCGCCTTCGTGCGTCAAGCCACCACGTTCAGCATGAAGGACCCGAAGGGAGTGAGTTCGATCCTCTTCACGCTCGACTCGCCGTATGAGCCGCTGAGTGGAATCGCGACCGGAATTGACGGCTCGGTCGCGTTCGACCCTGCCGATGTCGGCGCGACGCGCGGCGAGGTAGTCGTGCGAACCGACTCGCTTCGCATGACAGTCGGCCGCATGACGGAACACCTGCACTCCGAGCGCTGGCTCGATGCGGAGCGGTACCCCGAGATCCGATTCCGGTTCAGCGCTCTCAGGAACGTAAAGCAAAGCGCTGCGAGAGTGGAAGCGATTCAGGCGGGCGCCGCGGGCGCTTGGTCGGCGGAAGCGGAAGGCGAACTGACGCTGCACGGCGCGACGAAGCGCATCACCGTGCCCGTTTCCGTGACGTGGTTCCCCGGCAAACTGCAGAGCCGGGTCGCCAACTTGCAAGGAGACCTGATGGTCGTTCGCGCCGACTTCAGCATCCGGCGAAGCGACTTCGGCATTGACGGCGGGCTGCCGGAGACGATCTTGAGCGATCGGATTGACCTGCAGGTGCGCATCGTCGGTGTCGCACAGAAACCCAACGAACGCTCCGAGCTCACGGAGACGACCGAGGAACTCAACTAACGTGCCCGCCTTCACCGCGCTCGTAACCCCGTTCGACAGCCGGTTTCGAGTTGACGAACCGGCGCTCGTGCGTCTGCTGGCCTGGCAAGAGGCGAACGGGATGGACGGCGTGGTGATAGCGGGCACCAACGGAGAGGGCCCCAGCCTCAGCGGCGCCGAGAAGCGTGACCTCTTTCAACTCGCGTGCTCCAGCGCAGGGCGGCTTCGCATCGTCGCCGGGCTGGGGACCTGCGCCCTCTCCGAGGCGACCTGGCTGGCGAGGCGGGCGGCGGAGGCGGGGGCGGAGATGCTGCTCGTCCAGGCCCCGTTCTACTTCCGCTCGGCGTCGGAAACAGGGCTTGAGGCGTTCTTCGACGCCGTGTTGTCGGAGAGCGACGTGCCGGCGCTGCTTTACAACCACCCAATGACCGGGTTTACGCTCTCGCCCGAGATGCTGACGCGCCTCGCGGAGAAGCACTCCTCGTTCGCCGGCGTCAAGGACAGCAGCGGCGACTTCGAACTCTTCCTGCGATACCGCCAAGCGCTGCCCGGCAAGGTGGTGCTTGTCGGCGACGAGCGGCTTCTGCTGCGCAGCCTGCAGGAGGGCGGTGACGGCACCATAAGCGGGCTTGCCAACAGTGTGCCGCACCTGATCTCCCGCCAGGTGCGAGAGCGCTGCGACGCATTGCAGCAACTGATTGACGATGCGGTCGAGCGATTGAAGCGTTACCCGCAGCCCGCCGTGCACAAATGCGTGCTGAACTTGCTCGGGCTGCCGGGTGGGACGTTGCGACCACCGTTAGAACCGCTCGACGGCGCGAGTACCGATGACGTGAGCAGTTTCCTTGCTGGATTCGCCGCTCCACCGACGGCGTGAACGTGGCGCGAAGGCGCGCTAAGCCGCTTCGTCGTGGGCGGAAGCAGGAGCCTCTCCTGCGCCGACATCGGTTGCCTCGGTGCTGCCGTCTTCCGGCACCTCGTCGCGGTGCGTGTCCTCGGAGGAGGGCTGGTTGCTCTCGACGTCGCTCAGGAAGTCGTACATCTGCTCGACGCCCTGCAGAATGCGCGCGAAGGAGATGCCGACCTCAAAGCCGCCGCCCTCATACTCCGAACCGGGCACGACCCGAACGACTTGGCCGATGGCGACTGTCGGCTCGTTGGTCCCGAAGTCTATCTGAAGATGCACGAGCGTGCCGCATGCCAGCGGCGAGCGACCGCGCACGCGCACCCCGGTGCGGCTCGCGTTGGTCACTCTGCCCAGGCTCTTGCGGGTTTCCTTCGCGCCGTCCTCGCCGACAACAACGTGCGAGACGACCGCGGCGAGATTGGCTTCTTTCCGCGGCGCGCGCCGCTGGTCCATCCGCTCGCATCGCAAGCCGTGCACGTGCAGGTGGAAACCGTCCTCCTCCTGGAGGATCTTCTTCAACTTGCCCCAACAGACCGACTTCTCGTCGCCAGGATGGTGCACCATGACGGCTGCACCCGGTCGAAGGTGTGCGGCGTCTGCGCCGCCGAGAAGCACGACCACCCCGTCACTCACCTCCGCGACCTGGACATCGAACGCCTCGATGTCCTCAGCGCCCGCCATGGCGACCTGTAGCGACTGTCCGGTCTCAAACGGTAGCCCGGCACTCATCCTGAATGGATTGTCGGCTCGTTCGCCTCTCGATTTGAGGGCTATTTGGCGGGAGGCATCGGCACCACCGGCACCATCAGGGTTCGCCTGACCCCCTGAGACTCGAGGGTGAGAATCGCCATGCTGCCGGGCTCGAGCAGGAAGAGGTAGGTCGCCACATCCAGAGCCGACTGGACGGTGGTGGTTCCTGCGCGGACGATGCGCTCACCCGCCTTAACCCCAACCGATGCCGCCGGACCGCCGGGTGAAGTGGCGGTAACGACCACCTTGCCGCCCTCCTGTTCCGCGTACCGGATGCCGACGTAGGGGTGGCGGGATGCCCCCTTGGGATCGAGCAAGCCTGCAAGCGCCCGCCGAATCGAGAGCGAGGTAACTGAGAAGGCGACAATCGGCTGCGCTGGACCGATCGCCGTCGCCGAGACCGTCGCCGAGGCTGTGCCGTTCAGCGACGAGGACAGAACGGCGATCAGGCGCCCTTGCGTGTCGAACACAGGTGCGCCGGATACCGTCCCTTGGGTTGACTCAAGTCGTACTTCGGTTAGCGGAGTAAATGCTCGCGCCTCGCCGACCAGACCCGGGACGTTGACCCTCGTAACGGCTGCGCGCGCCGACCCTGACGGGAGCATCGCCAGCCCGACGCCCAGGGGGACGGACGGCGCGACCGTCGCGTACGCGACACCCGTGAGAGGAGATGTCGGTCGCAGCAGCGCAAGGCCGGTTACCGTGTCTACGCGCTCGACGCGCGCAGGGAACGTGCCCGCTGCGGCGCGGAGCGTCAACACCTTTCCATCTACAAGAGGCACCACGTCGGCGCTGGTCAACGCAGCGCCGTCCGCCGCCACAAAGACCGTCTCCCCGACGGCTTGGTCATCGGCAAGCACCGTCGCGACGCGCAGGCCGACGTAGGAGAGCAGCCCCTCGCTCAGAGGGGGTGCGAGACTTCCCTGCTGCCCGGAGAGTGCGGCGAGGGCGACGGCGAGCGCGCTAACCACCGAAGGCAACTCCGTCGGTGCCCTCGAATTCCACCGCGCTGCCGTTCGCGCCGATTACGACCACCGTCGCTTCATGGGCACCCATGTCGTCGCCGACGGCACCCTTCGCTGCATCCCTCGCGGGCTGGGTGACTGCCGTCTCGGGCACAACGCGTGCCTCATCGTCACTGTGCGATTCCGCTGGGGATTCATTCGAGCGTCCCTGGGGAGCAGGGCGGTCGGAAGGCGCCTCAGGCTGCTGCTCTTCCGAGATGTCGTCAATCAGCGCCGGAACCCATTCGTGAGGGGCGGGAAGGTCATGGAGCGCGACCGTCAGCGTCGGCTGCTGCAAGGCGAGGTTGTCCTCCCCAGATCCAGCCGGAAGGTTCGCCGTTAAGATAGCGAGAACTCCTGCCAGCGCGACGCCACCGCCGGCGAATGCCCAACCCCAGCCGGTCGTCCGCTTCGTCGCCGACTCGTTCAAGATGCGCTCACGCAGCCGCTCGCTACTCAGCGAAGGCGCGGGAGGCTCAGGGACGATGCGCGTCGCGTCGCGGACTCGCGCGTGCTCGTCATAGAGAGCGCGTAGCGCCGGGTCCGCCTCGATGCGCTTCGTCAGCGCCTCAGCCTCGCTCGCGTCCAGTTCGCCGTACGCAAGCAACAGGATCTGGTCTTCAATTCGTTTCTTCATTCTTCGTCTCTTGCCTCTTCGGTTTCCACTTCCCCAAGTACAGGAGCGAGTCGCGCCTTGAGCGCTCGGCGTGCTCTCAGAACTCGCAGCTTCGCCCCACCCGTTGAGCACCCGAAGACCTCCCCGATCTCGTCGTACTCCTTGCCTTCAAAGTCGCGCAAGATGATGGCGGTGCGGTGGTGCGCCGGAAGCGCCATCACTGCTTCCCTGACCAGCGCCGCGGTGCGATTCCGCTCCATCTCTTCGACCGGGTTCGGCGAGACGCCGGACATCGTCATCCACTCGAGCGCGCCCTGTGCCTCTTTCTGCTCGAGGGAGGCGCGCCGTTGCGCCATGCGCACCCTGTCGGTGCAAAGATTCATGGCGATGCGGGTAATCCAAGTGCTGAATCGAGCCTGCTCCCTAAACCGATGCAGGTTGTGAAAGGCGCGAACGAACGCCTCCTGCGTGATGTCCTCTGCATCGTCTTGCTTGTGGACCATTTGGTAGATGAACCGGTACACGGCGAGCCGGTGGCGGTGATAGAGCACCTCGAAGGCTGCGAAGTCGCCCTCGCGGGCGGCTTGAATGAGGGCGTCGTCGTTCGTCTCCACGCCCGTTGAGCCTTGGACAGGTATGGCTGCGTCCATCTTTCGGTCCGGTTTCCTCTTCGGTGTCATGATTCAGACGCCTCAGGGCAACGAGCGTTACGCCGCAGCGCAAGCGAGGCTACCCGCCCTTTCGCCGGGTACCGCGCCGGGCGGCCCTTCGATAGAATACGCCTCCCGCGAGGGCTCCTCGCTGCAATGCACACCATGCAAGACGAGATTACCGCCGTACTTCGACTCGACGCCCTCCAGGCGGCGCCCCTCGTCTTGGGCTTGGAACTCGTGGTAGGCAGGTGTTCAGGTCGAATCGTGGAGGTCGAGGCCTACAGACAAGACGATTCCGCCAGCCACAGTTTTCGCGGGCAGACCCCCCGAAATGCACCCATGTTCCTGGCGGGTGGCCACCTCTACGTCTACCGGTCGTACGGCGTGCACTGGTGTCTGAACCTGGTGACTGGCGAGGAGGGGGACGGCCAGGCGCTGCTCATTCGTGCGCTGGAACCTATGTGCGGGCTGGCTGCCATGAGGCGGCGACGAGGCGGGGTGTCCGACATGCGCCTGTGCTCAGGCCCGGGAAACCTCTGCCAAGCCCTGGGCGTGGACGGCTCGCTCTCCGGTGAGGCGCTCGGCAGGCGCGTCCGCCTGTCCGGACTTCCGGGCGCGGCGGAGGCTGTATTGAGCACCCCGCGGGTCGGAATCACTCGCGGCGCAGACCTCCCGTGGAGGTTCTGCCTCGCCGGCAGCCGCTTCCTCAGCCGACCCGTCCGAAGTGGCGCGGACGCAGGCGGCGCGATTCGGGGCTCGGGCTTGCGGCGGTAACCTCGCCAAATGCACGAGAAGCACGAGATCCGCATCGAGATCACGCTCGACGACAAGCGCGTGCCCAAGAGCATTCGATGGGATGCCTCGGAGGGTGGTGGGGGAGAGTGCCGCGCCTTCCTCCTCTCCTTGTGGGATGCAGACGGCAGCACGGCTCTACGAATCGATCTCTGGACGCCGGAGATGACGGTTGATGAAATGAAGGCTTTCTGCTGGCAGACGCTCGCGATGATGGCGGAGACGATGCGGAAGGCGACCCGCGAAGATGCCCTCGCCACCGAACTTGGCGCCTTCGCGGATAGGTTCCGTGAACTCATCGGCGCCCCCTCGGGGTGACTCGCGGGCTGTGGCAGCAGCTGCACTCCGTGCTACGCAGCCGCGTCCCAAGCCGCGAGCCAGGGGCTTGCCTCGGTCAGAACGGCAAGGTACGCGTCGCGGATTTGCTCCTGCGCCAGTCCCCCGTAGCGCGCCATCTCCCACATCCCGCGCTCCCAAGCGATGACGCAGCGGAGGGCGTCCCGCAGGTCGTTGGTTTGCCCAGTGAGCGCCTCCTTGATGTCTTCCGACACCGGCAGTGCCTCCAGGAGTTCGCCAATCGGCCGCTTCATGAGCACGGGCAGGACGGAGAGCAGCCCGGTGAGGAAGTACGCGCCGGTGTCCGGGACTCCGTTGAGCTGTGCCAAGCGGGCGCACAGCTTGGCGCGGATGAGGCCTGTGTGAAAGACCTCGGTATCCGCCCTCTCGTTCGACCCCGCGAGAATCAGCATCGCCAGCGCGCGGACTGTGTTGAATCCCAGGAACGCGACCGCCTGGCTAAGCGACGCGAGGTTCCGGGGCGCGCCCACGAACGCGCTCCGCACGTAGCGAAGCAGGCGGTACGCCAAGCCGCTATCCTGCCCAATCAACTGCTCAACCTGCGCGACTGTAACGTCGGGCTTGCAGAGCTCTCCGACCAGGCGCAGAACCGCTACTCGATTGGTTTGCTGGATGCGAGCGCGGATGAATTCAGGCTTGCAGTGGAAGAAGCCCTGGAAATAGTCGAAGCCGAGATCGAGACACGTGTTGAACACGGCGCGCGACTCGACCTTCTCCGCCACGAGTTGCACTCCGTACGGCCGTAGCGCCTTGACCTCCTTGGCCAGCGCCTGGGGGCTTTTGCCCAAAACGTCCACCTTTACGTAGTGCGCAAGTTCGAGCAGAGGCTTGAATCGCTCATCGTAGGTGAAATCGTCAAGCGCCAAGTCGTAGCCGGAGGCCACCGCGTCGCTGAGCGACTCCAGCACACCTTCGGTCGGCTCCACCGTTTCGAGCACCTCCAGCACGACGCGCTCCGGCGGGAGCGCCGGAATGATGCCCCCTACAATCTGCTCGGTGGCGAGGTTCACGAAGGCACGGCGCTCGCCAACAAGGGTGTCCAGCCCGACCGTGGTCAGCGCGTTGGCGATCGCTTCGGCTCCGACCTCTCCCCCGATGGATGCCGCAGTCGCCCCCTCGGCAGTCCGATAAAGAATCTCGTAGCCGTACACGCCGCACGACCGATCAAAGATCGGCTGCCGGGCAAGGCCTACGATGAGGGCAACGTCTTCCACCGCTCATGGGGATTATTGGACGCTTCACTATAGTTTTAGAGGACGCTCTATGCCCCCGGCCTAAGTTTTCCGGCCCGCTCGGGGAGGTCCTCCAAGGCGTCGTCGGGTTTCGGCAGCGACGCGCCGAGCGGCTCGGTAGAGGGCGGCTCAGAGTCGAACGCTATGGTGCTCTTAGCCTCCTCCAGGGTCGTCTCCCCGGCAAGCACGCGGCGGATGGCGTCCACTTGCAACGGCTCGTATCCGAACCCCGCCGCCATATCCCGGAGAACCGGAAGCGGCTCACGGTTCGCAATGGCGCTTGCGACCGCCGGACTCACCGGCAGGATCTCATGCACGGCTGCGCGGCCGCGGTACCCCGTGTTGAAGCACACCTCGCAACCAACCGGCTTCCGCAAACGTCCGAGGAGCGACTCGCCGACGACCGCCGCCAGCGTTTCAACGTCTCGCCCGCCTTCTGCGGGTTCGCTGCACTCGTTGCAAAGCGTGCGAATCAGCCGCTGCGCGGTAACTCCGATGAGCGACGTGCTGAGCAGGTACGGGTTCACGCCCATGTCGAGCAACCTCGGGATGGCGCCGGGCGCGTCGGTGCAGTGCAGCGTGCTCAGAACGAGGTGTCCCGTGAGGGCGGCGCGGATCGCGGTCTCAGCCGTCTCTCCGTCACGAATCTCACCAACCAGGACGACGTCAGGGTCCTGTCGCAAGATGGCTCGAAGTTGTGCCGCGAAGGTGAGGCCGATCTTCTCGTGCACTTGCGACTGGCTTACACCCTCGAGTTCGTACTCGACCGGGTCCTCCGCCGTCATGATGTTCTTGCCGGTGGCCTTCAATTCGCGAAGGGCGGCGTACAAGCTCGTGGTCTTGCCGCTGCCGGTTGGGCCCGTGACCAGGAGCAACCCGTAGGGGCGACTGATCATCGAGCGGAACATCGCGAGCTTCGTCGGCTGCATGCCGAGGTCCGTTAGGTCCATCAGCGTCAGAGCGCGGTCCAAGATGCGCAGCACGATTCGGGGCCCGCGAAGGCTCGGCAGCACGGAGACCCGAACGTCCACCCGGCGACCGTCCAGGTTCACCGACATGCGGCCGTCTTGCGGCATCCGCCAGTCCACGATATCGAGGTCCGCCATGATTCGCAGACGGGTTGCGAGAGGCGGCAACAACGCCGCCGGGATTTCGTGGCACTTCTGCATCTCACCATCCAAGCGCATTCGCACGTCGACGCGGCTTTCCTTGGGCTCGATGTGAACGTCGCTTGCACCCATGCGAATCGCCTCGGTCAGCAAGTGGTTCACCAAGCCGACAACCGGTCTTGTGTCCTCTTCGGTCAGGGAGTCAGGGTCGCGGCGCACACGCAATCGGTGGCCGAGCTCCTTCTGCGCTTCCTCGACGAGCGCCCCCAGGGCGCCACCGCCGGTTTCTTGCCCGTAGTAGCGGTTGATTGCGGCGCGCAGCTTCCTCTCGCCGGCGGCTCGAGGCTCAACTCGCAAGCCGCTCGCCCTGCGCACCGCCTCCACCGCGCCCATATCCTCCGTGTTCGCCATCGCCAGGGTCAGCAGTGTGCCGCTCACTCGAACCGGAAGCACGATATGCCTCCGGCAAACGGCGGCGGGGACCTTGGCGAGCGCCTCCGGCTCCGGCTCTTCGCTCGCAGGGTCCCACGTCATCACGCCGCGCATCGCTGCGCGCGCCTGAAGAATCTGCTCCTCGCCGACGTAGCCGCGCTGCACGAGCACGTTCTCGAGCGGCGCGCCCAATTCGTCGGCGGCGGTGGCCGCCTCGCGCAGCTGCTCCTCGGTGATGAGGCGGTGCGCCAGCAGAACCCGCCCCAACTCGCTGAACTGCACTCGGTTTGTGGAAGGCGGCGGCGCGTGCGCCGGTTCCTCAACCGCTGCCTCTGTCGGCTGTTCGTCCGACTCGGCAACCGCCTCGACGGGCGGCATCTCGGTTTGTGGGATCAAATCCTCCTCGGAAGTTGGGGCCGTAGGCGCGAGCGCCTCAATCTCCGCCTCGAGGTCTGCCACAGGCTGCGCGACCTCGCCCTCCTCGGCAGCAACTTCGTCAGCCCTAACCTCCTGAGCGTCGGCGAGCGGCGCGGCGACTCCCTCGTCGGCGTCAGGTTCGACGGCTGCCGCTTCGTACTTCTCCGCCGCGGCTTCCTCTAAACTCCCAACGGGGCATTCCTCCAGACTCTCCGACTGGAAGCTGCTCTCATCCGCACCCCCAGCCCGTTCCGGTTGCTCGTCAACCTCCGTCTGCTCGGGCGCGGGCGGAGAAGCGACCTGCGCCGACGCCAAGAGCCGCGCGATTGGCAACTCGATGATCTGCGCCTCGTGGCGGGGCGCTTCCTCAGCGGGAGGCTCGCTCAGTGCGTTGTCGCCGGTTACGCCGTGATTGGTTGGCGGCTGCGGTTCAGTTGGCCCGACATCGCTGGAGACGCTCGGGGGCAGGCTGTCGGTGGGTGCGGAGCCGTCCTTCCCCGCTGCCCCAACCGCAGTTCGCTGAAGCCCGAGCGGGTCAGGCAGGTCGAAGAACAGGTCTTTCCGCTCACCGGGCTGGATGTACTCAGCGGGCACGGGATCGCGCAACTTGAAGATCGGGATTGGGTAGATCTCGACAGCCTCCGCGGGCTGTTGGGCTTGGGGCTGGTCATCACCCGAAGACGCTTCGCTCAGATAGCTGCTCCAGTCAAACTCTGCCATAACAATCGAACCTCCGGGGTTGGGTCATCGGTATCGCCCGACGATGCGCCGGGTCTGTCTTTAGGCGGCGAGACGCGGGCGGCTTCTCGCCTTATCGAACTCTTTCCACAGGTCGCCTAAAGCGAAAGCCGTGAATTTGCGAGCAAGCAGCCGCCGCGCCTGGGGAATCTATGCCGCGGAGGTCAAACGAATGTACGTTCTGGCACGTGATGGTTCTGAGGGTCTTCTGGAAGCCAGCTTGGGCGGCAGAGTTACCTTGGATGAGATGAAGGTCTTCGGGGCGGAATTGGCGGAGGCGTGCGCCGACTTCGGCGGCGAACCGTTCGTGGTTCTGCTTGACACTTCGTCGGCGGCTCCGCTCGACTTACGCTCGCGGCACCTTCTGTTCGAGATCAAGGATATGCTTGCGGGTGCGGGCGCGCTGCAGATTACGCACATCGTGCGAGACGAGAGCGAAGCCTCGGAGATGGGTGCGCTCCGGCACGACCAAGTTCGCAAGGGCGTCGAATCGTACGTAACCACCGTGCCCGACGTGAACGAAGCGCGCCGCGCGGCGTAGTGGGACGGCTCAGCCAAGTCAGACAGGACAGACAGGTCCGACAAGTCCGACAGGTCCGAGACGCCTAGGCAGCCGTTATGAACTCGACCTCTTCCATGAGACTCACAGCGACCGACTCGGCGTCGTCCGCCGTGAGTCCGATGTCCATCACCGCGAACTCGTTCAGCGGCTCTCGCTGCATCCCTTCAACGATGGTGAGGCCCAGAGTGTCCGCAGCCCAGCACGCGGCGTGCGCCACTGCGGCAGCCACCGAACCCTCCGCCGGCGTCTCGACCGGCGCGTGGTGGAAGGCGATTCCGTCCCGAACTGGCGCGGGAAAGTTCCACTCGGACGCCAGCATCCCTCCAATCGCGGCGTGGTTCGTCCCGCAAACGCCGGTCTCAACCTCGATGGGCGGGGCGCCGCTCGCGCGAAGCGCCTCGATGACCTTGGCAAGCAACGGGGGGCAGATGTTGTCGAGGATGACGTACCCGATGTCCTGCAAGAGGCCCATGATGTACATCTCGTCCGGGTCGAGGCCACCTGCTCGCCGGGCGAAGGCGCGAGCGAGGAGCGCGGTCGCGAGAGCGCGCTTCATGTAGCGATTCGTGTCGAACCCCTCGGCGTGCTGTCCTTGCCGCGCAGTGCCGTCGAGCAAAACGCTGAGGACGAGCGAGCGCACAGTCGGCAGCCCGAGAATCATCACCGCCTGGCCCACGGTACGGATCTGTCTCCCGCCGAACGCGGCGGAGCCGGCGGTTCTCAAAACCTTCGCAGTGAGTTCCGGGTTCTTGAGAATGCCCTTTTCGATCTTTGAAACTGACGCTTCGCTGTCTTGCGACAGATTGAGGAGTTCTGTGTTAGCTTGATGAAGCCCCACCAATCGCGGACAACGCCTGACGAGGATGGAAAGGGATTGCTGGTTGAGTGTCGGTACGTTCATCTTTGTTGACTGCCTGGCCAACGCTGACCAGGGGGGATTGTCGTCAGAAGCCTCCCCCATCCTCAGGTCAAAGCCTCCACACACGTTCTCGGTATGCTGCGCGCGGCGATGCCGCACCAACTAACCTGTTTTCTTTGCGGGCAACGTTTTGATAGTGAGGAGCCGCGAACGGTTTGCGAATGCGGGCGCCCGCTCCGCGTAGATATTGACGGCGTCGTCCCCCGCCAGGCCTTGCCGGAGCGAGAGCCGACGCTCTGGCGATACCGAGAGGCGCTGCCGGATTGCGAGCCGGTTACACTCGGCGAGGGCATGACGCCCTTGCTTCCGGTCCCAAACTTCGGCGAGCACTGGTTCATCAAAGACGAAGCGCTCAACCCAACCGCCAGTTTCAAGTCTCGGGGGATGAGCGCCGCAATTTCCATGGCGAAGCGATACCGCATTCGCCGGGTCGCCGCGCCATCGGCGGGCAACGCGGGAGGCGCACTCGCCGCCTACGCCGCAGCCGCGGGCATGGAAGCAACAGTCGTGATGCCGAGCGACACTCCAAGCGCCTGCGTCCTCGAAGCCCGGTGCCACGGGGCGACGGTCATCCTCCATGATGGTCTCATCACCGATTGCGGCGCGGTGGTGGCGAAGATGCAACAGGACGACCCGTCCCTCTTCAACCTCGCGACACTGCGCGAACCGTATCGCATCGAGGGCAAGAAGACGATGGGCTACGAACTGGCGGAGCAACTTGGATGGCGGCTGCCCGACGTCATCCTCTACCCGACGGGCGGAGGAACCGGCCTCATCGGGATGTGGAAGGCGTTCGACGAGATACAGCGCATGGGTTGGATCGGAGCGCACCGACCGCGGATGGTCGTCGTTCAGGCTGACGGCTGCGCGCCGATCGTGAACGCGTTTCGCTCAGGCGAGCGCTTTGCGGAGGAGGTCGCAAATGCGCACACGGCGGCGGCGGGCCTTCGGGTGCCGCGTGCGCTTGGCGACTTCATCATGCTCGACGTGTTGCGCGCGTCAGCAGGCGCCGCGGTAACCGTGTCCGACGAGGAGATGATCGCCTGCGCGAAGGAGATAGCCCGCGCCGTGGGCGTGTTTGCGTGCCCAGAGGGAGGGGCGACGTTAGCCGCAGCCCGCCGCCTAACGGCTGATGGCTGGATCAAGCCTGAGGAGGTGGTCGTACTCTTCAACACCGCTTCCGGCGCAAAATACGTGGAGGCACTCTCATGAAGCGGCTCGCAATCTCGGTCTTCCTTCTCGTCGTCCTCTTCGGCTGCGGTTCATCGGGAAACAAGGGCGGGGCAGGCACGAAGCAGGTAGACGGCAACGCTCCGGCTAACGGTGGCAACGGGACGACGCCAAGCGCAGCAACAACAACCCAGAACGAGGTCGTTCTCGAGAATCCCGGCAAAGGGGAGACGATCACCCTGCGACTCAATCCGCCGCCCTCGGAAAGTTGGACCTACCGCACGAACGTGGAGACGATCCAGTCCGGCTCCCAGTCGTACACCATCAACACGGAGATGGAGCAAGCGGTCGCGGTCAAGCGAGTCCAGGGCGGAGCGGAGATCTCGATCACCATCACCGGTGCCACGATGAAGGCGAACGACGCGGCAACGCAGGACCAGGTGGACGAAATGGCGCGCATGATGAAGGGCATCCAAACCGTTGCCGTGTATGACGCGCGCGGGCATACCGAAGGCGCGAAGAGTTCGGGCGGAGCCGGCGTTCCCGCCATGATCGCGGCGGCGCAAGCAGAGGTTCCGGTCGGGTTGTTCGGCGTCGTTTATCCTTCCGAGCCCGTGGCGGTCGGAGCCGAGTGGACCGGCAAATACGACATGGAGAAAGTGCTGCAGGGCATGGCGCGCGCGAGCGGTGCGACTGCGCGCGTACTTAAGGGCGGCTCTCACCCGGTGCGCTACCGCCTCGAAGAGGTGCGCACCATTCGCGGCCGCAAAGTCGCCGTCATTTCGTTCACGCTCCGCGGCGACACCGAGGTCGAGTTGACCGTTCGCGCCATGAC
Source organism: Armatimonadota bacterium (assembly GCA_037446435.1). Taxonomy (GTDB): domain Bacteria; phylum Armatimonadota; class Fimbriimonadia; order Fimbriimonadales; family ATM1; genus J051. Next base: position 34,259 of record JBBIIO010000007.1, read on the forward strand.
CCCTTCGGGAGGGACGCAAAGCGCCAAAGTGCTGACGAAGTCGTCCATCAATGGCACCGGCAAGGCGCAGGTTGACATCGAGACGGGCATTCCGATCCGCGTCGAGATGGAGCAGCGCTCGACTGCCGAGGCGCAAGGCTCGAAGACCCAGACGCTGATGAAGAGCGTGATGCGGCGCGAGGATTAGACTTCGGTCAGCGCCTTTTGCCGTTCCAGGTACTTGATGCAACAGGCGCGAGCGCGTGCGCGGATGCGGTTGATGTACGCGCCGCGCTCGGTGGGCGAGAGCGCTCCGCGCGCGTCGAGAAGGTTGAAGACGTGCGAGCACTTGAGCGCAAGATCGAACGCCGGGTAGACGAGATAGAGCGCCGTCTCATCGCCCTTCGGCTCGCCCGGTGCGTGCCGCCCGAGTTCGGCGTCTGCGTGGAACGGCGTCTCCACGACGCGCTTGCTCTCCGCCTCGTACATCTCGAACAGTTGGAAGAGCATCTCGGTGTCTGCCAGTTCGAAGTTGTACAGGTTGTGCTGATACTCGAGTTCGTAGTTGAGTTCGCGATACGAGAGCGTGTCGTTCCACATCAGGTCTTCCCAAAACGAGAACCCGTTGTTCCGCATCAGGCAGAGGCGCTCAGGCCCGTACGTAATCTCCGCTGTGATGGGGTTCAGTTCGATGCCGCCCATCTGTTGGAAGAAGGTGAACTGCGTAATCTCGGCGCCGTTGAGCCACACCTCCCAGCCGACGCCGCTGGCGCCCATACTTGGCGACTCCCAGTCGTCTTCGACGAGGCGGATGTCGTTCTTCGTAACGTCGAACCCGATTGCTTGAAGCGAGCCGATGTATAGGTCCACAATGTCGTCTGGACTCGGTTTGATGATGACCTGGTACTGAAAGTACCGCTGGTTCCGCATCGGGTTGCGGCAGAATCGGCCGTCGGCAGGGCGTCTGCTTGCCTGAACATAGGCGGCGCGGAACGGCTTCCCGCCCAGGCTGCGGAACACGGTGTCGGGGTGCATCGTCCCCGCTCCCACTTCGACATCGTACGGCTGCAGAATGGCGCAGCCCTGCAAGATCCAGTAATCGTCGAGGCGGTGAATGAGTTCCTGGAGGGTCATGACCGAGCAAGTTTACACCGCTCAGCGGGGAGAACGAGGGGACGCCCCTACCTGGCGAAAGAACGCCCCCCACAGAGATGCACCCCGCGCGGTCCGCGGGTTGCCGCGGCTATTGTATGCCCTCGGAGGCCGGAGCGCAAGGATCGCCCGCAAAAACCGGCAATCTTTAGACGGGACTTGCTGGAGGCGTCAGCGCGCAACGGACACCGCGAGACCCATCTTCCGGTTCTCGTTCCCCCAAACGGAAACGCTGAACGGGGCAAGGTGCCACCCGAAGTACACGTTCACGTCGTGCCCGGTGTGTTGGAAGCCGAAGAACGGGCCGCCGGGGAGCACAAGTCGCGCCCCGCTAAGCAAGTGGATGTGCGACTCGTTCGGTCGGTCCACGGCTCCAACGTGAGCATCGAGACGGGCTTCGCCCAAGTGGAAGTGATGGCCGACGGCGGCGAACGTCGCCGCCTTATCCGAAAAGGTGTCTTGGTATGCAACTCCTACCCTCAAGTACGGCGTCGTTTCGGTCTCTTCGATGATGTCGAAGTTCCCTACGAGGCGCACAACGGAATCCTTCCAAATCCATGCCGCGCCCACTTCGACGCGCGGGTACCAGCGCGGGCGATAGAAAAGGAACGACTGAGTGAAGTCGTCTCCTCGGCTTGGTACGAAGAAGGTTGTGAATCGAAACTCGGGCTCACGGTCCGAGTGGGAATTGGGCGCACCGCCCGCTCCACCACCGGGTCATATCGGTCAGCCGCCGCCTTGGGCAAAGAGGGCGGATGCGGGCAGCATCAGCAAGAGAAGCGCAAGCGTCCTCATCGCGCGCAGCCTACCCGATGCGCAGCCCATAGAAGACGCCGTGGGCGGACAAGCCCGGTCCACCCACGGCGTACTCGATGAAGCAGAGTTAGAGACTACAGTCCAGCGGTGTGCCGCCGGCCTGCATGCGAACAATTCGCTGAATCTTCATATCGCCGACGATCTCGGAGACCTTCTTCTTCGGTTCCAGGAACCACGCCATGTTGAGAAGCACAGCCGCGCTCAGAAACTCTTTGTTCACGCGTCCTTCCGCGATCTTCTGTGCGCGGTCTTCCGGCTGGCCTTCATCCATGGCTCGCTTCTTCTCGACTTCGATCTCTCGCTGCAGGCGTTCCTGGTCAATTTGCGACTCGGCGATGACCTCGACGCTCGGGAAGGCGACAACTTGCATCGCAACCTTCGACGCGAGCGCCTCATCGCCGCCCTCGGCGACAACCACGGCAGCCTTCGCCTTGTCGTGGTGCAAGTAGGTGCCGATGGTCTTGTCGCTCTCGATCCGCTTGACCGTGCCGAGTTGGATGTTCTCACGAATCTTCGCGACGAGAGCCTCGATGCGGTCGCTCACGGGCACGCCCTCGACGACGGCTGACAGCGGGTCGTCGCCTGGGTCGTTCTCCAGGAACGCGTTCGCGAGCGCCTGCGCCTCGGCGATGAACTCTTCGTTCCTCGCGACGAAGTCCGTCTCAGACAGGAGCGAGACGAGGGCGACCGCGCCCGGCCTCTTGGCGATTGCGACGACGCCGTTCATCACCTCGCGGTCGGCGCGCTTGGCGGCTTGCGTCTTCCCTGCTTCGCGGAGAATCTCGCGTGCGCGGTTGAAGACGGCATCCTCGTTCGCGCCGCCGCCCTGGTCGGCAGCAGCGTCTTGCAGCGCGCGCTTACAGTCCATCAGCGGCGCATCCGTTTCGTCTCTCAGTTTCTTGACAAGTGTGGCTGTGATTTCCATATCGGTGTTCAGTCCTCGTCCATAGTCTTGGAGCGGGGTCGCTTGGCGACGCGCTCCTCGTCGTCCATGTCGAAATCGTCGAACGATTCGTCAACTTCGGCGGTTTCGCCGGCTTCGGCTTTCGCAGCGGCAGCGCCTTCGAGGTCATCTTCGATGCTGTACCTTCGGAGCATCTCAAGCTCGACCTCACCGAGTTCGACACGTCCTCCCTCTTCGTCCTCTCCTTCGGCAGACGGCTTGCCTCCGGCGATGAGGTCGGCGATGCGCCCCGTTATCAACTTGACGGACCGAATCGCGTCGTCATTGCCCGGAACCACGTAGTCAACCGGCTCCGGGTCGCAGTTCGTGTCAACGATAGCGACGATGGGAATCTTCAGGCGCTTCGCTTCCTTCACGGCGAGGTCTTCGTGCTCGACGTCGACCACGTACATCATCTTCGGCGGCTCGTGCATTTCGAGCACGCCCTCGAAGAGCTTCCGAAGTCGCTCCCGCTCCTTGGTTCGCTGCAGCGCCTCTTTCTTCGTGAGGCGTTGGAAGTAGCCATCCGCCTCCATCTTCTCCAGTTCTTTCAGGCGCTGGATGCGCGCTTGCATGGTACGCCAGTTGGTGAGCAGGCCGCCCATCCACCGCTCGCTGACATACGGCATCCCGCATCGTCTTGCGCACTCTCGCACAACGCCGGCAGCCTGCTTCTTCGTCCCGACGAACAGCACGTTGCCGCCACCCTCCACAACTTCTCGTACCGCTTCCGCGGCTTGAGTGAAGAGTTGGATGGTTTGGTGCAGGTCAATGATGTAGATCCCGTGCCGCGCGCCATAGATGTAGCGCTTCATGCGCGGGTTCCACTTGCGCGTCGCGTGCCCGAAGTGGACGCCCGCCTCAAGCAACTCGCGCATCGTCAATGCTTCCATGTTCAAAGGTCCTCCTTGGGTTGGTCCTCCGGCCCGCCCTCCTTTTGCCTGCCAAACCCGTTCCTGACGAGCGGGCACCCAAGCGGCTGGGCGTGACCGTGTGAGATTCCGGCGCAGTATACCCCAACCGTCCCCCAGGTATCTTGGCGCGAATGGCTCTTCCCCGCCGCTCGATGGCGTGGCAGTTCGGCTTGTCCGCCTACTGGTTCGCCACGAGCATGAAGTGGTTCCTTCTGCTCAGCGCAGTCCTGCCCGGACAGGTCGAAGCGCTCGTTCCTGGCGGCGAAAAGGGCACCCTTTGGGGAAGGGTCGTGCTGCTGGGCGCGCTTTGGGCGCTGGTCGGGCCTGCGCTCTTCGGCTGGCTCTCCGAGCGGTTCCCGACAAAGTATGGCAAGTGGCGACCGTGGCTCGTGCTCGGCTCAGCGGCCACCGTCGGCGCGATGCTAGTGCTGGCGCGACCGGAGCAGTACACGATCATCGTTCTCGGCTATGTTCTGCTTCAGATCGGCGACGACCTCGCGCAAGGACCGTACAGTTCCCTCATTCCACGCCTTGTGCCCACCGAGCAGCGGGGGAGGGCGAGCGGCGTGATGGGATTTCTGCAACTCAGCGCGCAAATCGTCGGCGCGCTGGCTGCGCGCGCTCTCGGGGACGTGGTGCTCATCTACATCATGCTCGCAAGCGTCAACGTGCTCTGCGCCCTCATCACGCTGGCGACGGTGCGCGAGGAGATTCCGGAAAGCGAGCGCACCCCAGAGAACTTCGCCCAAGCGTGGGTCGAGCCGTGGCGGAACCACGACTTTCGCTGGGTCTGGTTCACACGCTTTCTGAACGCGCTCGGCTTCTACATGGTCTACACGTACCTACTGTTCTTCCTCTCGGACGTAGTGCGCGAGTTCCGCGTATTCGGGGTGACCGTTGCGGATGTGGGCGGAGGGTCTCCCGACGAGATTCGCGCCGCGGCGAGCCGCGCGATTTACGGTGTCGTTCTCGAGATCTCCCTCATCGCCGGGGTCGGCGCGCTTGTGGCGGGGCGCATCGCGGACCGGGTGGGACGGAAGCGCGTGGTGTACGTCGCGGGCGTGGTGATGGCGCTCACTTTGGTGCCGGTCCCGTTCCTGGCTTCGTTCACGGCGCTGACGCTTCTGGCAGTGCCGTTCGCTTTCTCCTATGGCGCGTATCTATCGGCGGACTGGGCGCTTGCCTCGGACATCATGCCCGACAGACGAAGCCTGGCGAAGGACATGGGCCTCTGGCAGTCGAGCATCTCGGCGCCGCAGATACTCACAGGCTTGGCGGGCATGGTCGTTGACGCGGCGAATGCCGCGCGCCCGGGCATGGGCTACCAATTCACGTTTCTGTTCGCAGCAGTTGCGTTCGGTCTCGGCTCGATGCTGATAACCAAAGTTCGAGGATCCACATGAGCCGGGACGACATGCTCGACACCATCGTCGCACCGATAACCGGCACTGCGCCCGCGCCGGTGGCCCTGCTCAGAGTCAGCGGGCCTGAAGCGTGGCGCATCGGCGCGAGCATCGCCGGCAACGCATTGAAGGGCCGCGAACCGGTGGCTCGCCGTGTCTACTTTGTCAAGATCGAGGACTTCGACGAGGGCTACCTGACTTTCTTCGCCGAGGGCCGCAGTTACACCGGCGAGCCGTCCTTCGAAGTTAGCCTCCACGGCAGCCCGGCGAACGTGCGACGAGCGCTCAACCTCATTTGCTCGCTCGGCGCGAGACCCGCACGCCCGGGGGAGTTCACGGAGCGTGCCTTCCTCAACGGCAGGCTCGACCTCACGCAAGCGGAGGCGGTAGCCGAGACCGTCAACGCCGCGACGCAGATGCAGTCGCGACGCGCAGCCGCGCTGCGGAGGGGCGCGCTAACGACGGAGGTTGAGGCTCTCCGCGACCGCACCGCGGCGATTATCGCCGCTATCGAGGCGTCGGTCGAATTCACCGATGAAGTTGGTGAACTGGACACCGAAGCAACCATCGAAAGCATTCGCTCGCTACGAGACGAGGTGGCGTCGCTCGCCGAAGGCACGCGAGCCGCTCGCATCGTGCGCGACGGATACCGCATCTGTCTCGTCGGGCGCACGAACGTCGGCAAGTCTTCCCTTCTGAACCGGATCCTCGGCTCCGACCGTGCCATCGTTACCGATGTTCCCGGTACGACCCGCGACACGATCGAGGAGGTCGTCTCGCTCGGCGGCTTCCGCGTTGTCCTCACCGATACCGCCGGCCTTCGCGAGACGGACGACGCGGTCGAACTCATCGGCATCGAACGAACGCGCCGCGGGCTCGCCGAAGCGGACGAGGTCTGGCACGTGCTCGAATCGCCTGCCGGATACACCGATGCGGACCGCGCCCTTGATGAGTCGTTGCCACATCCGCCCGAACTGTACGTTGTGAACAAGAGGGACCTGGGCCACCCGGAGGCGGCGCCCCCCGGCGAGAGCGTTTCCCTCTCCGCCCTGACCGGCGAGGGCATCGCCTCGCTGCTTGACGGCCTCGAGAAGCGATTGGACGGACTTGTCGCCGACGGCCTCCCGTTGACCAACGAGCGGCACGAAGCGCACCTTCGGGAGGCGGCGGAGCACCTCCAGGCGGCAGCGGACGCGCTGCTGACGGAGCCGCCCGACCTCGCCTGCGTCCCTCTGTACGCCGCCGTGGACGCATTCGGAGGCATCACGGGCGCGACGGCTCCGGACGAGGTGTTGGAGCGCATCTTCCGGGACTTTTGCGTGGGAAAGTGAGCAGCACGCCCGACGGGTCCGACCGGTCGGACAAGTGCAACCAGTTGCCCGCCTGGGCAGTAAGGATAGACATGAACCGGGAACCTCGCTTCCACTCCGGCCTCCCTGAGGGACTGCCCCAGGAGGGCGAGTGGTACGTCGCCGAGTTTGCCAACGATGAACTGGATTTACGCCTGCGCGGGCGGTTCCGCCTCTCGCCCTTCGACAAGTTGAGTGACGAGCAGACTGCGTTTCTGACCACCTTCTTGCGTTGCCGAGGCGTGATCGCCGCCGTCGAGCGCGAACTGGGTATCAGTTACCCGACGGCGAGGGCGAGGCTCGACAGCCTCCTGCAGGCGCTCAACCTCACGCCGACCGCCGACGAGGAGCCTGTGCCAAAGGTGAAGATGACGGACCGACACAAAGAGATACTGCAGAAACTGGAAGCCGGCGAACTGTCGCCCGAAGAAGCGAAGCAAGCGCTGAAGGAGGTCAGCGGGCGATGAAAGACCAGGTCGTTCGGATACTCAAGATGGTCCAGGAGGGGCGCCTCTCCCCTGAGGACGCCTTCGATCTGATGGACGCGTTCATTGACTTCGAAGGAGCATCCCGCGAGACCTCCGGAGATACGACCAAGGAGGAGCCGAGCGCGGGCGAGAAAACGCAGGACGCGCAGGCAAGCGGCGCGGACGGCAAGGCGGAGTCGTTCCGCGCTCTCCTCGACGTGATGGAGAAGGTGCGGCGCGAGATCTCCGAGTCCATCCACTGGCACGATGTCGCAGAGCAGGTGCGTGAGGCTGCGCACAAGGGCGTAGACGCCCTGAAGGGAACAGTCGAAAGGATCGGCAAGGGCGGGCTGCACTGGTTCGGGCCGGTCGAGACGAAGACCGTCGAGATGCCGCTCAACATCAGGCCCGGTACGATCCTCAAGGTCGAGCGCTTTCACGGCGACGTCAAGGTTCTCGGCGGATCTCAGGAGCCGAAGTTGACGGCGACGGTTACCGTGCGCGGCTCGACCCAAGAGGACGCACGCAACAAGGCCGCTAACTGGACGCCGATCGTCGAGGAGGCGGACGGCTACGTTTCGCTCAAGCAATCCGCCGACTCGGTTTCGGAGAACCTCGAGATCCTCGTACCTGGAGGGGTTGCCGTGGAGATCAAAGCCGAATCCGGCGATGTGACGGTGAAGGAGACGAAGGCAGGCGTGTGGGTGAAGGCGCTCGCGGGCGACATCGTAGTGGAGCGCGCCAAGGGGCGCGTCGAGGTGCATAGCCACGCGGGTGATATCAGCCTGACCCGCCTCGAGGGCGGCGACATCGAGATTGAGAACCGCGCCGGAGACGTTTCCCTCCACGACGTCTCAGGAAACGTCAAGGTCCGCTCGGCCGCGGGCGACATCAAAGCAACCGAGATGAAGCCGGCGACGGCGAACATCGAGACCGTGAGCGGCGACGTAATGGTGGACATCGCCGAGCCGGTCTCAACCGATGTCATTATCCGTAGCGTGTCGGGAGACGTGCTGCTGGACGTTGACCCGGCGAGCGACTGCCGAGTTGCCCTCTCCTCGGTCAGCGGCAGCGTAAACACGTCCATCTCGCTCGAGGACCTCGCGCATAGTCGCGAGCGCATCACAGGGCGCATGGGCGAGGGCGCCGGCTCGGTAGAGGTGAGCACGGTCTCCGGTGCCGTCAACCTGCACCTCCGGGACTGACGCGCCCACCGCTTCGGGTACAAGCGCGCTCGGATGAGTTGGAAAGCCGTGGCGCTGCTGTTCTTCGGTACCGTCCTCGCCGCCGGCCTGATCGTCGGCACCGTTCTCTATCTTCTCTTTCGGGCGGGCGGCGGACCGGTCGAGGCCGCAGACTCGCTTCTGCAAAGCCTGTCGAGAGGGGATGTCGAGGGCGCGTGGGGCGAAACGGCGGACGAGTTTCGCGACGGCACGAGCCTGGAGCAGTTCGAAGCGTTCGTACGCGAATGGCGGCTCACCGAGGCGAGCACGCGCACGTGGCACGCGCGGTCGGTGAGCGGGGACGTCGGCTTCAGCCGCGCAACAGTACGGCTGGAAGACGGCAAGCGAGTGCCGATGCTGTTCCAGGCGGCAAGGAGCGATGAGCGATGGCGGGTTACCTCGATTGCGATCGAGGTGGACAACTATCCGTGGCCGATCCAGAAGGGTGCCATCGTCTCCGCAGGGGCGGACGGCGTGGTGACGAAGGACTGAGTCGTCAGCTGCTACAGGAGTCTGCCCTTCTTTATCGGCGAGACGCCGAAACCACCTTGCTCCCCTCTTCATCGGCGGGACGCCGAAACCACCTCGGCCGAAACCACCTTTGGAGTCGTCAGGCCTGCTGTCGCGGGCCTGCGGCGGGTGCCCGCAGGGCGAGGAGCAACGCCGCCCGGTCCTCTTCCGTCGGGAAGCCGGCAGCGGAGTTCCCGATGAACGCCTCCAGAGGTTCGCGGAGTTCGCTGAGCGAGGGCAGCGCGACCTGCCGGCGCATTGCCTCGAACGCCACGGCAGCGAAGGGCGCGAGCAGCCGCTCGAACCGGTTACGGAGGAGGTACTCGAGGCCCGGTACGAGGTGCATCGCGGAGCGCGCGTGCTCACCCTCCCTGCTCAAGGCGCCCGCCAACAGGATTGCCGCTATCGAGCACCGCGAGGGCTTCAAACCGTAGCGGTGAGCGACGCGAAACGCGGTCTGCGCCGACTCGAGATATCCTTCCGAGAGCGTTACGGCTTCCAAGCGCGCCTCGAGCAGCGCTTGCAGGAAGAGGATGTCCGGCCTCTCGGAAGGCACCTCGACCGCGTCCAAAGTCCGGCGCGCTTCTGGGTAGTCGCCGATGGACGTCAGGCAGGCGCTGTGGGACTGGAGGGCAAGCGCGCGCGCTGCCTCATCGTCGGAGCGCCCTGCCAAACGAATGGCACGTTCGCCGAATTCGAGCGCATCGCCGTAAGACTGAGCCCGGCAGTGGCCGAGGCTCGCCTCGGCGTTCAGGAGGGCGGCGAGGTCGTAGCACTCGCCTTGGTACAGGCGCGAGGCGCACTCTCGGACGACGTCACCCCACTCTGCGACCGGCAGCCGCTCGGCAGCCATGCTCAGCCGCTCGGTGACGATCATCTCGGCACGGGGGAACCGACCCTCCGCCACGGACTGCTTCAGTTCGTCAAAGAGGGCGCGCGCCGCGGCGATGATCTCTTCATCCAGCCTGTCCGATGGGACGGGCTCAAGGACGGTCGCCATCGCCCAGTCTAATCTCTCCTCCCGTTCGTGAGGTCTCACTGGGTTTCTTCGTCCGCTTGCTTACGGGTGAGCATTCTACCTACAGACTCAAGGTGGTTTCTGCGAAGGTGGTTTCGGCGTCCCGCCGATGAAGGCGAGGGTGGTTTCGGCGTCCCGCCGATGAGGAAGAAGGGTAGCCCGGGCGAACCAATGCGCCGCCTCCGCGTATTGTCGTGCGGGAGAACCGTATGAATCTCGCTTTGCTCGCACTCCTGCCGCTTCTGCAGCAGCCGACGACGCTGAACCTCACCGTCGACGGCGCTGAGCGAACCGCCGTCGTCCATGCGCCGACGGGCGCCGCCTCTAACGCGCCGGTCGTCTTCGTTTTTCACGGGTTCACGGGCAACGCCCGGCAAGCCGCCAGAGCCTACGACCTACACGGGGCGTGGCCGGAGGCGGTAGTCGTGTACCCGCAGGGGCTGACCGTCGACAGCCCTCGCCTGCAGCGCTCCGGCCCCGGCTGGCAGCACGCGCCGGGCGAGCAGGACGACCGCGACCTGAAGTTCTTCGACGCTCTGCTGGCGAAGGTCAAGGCAGACTACAAGCCGGACCCCAAGCGCGTGTACGTCTGCGGAATGTCGAACGGAGCGCTGTTCAGTTTCTTGCTGCTAACAAAGCGCGCGGACCCGATCGCGGCGTTCGCCCCGATCGCGGGCGGCGCGGGGCTGTGGTTCCGAGACGCCAAGACCCCCAGACCCGTCCTTATGGTGCATGGCAAGGAGGACACGCTCGTGCCCCTGCGCGGCGCGGAGCTAACCCGGGACGCCTGCCTTCGCCTCAACGGCGCGGTGAAGCAGGAGAGCGAGTGGGCGCCGGGCTACACGCTCTACAAGCCGCCCGCGGGCAGCAACGTCGTCGTGTGGCGTGCACACGACGGCGGCCACACGTGGCCCCCGGGCACGACCGAGATGATCGTGAGGTTCTTCAAGCAGCACGCGCTACCCTAAATTTTCACGTGATGTACCCGCGCCTGTCCAGTTGCTCATAGGCGCAGTGTACAAGTTGCTCGACGCCATATCCGTGGTCCAGAACAATAACACATTTGCCTGCTTGTGTTGCCCGGTCTATGACTCGCTTGTAAGCGTGTCGGGAGAACTGCGGATTGTACACAACGATGTCGCCTTTCATCACAAGGGGTTCGAGCGTTGAGGGCTTTGTTGACCTCTCAGTATCGGGCCAGATGACGTCGGCGAACCCTATCACCTCTCGGTACTGCTCCGCGTGCTCGTTTTTCCTCTTCCCTCCCAACACAACTACAACCTTCCCTGCGCAGAAAGGCTTGACGGCCTCGACTTTGCGGAGGTACTCCGGATTGACCGGCTTCATCGCGCCCCGCATAGCGGACTTCGCGTTAGAAGCACGGGCTTCTCGCTCCTCCAGGTACTTTATCACCGCAGCGTCGTTCTCGGGAGACAACTGGTCCTTAACTTCTTTCGCACGCCGTAATAGAATTTGGTTGGATGCGGGCAGCCCCCTCTGGATCGCTTGGCGAATGGCAACCACCAGTTCCTCCTTCGACGCCTGTTCGATAACCCGCTCAGCATCCCGCTTCTCCTTCCGTTTTGGGATCGTAGTCTCCCACATTGCAACGTTGTCGATAAGCTTGGCAGCAATGCGACTGGAAGGGTTCCGGGTTCCGACTCCTGGCCTTCGCTCTAAGATCAGCTTTTCGGCGATGGCTTCCGCGCTTTGTACCGCTTCGTTCACGTGCATGTCGCCAACTTCAGCATTCTTCGCCAGCACTTCCTTTGCCCATTGGGCAGCGGACACAGCGTCGGCGCAAAGTTCCAGGCGCTCGTTCTCCTTCAACAAGTCGGCTCCTGTTCGTAGTAGGTTCGCCGTTCGCAGCGCTGAATTTGCGGCTGCAAGCGCGCGGCTTAATACCTCCCAACTTCCATAAGTAAACTTGAGCCTACGGTTGAAACCGAAGAAGCTCCCACGTCCGCCAAGCGCATTGAACGCCTTTTGCAGAGTGCGGAGTTCTGCCTCGACCGGGTCCGTGTCCATCTCCAACTCTTCTAATCCCACAAGTAGCATTCTGCCTTCGCACACGAGGCGCTTCCAATTCAAGATCGCTGTGGCGTCCGGGTCGGTCTGATCTGGAACGGATCGAGTCTCGGTAAACCACCGTTCGACTTTCTCGGCAAGCCGCTTCCGGGTGACCGATTTGCGCTTCTTGGCTGGCAGCACGTCGGCCGCAGGTGGCGCTGATTGCAACTTCGCCTCGGAGACCGATGCAACCGGTTCGGCAAGTGTGTCTTCCCGGTCCTGCTCGGCAGCAGGTTCACTTGGAGGTGCCGCCGCCTCACCAACCTCGTACGTTGCTGCGTCGCCTACGCCCCGCGAGAGGGCAACGACCAGAGCACGCAGCCCTTCAAGACACGCGCGGGCCTCGGGTAGGACGCTTTCGTCTTCGAGTCCGGCCGCGTTGAACGTTTGCATCAATTCTTCGAGGCGTTCAATTCGTGCCTCAACCTCTGCGAGATGTCGGCAACGCGCCTCCTGCATTCGATCACTTATTTCATCTGCCAGACGCAACAGTTCCGCTACGCGGCTTGGTAAGCCACCTTCACCAGACATAAGCGTATTATACCCACTCCGGGAATGGATCAGAACTACCGGCCGGCGATCGCTCGTCGAACCGCTTCCAAGTCTCCTTCCGTTCGAAGGAGCAGGTTCCCTTCTGGACCGTAGAGGACGAACGTAGGTGTCGCGCTGATTGAGTGTTGCTGGACGGCGGGACCGCCGTGCGTGATATCAATCCTGCGAAGCGCGACACCCATGTCTCGCACCATTCTAACGAGCGAAGGCTCAAGGGCGATGCAACTCGCGCACGTGTCGGAGCGGAACTCGAACAGCGTCCACTTCCCCGCTACGAGGTGCTCCTGAAGCGCCACTTCCTCGCCGCGCGAGATCGTCTTGTCGTCGAGGGTTGGCGCATTCGCCGTGTCGAAGCGGAACGAAGAGGAGAGGCTCAAAACGAATTCCGGGTTCAGGATGTTGCCGTTCGTGTTCCTGTAGACTGGGATCATCACCGACAGGTCGGTGGAAGAGCCTTCGTCCCATCGGTACCGCACCCCGGGTGTGAGGTAGAGCCACTCGCCGCCTGTGTTCTTCACAGCGCCAGACTTGCGGAAGTCGGTGTCCATGTCGGTGTGGATGAAGTTCGCCATCAGGCTCGCATCCCAGCGATCGGACAGGCTGCACGCTGCGCCGGCAGCCAGCTGCACCTCGCTGCCGAAGTTGTAGCCGTACCCGTTCGGCCCGGTGGAATGCCGGTATAAGCCGGAGAGGAACCAGTCGAAGTTGCCCGCCTTGCCGTCAACGCGCATGCCGACGATCGGATCCCATTGACCCTGTCCCGGCTGCAGTACTGGATCGCGCGCATGCACCGTTTCGCCGTTCCGCGCTATCCAGTCGCGGTCGGGATTCGCCTTGCCCGTGGGCATGCGCAGGCCGAGTGTCGCCTGGAAATTCAATCCGGCTGCGCCGAGCGAGCCGAGACCGTACCGCGCGAGAAGGATCGCATCGCCCATCCCCGCGTACTGCCGCCAGATCTTCAGGTCGTCGTTCCCGCCAGGCGTTTTCGGCGCATATGTGTCTTTGTACGGAAGGACGAGGTCGAAGCCCAGCTTGGGGCTCGCCGCATACGTCAGCGTGGTTAGGAAGGTTCGGGACACCGTGCTCTCCACGTCCGCGTTCGGGCCGCGGCTGCTGCCGTTGATCGGCACGATGCCGTTCTCATAGATGAACGTGAAGCCGACGTGAATGCCGCCGATGCGGCTTGATGCCTCCTTACCCGAAGCAACCCCGACGGGGATGCTGGGCGCCGCTCACTTCACCTGGCCGAACGCGTCGCCGGAAACAAGACCGATAAGAATGGCGAGAAAAGCCGCTCTCCACTGCATACTGCAGGAGGATATCGCAATTCGCTCGCCGAACTGCCCCGCATTTGCCTGCCCTTTTGCTGGTTTCCCGCCAGTGCGGTATGATTCAGGTCATACGCGGCGCCTGCGCAGCAGGACGCCTGAGCGACGCGTCAAAGGTCACGCTGCTTGGACGTCGGAGGGTTGCAATTCTGAGAGCGTGCGCGGTAGCACGTAGGTCGCGAGAGGAGTCTTGGTCGCTCTTCTGACCGCGTCAGAACCGCACGACCGAGCCCGACGGCGGCGTCTCCCCGCGTCGGATGCCCGGCTCGGCGTCCGGGAACCGCTCGCGCAGCCACTCCGCGCCCTTGAGCCACCCAACCCAGTAGTAGGACTGGAATCCGAACTCCAAGCCCGTTGAGCGGAGCGGGTCGGGTGCGCTGATCAGGCGAATCCGCAACTCAGGCTCCGCCGACGACCCCGAGCTTCCGATGCGCCCGATGAGGTCGCCTCGCTTGATCGGGTCGCCCGGCTTGAGCGCGATGCTTCCCTTCTGCAGACCTGCGTACACGAGATACTCGTCGCCAACTTCGGTGAGCACGAAGTTCCCATCCGGGTTCGTCGAGTCCGGCCGCCCGGGGGCGTGGTCCGAGATACCGTTGACTACCTGGAGCACCCGCCCATCCGCCATCGCGTAGACCGATTCGCCGAACGCGGCGTAGTCGGCGTTCTCGGCGCCGCTCCCTGAGGAGGTCCCCTCGGCGTCAGCCATTTTGGAGAGCGACATCTCGAACCGGTGCGGAAAGACACGAAACCCATCAACGTCAACGGACGCCCGCCGACCGGGAAGCCGAGGGTCGAACGGACCCAGCACGACCCACGAGCCACCCCGGACGGGCGCGCCGAAGTCCGTGCGCGCTTCCCGGGAGACGTGTATGGTGCCGCCCATGACGTTGAACGCCTTTGCGCCTTCGCCATCGGAGGAGACCTGCAGGTGGTGCGTCGCCGCCTTCAGGTCCTCTGCGCTCTCCGCGGAGGCGGACATGACGAGCACGGCGACTTCCCCCGGCTTCACGCGCCCTTTTTCGCCGGATGCCAGCCGCGCCGCGACCTCATCCCCTCCGAGTGCGAACAGCCGCTTTCCCGAGCCGTTCGTCGCCTCAACGGCGCGGATGACGACGGGAGCCTGCCCCTGGTTCGTCACCAGGATTTCATACTCAACGTGGTACGTGTCGAACGACTTGACGACGCGCGGGAGCGCCGCCGGCAGGAGTCCTATCGCGTTTGGGAAGGCTGAACCGGGGTCGCCCACCGACTTAGGCTCAGAGCACCCCGTTCCGGCGTAGAAGAGGGTAATGACGGCGGCCGCGGTGGTCGCGGCGATTCTCGCAGATGCCACGCTGAAAGCATACCGCGCATCGGCGGCTCGCATCGGCGGCTTGCGGGGAACCTCGCCCGCTCGACGCATCGGCGCATCGTCCCCGGGTGCTCGCTCGTCTTTGAGGTATCTTCCATGCAGGTTTTCCGATTTTGAAGAAGCTCTTTCTGTTCCGTGACCGCGAGCATGTTGAATTCGCCCACGGTCATTTTTTGGTTTCCGTTCTGCTTCAGACCGCTGTTTGGCTGGTCGGCAGCTTCTACCTTTGGCGCTGGCTGCGGCCCGACATCGCAGAGGCGCAAATCACGTCGACATTCTGGGTTGTGCTCGGCTGCTTCGCTGTCATCCACGCATTCCTCGGATTGTTCGAGTACTTCTTCCACCGGTACGTGTTGCACGCCGTGTTCTGGCGTCCCCTGGACCCGATGAAGCGCAAGCACACGGAGCACCACTCCTTGACGCACGTGCGTGAACTCAAGCACAAGCAGGACGATGAAGGCAACGTGGAGGTGCGGAACTGCTACCCGATTGTGACGCCGGAGCAGATCGAGTCGTCCGCGTTTCCCGGCTACGCACTCGTGTCCTTCCTCGTGCTGTTCTCGATTCCGTTGATCGGTGTTCAGTTGCTTCTGCCACATTTGCCGATTCTGCTCTCGGGCTACCTTGCCGTGCTGTTCTCCTACGCTCTGTATGAAGTGAAGCACGCCGTGGAGCACAACGACTACTACTCCTTCTGGAAGCCGAGGATCGAGCGCAGTCGGTTCTGCCGCAGTTGGTACGGCTTCCACCTGATGCACCACTCGCGCATTCGGGTCAATCAGGCGATCGGGGGCGTTTTTGCTTTGCCGGTCTGGGATTGGGTATTCGGCACGTACTTCATCCCCGAGCACTTGCCTCTCCCCGGGGCGACCGTTCCGCCGGAAAGTCAAGTTCCACCTCAGCCGCGACGTGTCATCCGATGGCTCGATTCCCTCGTGGCGAAAGCGGAGAGTCGCATCATCGCGCGTCGAAAGGAAGCTGCGCTGCGTGCCGCGTCAGAGCGATAGGGCGGCTTCGACGACTCGCTCCGCCGTCAGACCGAAGTGGCGATAGAGATCTGCATGCGGCGCGCTGGCGCCGAAGGAATGCATACCGAGCATGACGCCACCCATCGCGTAACGCTCCCATCCGAGCGTCGCCGCTGCTTCGAGGCTCACGCGTCTGGTGACCTCGGGCAAGAGTACGTTCTCACGATAGCCTTCATCTTGGGCGTCGAACAGTTCCCAACATGGCAGGCTGACAACGCGCGGGGCGAGACCCTTCGCGGCCAATTGCTCGGCGGCGCGAAGCAGAATCTCCACTTCGGAGCCTGTGCCGAGGAGCACCGTATCTGGTTTGCCGCCGAAGTCGCGGAGAACGTAGCCCCCACGCAGCGCGCCTTCGACGGAACCTCCGACCTGCGCCACCTTTTGTCGCGTCAGGACGATGGCGGTCGGCGTATGACGGGATCGCAGCGCCACTTCCCAAGCTGCGACAACTTCGGCGGCGTCGGCAGGACGGATTACGTTTAGGTTTGGGATTGCGCGGAGCGAAGCGAGGTGTTCGATGGGCTGGTGCGTCGGGCCGTCTTCTCCGAGGCCGATGCTGTCGTGCGAGAACACGAAGATCGAAGGGGTCTCCATGAGTGCGGCAAGGCGGAGCGCAGGGCGCATGTAGTCGCTGAACACAAGGAACGTACCTCCGAATGCTCGCACACCTCCGTGCAGGGTCATACCGTTGATGGCGGTAGCCATGGCATGCTCGCGAACGCCGTAGTAGACGTTCGGCGCAAGGCGATTCTCTGCGCTGAACGCCTCTTCATCCGAGAACAGAGTGTGGGTGGACTCGCCCAGGTCAGCGCTGCCGCCAACGAGTTCAGGGAGCCGCCTTCGGATGGCTGCAAGCACCTTGCCGGAGGAGACTCTAGTTGCCTCAGCTCCCTCGGCGAGCGGCAGGTCACTGTCCCAGCCCTCGGGCAGGTGTGCCTGGAGTCTTCGCCTGAGTTCGGGGCTTCCTTCGAGCGCCGCCTCGGACTGGATGCGCTCTTCTCGCCACCGGCGTCCTACGTCGCGCATATGTTGAAGCACGTCGTCCGGCACGAGGAACTCGGCGTCCGGGTCGAGCCCCAGGCGCTCCTTCGCGAGCCGCACCTCATCGGCACCCAGCGGGGCACCATGTGAGGATGCCCGACCTCCTTTGTTTGGGCTGCCGTATCCGATGATCGTATGGCACACGATGAGCGATGGAGCGTCGTCGCGCTCCTTGGCTAACTGTATGGCGCGGTCCACCTCCTCGGTGCTCAAGCCATCGCACTCTTGGGCATGCCAGCCATAGGATTCGACCCGCCTCGCCACGTCCTCAGAGTACGTAAGACCGGTCGAGCCGTCTATGGTAACTCGATTGGAATCGTACAGCACGATGAGCCGGCCGAGTTTCAAGTGCCCGGCCAACGAAGCGGACTCGTGCGAGACACCCTCCATCAGATCGCCATCGCTGCAAAGCGCATACGTCCAGTGGTCAATAACGCCGGGGAACTCGGCGCGCAGCCTCTCCTCGGCGATTGCCATGCCAACAGCGGCGCCGAACCCCTGGCCCAGCGGCCCCGTTGCCATCTCGACGCCTGGAGTAAGGCTGTTTTCAGGATGCCCCGGGGTTTTGCTGCCAAGTTGGCGAAAGCGCTTGAGGTCGTCGAGGTTAAGCTCATACCCAACGAGATGCAGATAGGAGTAGAGCAGCATGCTGCCGTGCCCAGCGCTCAGGACAAATCGGTCTCTGTTGAACCAGTCGGGCGCCTCCGGGTCGTACCTGAGGTGTCGGGCGAAGAGCACATAGCCGATGCCCGCGCAGCCCATGGGTAAGCCGGGATGGCCCGACTGAGCCTTCTCGACGGCGTCCATCGCGAGGCCGCGCACCGTGTTCAACGTTCGCTCGACGACCGACACCGACTCTTCCGTCCGCACGCGCGCATCGTACCCCCGACCGCTCGCGCGGCGGCGCTCGGCGTTGCCGTCATGCGCCCTGCTCGGCGTGCTCCTCGCCCGTTTCGACCGCGGGCACCTCGCCAGTGCGGAGCACCTCTTCAGAGACATCCCCAAGGGTGCGGGAACTGTTCCTCGCGGCTCGATGGATGCTTCGGTATGCCTGCTGCTCGGACATGCCGAACTTGTCCATCAGGAAGCCCTTGGCGCGCTCGAGGAGTCGGCGGTTCGCCAGGTCTCTCTTCACGCGCTCAAGTTCTGCCTGGCGATCTCGGATCTCCGCGAACCTCTTCTGGACCACCGAGATGTTCGTGTTCAGTTCCTCGATGCGCACCGGCTTGACGAGATAGGCGTAGGCGCCCGCTTCCGCCGCTTGCTCCACCAGCTCCGGCTCCTTGTAGCCTGTTAGGAAGATGATGGGCGTCGGGCAGGTTTCGAGGATGTCCCTCGCAGCCTGGATTCCGTCCCCGTCCGACATGCGTATGTCGAGTATGGCGACGTCCGGTTTCGTGTCGCACACGACCGCGTACGCCTGCGCGCCGTTCTGGGCGACGCCCACAACCTCGTGGCCTAGTTCTTGGACTTGCTCGATGAGCGCCGCTCGCACCTGGTCATCGTCGTCCGCTATTACGAGTCTTGCCATGGTTCGGAGTCCCTCCTGCCTCCCTTATTATAACTTCGTTGGGGGTTCTCCTGCAGGCTGACTCCGTTTTGGTAGACTGCGACCTGATGAAGGAAGTCGTAATCGTATCAGGGGCGCGCACCCCTATTGGCTCGTTTCTCGGTTCGCTAAGCACGATTCCCGCCCCCCAGCTGGGCGCCGCCGCTATCCGAGAAGCCCTCAAGAGAGCCAACCTGCAGCCCGAGCAGGTGGACGAGGTGCTGATGGGCTGCGTGCTCCAAGGCGGAATCGGGCAGGCGCCCGCCCGCCAGGCAGCCATCTTCGCCGGAGTCCCAACCTCGGTCCCTTGCACGACGGTCAACAAGGTGTGCGGCAGCGGCATGAAGACCGTGACGATGGCAGCCCAGGCGATTCGATGCGGGGACGCCGATGTCGTCGTCGCCGGGGGCATGGAGAGCATGAGCCTGGCGCCCTACGCTCTGATGAACGCCCGCACCGGCTTGCGCATGGGGAACTCGCCGGCGGTGGATCTGATGATCCACGACGGGCTATGGGATCCGTATAAGAACATCCACATGGGGAACGCAGGCGACCTGTGCGCCTCGGAATGCAACGTGCCGCGAGACCGACAGGACGCCTTCGCCGCCGAGTCGTATCGGCGCGCGCTGGACGCGCAGCAGAGCGGCCGCCTCTCTGGGGAGATTGTGCCCGTCGAGGTCCCACAGCGCAAAGGCGACCCGATTCACGTTGCAGAAGACGAAGAACCGGCAAGGGGCAACATTGAGAAACTGCCCGAACTCCGGCCCGCGTTCGACAAGGAAGGCTCCGTGACGGCGGGAAACGCGTCCTCCATCAACGACGGCGGCGCAGCGATGGTCGTGATGTCGGCGGACAAGGCGAAGGAACTGGGGCTGGAGCCTCTCGCGCGCGTCGTGGCATACGCGCAGCACGCCCAAGACCCCGAGTGGTTCACCACTGCACCAGCCGAGGCGGTCGGCAAGTTGCTGAATAGGGTCGGGAAAAAGGTTGAAGAGATCGATCTCTTCGAAATCAACGAGGCGTTCGCCGTCGTCGCGCTGGCGGTTGCCGACCGGCTTGGCGTGCCGCTCGAGAAGATGAACGTAAACGGCGGCGCTGTGGCCTTGGGTCACCCGATCGGGATGACGGGCACGAGGTTGATTCTGACGGCGATCTACGAACTTCGCCGACGCGGCGGCGGCAGCGCCGTCTGCTCACCGTGCATCGGCGGTGGCGAGGCGACGGCGGTTTTGATCGAGGTGTGAGCGCTTATCCGTTTTCGAGGACGTGGACCTTCGCCGAGCCGAGTTGGTTCGGTGCGATGACCGCCTTGAAGGGATGTTGTTGTCCCAGAGCAGGTCGGTGCGCCGTGCGACCGCCGTTTCCTCGCTTGCGCCCCCGCCGCCGTGGCTCTGCCGCCTCGGGCGACTTTTTGCCCGTTTGGCCTTGCTTTTTCCCCGCGGGTATGCCATAATATGGGTGTAACGGCGCCCGCTTCCGATGCTGTATGTGTGTGGTCCCTTATGGGCTTCTCTCCGGCGGATGGATGGACTGGACCGGAATCAAAACATAAGGAGGACTACAACCGTGGCAACCAAATCACTCTACGTGGGGAACCTTCCCTACTCGACCAACGAGGCCGACCTCATGCAGCTGTTCGACGCGCACAATGTGCGCTCGGCACGAATCATTGAGGGGCGAGGCTTCGGTTTCGTGGACGTTGAAGCCGACTCGGCGGATGCAGCCATCGAAGCCACCAATGGCAAGGATTACAACGGCCGCACCCTCGTCGTGAACGAGGCGCGCCCGCGCTCCGAAGGCGGGGGCGGCGGTGGCCGCAGCGGCGGTGGATACGGCGGACGCTCCGGCGGACGCAGGTACTAAGCCGAACCGAACCATAGGAAAGCCGGCTCGCTTCCGAAGGAGGCGAGCCGGCTTCTCACTTCCGGCGCTCCGGCACTTAGCGACGTTGCAACAACAGTTGCAAGATGTACCAGAACAACAGTGCGACCGACGAGAACAGCGACATCGAGGCTGGAACGTGCATGTCCGTTGGGTAGTGATGCAGCGCCTTCGACGTCTCATACAGGATCGTCAGCGAGGCGAATAGAATCATCGCCCCGCTGAACCACACGCCCAGGTTCCACCCAAAGATGACGCCGAGCACAATGGTTCCAAGGGCGACCACTCCTCCGATGGCCAGCGCCGTCCTCAAGAACGAGAAGTCCTGCCCCGTCGCAAGCACAAGGACGGTTAGACCACTGAAGATGACGACCGTCCAGAACGCCGCGAGCGGCAGCACTCCGGGCGCGTACATCGCCGCGATGAACAGCAGCGGCGCGAAGATCAGGCCGTTCGCCAGCACCAGCAGCGCCAGCCCGAGGTACTGCATGCCCGGGTTGCCGCGGACGACGGAGAACGAATTCGCCATCCAACTCACGACCATGAAGCCGCCCAGGATGAGCAGCCAGGTCATGCGACCGCTCGTGATGAACCGTGCGGCCGCCTCGCTGAAGCCGACCGCAAACAGCCCATAGGACAAGACGACAAAGGCGAGCACCGCTGCCAGTAGGTGGGCGTAGGTCCTGGTGAGGAACGTTGCCCTCTCGGCAGGCGGCGCTTGCGCCGCAGGGACGTATCCGGGTTGAGGTTCGTTGATCATCTGTACACCACCTTCGCTCTCCAGGATACCCTATGCCATTGAAAAGTCAAGGGGTCGCGTCATCGTTTTGCGCCGGCAGCAATCCAGTCTCGCAGGAGCCGAACCTGCTCCGCTGATAGCGGCTCGCCACCCTGCGGCATTACCGGGCTCGGGGGGCTGACTACCTTGATCAGCAGGCTGCCGTCCGGGTCTCCCGCCTTGACCACGCGCATGACGCCTTCGTAGGTCTCAAACACGTGGCCGCCGAGCCGTGAGCCGCGGGAGTGGCACGGCAGGCACCTCGCACGCAGCACGCCGTGCACGTCCGCGAAGGTCGGCGCGGTGCTTGCTGCGCTCTCGACCTTCTTGGCTCCGTCCGGGGGCGAAAAAGCGAACTCCGAGGCATCCGCCGACTCGGAGGACGGTACGAGACGGGCGCGGTGGCGGTTCCGTTCTGGGTATCCTGCCGTCGCCCGATCCGGCTGGCGCCTCCTGGGGGGAGCCCGGATGCATTCAACCTGGTGCCGGGCGGCGCTCCCCGCGGAGCGCAGGAGGAGAAACGAGATTGTCTACGAAGAGATTGTTTGTGGGGAACCTTCCCTTCTCTGCCAATGAGGCTGACCTGATGGAGGCTTTCGAGCAGTTCGGCGCGTCTGCCGCGCGGATTATCGAGGGTCGGGGATTCGGCTTCGTTGACGTTCCCGAGGAGAACATGGCCGCCGCTATCGAAAACATGAACGGCGCCGACTTCGGGGGAAGGCGGCTCACAGTGAACGAAGCCAGACCGCGCGAAGACCGAAGGGGTTAAGGCTCGCGCGCCGATGAGCGCCCCAAGGGCGCGCATCCGGACGATCCCAAACGTGTAACATCGGCGCGGTGGGCAACACTTTCGGCACCATCTTCCGGGTCACAACCTGGGGCGAGTCTCATGGCGGCGCCGTGGGTTCGGTTGTTGACGGCTGCCCGTCTGGTTTGCCGCTCAGCGAGGAGGACATTCAGCCCGACCTGGATCGACGCAGACCGGGCCAGTCTTCGCTGGTCTCGCAGAGAAAGGAAAGCGACACCGTTCGAATTCTTTCGGGCGTATTCGAGGGCAAGACACTCGGGACCCCTATCTGCCTCTGCATTCAGAACGAAGACGCTCGCCCTCGCGACTACGAAGAGATCCGCGACAAGTACCGTCCGAGCCATGCCGACTACGTCTATGAGGCGAAGTACGGCATCCGCAACTGGATGGGCGGGGGCCGCGCCAGCGCGAGGGAAACCGCTGGGAGGGTCGCCGCGGCAGCGGTCGCTCGGAAGTTGCTGCGAACGGTCTGGGGGGTGGAGGTCGTCGCCTGGGTGTCGAGGGTGCGCGACATCGAGGCGGAGTGCGCCCCTGAGACCGTGACGCTCCAACAGGTCGAGGCGAACCCGGTTCGATGCCCGGACCCGGAGGTGGCTGAACGCATGATCGCCGCCATCGAGGAGATCCGTAAGCAAGGCGACTCCCTTGGCGGGGTTGTGACCTGCGCACTTCGGAACGTGCCACCAGGCTGGGGGGAGCCCGTCTTCGACAAGATGGAGGCGGACCTCGCCAAGGCAATGCTCTCCCTGCCCGCGAGCAAGGGGTTTGAGATCGGCTCCGGCTTTTCCGGCACGCTGATGAGCGGATCAGAGCACAACGACGAGTTCTACTTGGACGAATCGGGCAGAGTGCGCACGCGAACGAACCGCAGCGGGGGCGTGCAGGGCGGCATCACGAATGGAGAAACGATCTCCTTCCGCGTCGCTTTCAAACCGACCGCCACCGTGTTGCACGAGCAACACACCGTGACGACCAAACCGCACGAGGAGACGACCCTTCGCGCGCGAGGACGGCACGACCCATGCGTGCTGCCGCGCGCCGTGCCGATGGTCGAGGCGATGGCGCTGCTCGTGCTGGCTGACCACGCTCTGCGGCAAGAGGCGGTGAGCCTCCTGCAACGGCAGGGTGGCGCATAACGGAGCGTTAACATTGGCGGAGCCAGAATCAGGCATGACCGAGGCGCAAGCGCAGGCCCCCGAAGTTACCTCGGGGGATATCGCGCCGCAACAGACGCGCAGCGAAACCGGCACAACGCAGTCCGCAGCCACGCCGGAGCCGAAGATTCGCGTCCGCAACTTGCACCTTCATTACGGCGACTTCTGCGCACTCCGCGACATTAACCTGGACATCCCGGAGCGGAGGGTAACCGCGCTGATTGGCCCGTCGGGTTGCGGCAAGTCGTCGTTCCTTCGCTGCCTCAATCGGATGAACGACTTGATTGACGGCGTGCGAATCGAGGGCCAGGTTGAAATCGGCGGCCAGAACATCTACGACAAGGATGTGGATGTCGTCACCTTGCGCAAGCGCGTGGGGATGGTGTTCCAGAAGCCGAATCCGTTCCCGATGAGCATCTTCGACAACATCGCGTTTGGTCCGCACATCCACGGCGTGCGACGGAGGACCGAGCTGGAGGAGATTGTGGAGCGCTCGCTTCGCGCCGCGTATCTGTGGGATAGCGTCAAGGACAAGTTGAACCAGTCGGGCAATCAACTTTCCGGCGGGGAGCAGCAGCGCCTGTGCATTGCGCGCGCGCTGAGCGTTGACCCGGAGATCATCCTGATGGACGAACCCTGCTCGGCGCTCGACCCCGTGGCGACCGCGCGAATCGAGGACCTCATCCTCGACCTGAAGCAGCGGTACACGGTTGTCATCGTAACGCACAACATGCAGCAGGCGCAGCGGGCGAGCGACTACACGGGGTTCTTCCTGATGGGAGAACTGGTTGAATTCCAACGGACCTCTTCCCTCTTTCTCTCACCGCAGAAGAAGGAGACAGAAGACTACATCAGCGGCCGGTTCGGTTAGCGCTCGCTCAACCGGGTGGAGCCGTTTCGCGTAAGATTCCAAGGTACATGACTGGATACCACATGCGGCGTAGGTGGCTCCCGTGGTTTACGGGCGAGCCGGAGTTGCCGTACCTTGAAGCGTATCTCGTCACGCAGGCGCACGGCGTGTGGGCGCCGAAGGGCGCAATCATCGGCGCTGTTGCCGGTTCGGCGTTCGGTGTCGCGGGCGGGCTGGTAGGCGTGCTCGCAGGGGCGTTGGAAGCGCCCGCGCTCCTCGCAATGCTGCCGCTTGTGGCAGCCGCGGCTGTCACAGGTTTCGTGATATGGCGCGTCAATCGGAAGGCGACCCCCGACGAGCGGGTCATGGCGGACCTGCGCAACCGCACGCAGTCGCTCTTGTGGCGGCTCCAGCAGGCTCGATGGAGTGGCACGCTTAGGGCGAGCCTCGGTGAGGAGGCAGGCGCCGTGCTCGACGAAGGAGCGAAGCGATGGCTGGAGCTGAGGCAGACGCTCGAAGAAGCAACGTGGAAGGGCGCGCCGGACGACTCCCCTGCCGGCCATGCGCGAACCCGCGCGCTGGCTGCGATGGATGTGGCTATGGCGCGGCTGTTGATCGCGGCGACGGTTCAGACTTCGGGCTTCTCGCTCGCGCCAGCGCCCAACTTGGATCGCGCTCGCGAGTTGGTAGCCGAAATGGGCGAAATGGTGGAAGAGGTCGTGAAGACGACCAAGCGCCTCTCAGAGCGTACCGCTGCGCCAGCCGACGCCACAGACCGCCTACGGGAGGCGCTGGCGGAGATGAGGGGCCTGGCTGAGGCATACGACGAGGTCAACGAGACGATCGAAGGGCGGTAGCGACTCTCGCTAACGAGATGAGGGATTGCGCCTTAGGGTGCCGGCGGCTTCGCCACAACGAAAAGCCCCCCGAGCGAGGTCGGGGGGCGGTGGCGTTGCTCGCGGCGAGGAGGGGTTAGATCTTGCCTTTCGCCGTTACGTTGCCGTTGAAGTAGGTGTTCGTCCCTTTGAAGTCGAATGAACGCTCGCCATCATTGTATTGGCACTTCGCAGTCGTACCAAGCACGACGCACAGTGCACAGCGTCCCCGGCTTGACGGGGTGGGGTACACTACTGCTATGTTAATGCCGCTGCTCTTGTTAGCCTCCGCTTCGCCATTGCAGATGCTTCAGTCGCCAGACGTACAGGTTAAGTTCTCGGTTGAGCAGCAGGTCGAGCCAGGACGTGCGCGCATCAAGCTGGTTACGCCTGTGTTTCTGAGTAAATCCCCTGTTGCCAAGATGGCAAACCTTGAAGCTCGAGGGCTTGTTCGATATGCATTCAGCGATTTCATGGAGGCTTCGCGTGCGTATACCCAAATGCCGAACGTGCCGGATGTCGAGCTGTTTCACGAGGCTGTCCCAGTCGTTTCCATCGCCAAGCAAGGCGTTATTAGCTTATACGTTAAGACGTTGCAGTTTGCAGGTGGGGCGCATCCGAACCGCTTCTACCACGCCGCCACGTGGGGGTTGAAGAAAGGAAAAGCAAAAAGGCTGGTATTTGCTGACCTGATTGAGACGGCTGAAGACCCAATTCAAGTCGCCAACCGAGTTGTCGTCCCGAGGCTGATCGCAATGGGCGCCCAATGGTTTGTTGATGGCGACCGCGATGGTCTAACACCAGAGGAGGTGGACAACTTTGTTATCACGCCGGCGGGCATAACTTGGCTGTTCTCGCCTTATCAAGCGGGTCCGTACGTGCAAGGAGAATTCTTCGTCAAGGTGCCGTGGTCTGGAATTCCCGCGTCGCTTCCTCCTCTCCTCGTCGGACCAAACAACTGAATGCCTGCCCCCCCGACTGAAGGGCAGGCGCGTTGCTAAGTGCGCGAACGGTCTAGATCTTGCCTTTCGCCGTTACGTTGCCGTTGAAGTAGGCGTTCGTCCCTTTGAAGTCGAATGAACGCTCGCCATCATTGTATTGGCACTTCGCAGTCGTGCCGAGCATGACGGTCGAATACAAAGGGTTACGAACGTTGCTGATGACGATCGGCTTGTTGGTGTCAAGGCCCAGCACCGGCTGCGTGGTGAGCGTCATCACCTTGCCGCCGTCAACCGTCATGGTATAGATGCCCTTGTCCCGCGTGATGGAGATGTGGGCGTCCTTGACGAACTTCAGTTCGCCCCAGGCTTTGAACGCTGAGCGCGCCATTGCCTCGAGGGCGTCTCGCTTCGCCGGCGTTGGTGCGTCGAGGTAAATCGTCACCCACGAGCCTGGTGCAACACCATACGCGAGCTTCGAGCCGCTGATGCTCTTGCCGTCGTAGGTGCCCGTCTTGAAGTCAAACCCACCGACGCCCTGACAGCTCATTGCGACTTCGAACAGTTCACATGGGCAGGGGGGCGGGCAGCTGCATCCCTCGACATGGACGCCGGTGTACGAGAACGCCTTGGGAGCGTCCTGCGTCACACCCCCCGTCGCGGTCGAGGCTGCCGCCAAGAGCGGCAATAGGATCGCTGTTGTCATGGTTTCCTCCTTTTCGTCGGTGAAGGTCGCCGACTGCCTCTATGCTATCCACCCTGGCGCGGGATGGTCAACCCTACAAATCATGGTGCGCCGCGCCGCCGTGCAACCGGAGGGCGCTTTTCCTGGTAGGCCTTCATTGGAAGATGAACCTGATCGCCCGGTTGTCGGCTATTGAAGTTGATGGGAGCCTGGTCCCAATCATCGCCATCTCGGCTGTGTTCATCTGTTGGATCGTTACGATGCTGGTTCGGCACCAGCAGAAGATGGCGGAACTCATCCACAGCCGCCAGCCCGACGGCCGTGTTGAGGAGCGGATGCGCGCAATCGAGGACCGTCTGGAACAGCTGGAGGAGAAAGTGACCGAGCACGTGCTCGCCGTGGACGACCTTCGAGCATCGCTGCGCGAGTAGGCTCTCTGGGTGCTGCCATACTCCCCGCCGTGGAAGAGGTGATTCGCGCGACCGAGTTGGGCATCTCGCTCAAGGGTCTTGTTTTGCCGGGCGGCCTGCGCATGGCGGAGGGCGAGGTGTCGCTCGACGCGGCGATTCTCAGCGTGAAGCCGTTCTCCATCCCCGAAGGCACAATCTGCCACGCAACGCTGGTGTTTCTCGACGAGGACGTGCGGGCATACCTTGAAGAGAAGCAACCCGCGAACCTCTCGGACTTCCGCGTGAAGGCGGAGGACGGCGAAATCACGATCGTCGCTGTGGCTCGCGTGCTGCTGCCCGTCGAGGTCGGGGCGATCGGCGTGTTGGAGTTCGCCGAAGGCAAGCTGAACTTCGTGCCTCGCCGGATTGAAGCGGGCGGCGTGAACGCCGAGTCCCTCGCCCGGCCTCATCTCGAGCGCGTGAACCCGCTGGTTGACCTCACCGGCCTTCCGGTTCGCGCGGACGTTCAGTCGCTCGACATCGGCAGCGGAGCCATCCGCATCTCCGTTCGCTTGGAGACGACGGCTGCTATTCCCCGCCTTGCTCCGTAGCGGCGCCGTTCGGCTCGCCCGCCGCATTCCTCAGCAGGTCTTCGAGCCTGCGAAGCGCCTCGCCGTAGGCTGCCCAGTCTCCTCGCTGCTGTGCTGCTTGCGCCTGGCGCAGGACCTCCAGCGCGAGGCGGGCGACCTCGCCCTCGGCGACGCCGGAAGGCGGCGTTTCGCGCGGCTCGTCGGGCTGGGGCTGAGGCCCGACATCCACCGGCGGGCGCTCGCCGAGCAGCATCTCGAGCGCGCGCGGATAGGTGTCGGCGAACACGATCTTATCGCTGAATGCGAGGACGACCAGTTTCAATTCGGGAATCATCTGCCCGCCTGACGCGACGAGAAAGAACGTCTTCACGTACATCACGCTACCGCCAAGCGGTACGACGAGTAGGTTGCCATGCTGAAGTTGGCTTCCGCGCTGGTCGAGCAGCGTGACCACCTGCGCCAACTCGGAATCCTGGTTGAACATCGCGTTTTGTTGTGCCGGGCCGTTGATGCTGCGGTCTTCGGGGAAGACATAGAGCACCATCTCGCCGTAGGAGTGCGGATCGCAATGCGCGGCGAGCCATCCGATCATGTTCGGTCGGTTGAGCGGCGTGAACGGGAGGATGAGCATGAACGCGTCGCGCTCATCCTCGGGAAGGCGCATCTGTACGTAGTAGGGCACCATGCGGCGTGATCCGGACTGCTGCGCCGCGCCGTCCACCGTCGGGACCTCCCAGGCGTCGTTGCGCTGGAAGAACACCTGCGGGTCGGTTACGTGGTAAAGGGCAAGTTGGTGCGCCTGTGCCGTGAAGAGGTCCTCGGGATACCGGAAGTGCTCGACTAGGCTCGCGGGGGCTTCGGACTTCGGTGTGAGCAAGCCGGGGTAGATCTTCGCCCATGTCTTGAGAATCGGGCACTCCTCATCCATGACGTACGCCTTCCACTCGCCCGTGTAGGCGTCAATCGTCAGCTTGACGCTGTTGCGAACGTAGTTGAACAGCGTGCCGCGCATGCTGGTGTGCGAACTGTACGGGATCGCGTCGGTCGTTGTGTAGCCGTCCATGATCCAGGTCAGCCGCTTGTCCACGATTGCGATGTACGGGTCGTTGTCCCATATCAGGTAGGGGAATAACTTCTCGGCGCGCTCGCGAATCGCGCGGTTGAACAGGATGACGGACTCGTCGCTGACCGCTCGGGTCAGCAGGATGTCGTACTCGCCGAAGTAGAGGCTCGCCATGAAGCGGCGGAAGCGAGAAGCGATGCCTACGCCCTTCTCGCCCTCCCAGCGGTGGAAGACGTCCTCGCCGGAAGTCCTTCCGGGCCGGTCGAACTCCTCCTGCCTCGTTCTAACGATGACGTAGCGGCTGAGCTCCGCGTCGGAGAAGTAGATTCTTGGCTGAACGACCTCGAGTTCCGGCTGCCCCGAAGGCGGCAGGTCCTTGAGAAAGAAGACTGGCTTACCGGATGAGCCTGCCTCGTTGACCGGGCACGCCACAATGCCGTTGCCGTGCGTATAGATGAGGCGCAGGCTCTGCCAGTTCGAGCGCTGCGTATCGCCGGGCTGTATCACGAGGTCGCGCGCGCCGAGCATCAGCATTCGCTGCTGACCATCAATCTCGTAGCGGTCAACGTCAATGTCGTGAAAGACGTAGTAGTCCCTCAATCCCTGGAGTTGTTGGACCGAAGTGCGAAGGATGAACGGATCCCAGAGGCGCATGTTGCGTAACGTCTGATCCGCGCCGGCAATCTCCTCCGGCGAGGGGCGCACGGTTGCGGGATAGTCGGCGCGCACATTGATCTTGTCGAGCGCATACGCCCAGCGGGTCGCCTCGATCGCGTGAGCGATGTACGGCGTCTCCATCTGTAGCTCGTTCGGCTGAACCTTGTACGATTGGACCATCTGGGGCCAGATCGCTACGCCGGCGATGTAGACCACTCCGCTGGCGACTGCTCCCGCGATAAGCCCGGCGTACTGCTTCCCTATGGTGATCAACGCTGCAACCGCCGACAGCCACAACACCCACGCGGCGACAGCCTGTGCGCCGACGGCTTGCAAGTCCGCATAAGACGCGCCGGTGATTCGCGGGCCTAGCGTTATCACCGAGCCATAACGGCTGACGTAGATCTGAACGCCCAGCACAAAGAGGAACACCGCGCCGACGATCGTGAAGTGCCGCCTGGGGGCTGGATCCCGCAAATGGACGCGCGCGACGACCGCCAAGCCCGCGATGCCGAGGTGCACGACGGCGAGGAGCAGCGCCGAGATGATCGTGAGCGCCATTACCGTTCCAACAATCCACTCGATCAACGGCAGTCGGAAGACGAAGAATGAGTAGTCGAGACCGAAGATCGGGTCGGTCTTGCCGAACGGCTCGGCGTGCACATAGAGCAGGAACGTCTTCCAATGGGCGGATGCAGCCAAACCGAACAGAAGCCCGAAGAACACCGCCACCAATCGCAGCATCTTGAGGAACCACCCGTGCCCGCGCGCGAGGATCTGGTAGTACGGGTGGTCGAACATCGGCGTGTCGAGAACTCGGCGTACCGCCGGCGTGCTCAATGCAGCGCGTCCGACCAGATAGATAACCGCCGATGCGACGATGAACCCGCCGAGGAAGAACAGGGGGCGAAGGAGCAGCGGTCGGAAGAAGACGACGGTTGCGTCAACGTCCTCTTTGTACCACCAGTAGTCCATCAAGAATCGCGAGATAACGCCGCTCAGCCCCAAGAGCAGCGTGACGATGCCGATTGCGACAAACAATCGAATGAGCGCGCGTCGCTGTCGAGGGTCAATGCCGGGTTCCGACCCAGTCCCCATGCCCGAGCAGTCTACCGCCTCGCGCTACGAACTCGCGCTCGTGTAATGTCTCAGCGCAAAGCGCCAGAACCACCGAGCCAGCAGGAAGAACACGACGGCCCAACCCGCGCTCAACACGAGCCAAGCCGCACCGGAGGAGCCGCTGAGAAAGCGAACCGGAACGGAAGCGAGAAACGCGAGGGGGAGCACGAACGTCAGCAGCGCCTTTGCCACGGAGCCGAAGATGTCAATCGGGTATCGCGCAAGCGCAATCGCGAGGTCGCCAAGAACCCAAAGGTTGTCCACTCGAACGAACCAGATCGCCGTCGTCATCAGCATCAGCAAGAAAGAGCCGTAAATCACGCACGCGCTGAGAACCAGCATTAGGTACGCGCTCACACCGGCGAACGTCAACTCGATGCCCGCCGTCCTTGAGGCGATGAGCGCAATGATGATCCCGGCAACCAGCGTGCCGAGTTGGTCGAAGTTGAACTTCCGGGCGCACGTAAGGAACTGCGAATCAATCGGCTTGACGATGTCGAAGTCCAGCGTGCCCTGGCGCACTTTCTGCGGGATTTCGACGGTGCTCGCGCTGAGGAACGCGCCCACCAGCCCCTCGACAATGAAGCACGTCGCTGCGAGCAGGTACGTCTCCGCCTTTGTCCAGCCGCGCACGGTCGCCGTGTTCCGGAAGATGACCTCGAGCAGCAGCGAGAACGTGACCACCCAGATGAGGTTTTGCGCGACCTTCGCAACGAAGTTCGCCCTGAACTCCATCTCCCGCTGCAGGCTGGAGAGGAAGAACTGGCGATAGACGCGAGCTATCCGTCTCATCGCCGGCTCTCCTCGGGCTGCGGCAGCTCGAGCAGGTCGGCGGGCACGGGCGCGTGCAGCGTGATGCGCTCTCCTGTCGAAGGATGAAGGAAGGAGATTGTCCTTGCATGCAGCGCCTGCCGCCCGACGAGTGGGTGAGCCACGCCGTACACCAAGTCTCCAAGCAGGGGCAAGCGCACATGGGCGAGATGGACGCGGATCTGATGCGTTCGCCCCGTCTCGAGCCTGCATTCGAGCAGGGACAATCCCTCGGCGCCAAGCAACAGCCTGCAGTGCGTGATCGCTTCTCGCGCGTCAGGGGCGAACGAGGAAACCACAGCACGTCGCTTTCGGTCGCGTGGATGCCTACCCAAGTGCGCACGAATCGAGAACTCGGTGTCCCTCGGCGTTCCCATCACCCACGCCCAATAGAGGCGGTGGGCGACCCGCGACTGGATTTGCGCTTGGAGCTTGCGGTGCGCAGCGTCGCTCTTCGCAACCAGGATCGCGCCGCTGGTGTCTTTGTCCAGCCTGTGCACGATGCCGGGGCGGAACTCGCCTCCGAAGGTGCTGAGCGACTCCGAGTGCGCGAGAAGCGCGTGGGCAAGCGTCGGCTGCCGCGAAGTCGCCGACGGGTGCACGGCAAGACCCGCGGGCTTGTTGACGACCAAGAGGTGCTCGTCCTCATACAGAACGTCGAGGGGGATCGGTTCGGGTCGCAGGTCAGGTGGCGGCCGCTCTGGAATCTCCTCGACGAGCACCTCCATGCCTGGATGGAGGCGGAACGAGGGCTTCCTCGCCTCGCCCTCGACCAGAACGTGACCATCCTCGATGTGCTCGGCAAGGCGAGAGCGGCTCTGGTCCGGCAGCGCGCGGGCGAGGAACCGATCCAGCCGCTCCCTCCGGTCCGCCATCAGCCGCATGCCTCGGTTTATACTCGGGCCGCCTGCCTGCGCGACAAGCGAACGGACGGTAAACTCGGCTCCGTCCGATATCGGAGACAGTATGGACGATCTTGCAAGAGCAAACTGGGGAGCGATGAAGCGGTTCCGCCTGATCCTGCGCGAGCAGGGACAGGTGCGCGAGATGGGCGGCGAGGAGATGTCCATCGCCGTTCAGATCGTGGACAACATCTTCATGAACGCCATCGAGGCGGGTGCGAGTGACATCCACTTGCAGCCGGAGCGCGATCAACTCAAGATTCGCTTCCGCGTGGACGGACAGCTAACGGAGAATGGCCAGCTACCGCCAGAGACCGCCGCGAACGTTGTCGCCCGGATCAAGCTCGCCGCCGGGATGCACATTGACGAGAAGCGCGAAGCGCAAGACGGCCGCATTGACATGGAGTACAACAACCGCCGCCTCTCGGCTCGTTGCTCGGTCATCCCAGCGCTCAACGGCGAGAAGGTCGTGCTCCGCATTCTCGACCCGGGACAGATGCGCGTCGAACTCTCGCAACTGGGAATGCCCCAGGACGTGATGGAGAGGTGGAGGCAGGCGATCGCGACCCCTTATGGCATGATCATGGTTACCGGCCCGACCGGTAGCGGTAAGACCTCGACCCTTTACGCCAGCCTCAACACCCTCGACCGCATCCACCGAAACATCGTCACCGTCGAGGACCCGATCGAGTACGAGTTCTCCGACAGCGTCACGCAGGTTCAGGTGACGGAGAAGATGACCTTCCCGCGGGTCATGCGCACGTTCCTGCGCCAGGACCCGGACGTCATGATGGTCGGCGAGATGCGCGACCCTGAATCGTTGCACATCGGCATCCAGGCTGCGCTTACCGGTCACCTGGTGCTGACGACCATCCACACGAACAACTCCATCGAGACCATCGGCCGCATGTTCGATATGGGCGCGGAACCGTATCTCGTCGCCGCCGTTACGGTTGGCGTGATGGCGCAGCGACTGGTTCGCGTCAACTGCATCCACTGCGCCGAGCCGTTCGAGCCGGGAGAGGACGAACTCATTGCGCTTGGCTTCGAGCCCGGACAACCTATTCAAGGCACCTTCCGCAAAGGCAAAGGCTGCGCCGAGTGCCGCGGCCACGGCTACAAAGGCCGCACCGCGGTGTTCGAACTCTTCCTTGGAACGCCCGACATACGCCAGGCGATTGCCCGCGGCGTGGAGCACGGGGAGATCGCCGCCGCAGCCCGCCGCCAAGGCATGCGCACGATGCTCGAAGACGGGCGGAACAAGGTGCTCAATGGTGTAACGACGCCCGACGAGGTTCTGCGCGCCGTGTACAGCGCCGCGATTACGTAGGGTCGTTCGGCACCCATAGGATTACGGGATTTGGAGGCAGTCTGTTCCGAAGTGGAACGATTTGCCGTCTCCAACCGTCTTTACGAGTGGACGAGGCCTGCCGTCGGTCACCAATCGTGACCACCTCCCACCTCCAACCTCCAACCCTCCCAGACGGCAGGCCATCCTTCTCGAGGGTTCCCTTTGGCCCAAGGGAACCCTCAACCTTTTTGAGAGTCGGCGCGGCGGCGGGTGGCGAACGCCAGCTCCACCACCTCGTCGAACCGCTCAACCGGCAGGATGGTCAAATCCTCGAGAACATGGCGCGGGATGTCGTCCAGGTCGCGCACGTTCTGCTTGGGGATGATGACCGTGCGGATGCCGGCGCGATGCGCAGCGAGAACCTTCTCCCGCAGGCCGCCGACCGGCAACACCTTGCCCCGCAGCGTAATCTCGCCGGTCATCGCCACATCGGCGCGAACCGGGCGCCCTGTTAGCGCCGAGGCGTACGCGGCGGCTATGGTGATGCCCGCGCTTGGGCCGTCCTTGGGAACTGCGCCCGCGGGGACATGGATGTGCAGGTCGCTCTGGTCCGGGACGCCGTTCCTTCCGATGAGTTGCTTTGCGCGGGCGTACACGCAGGTGATCGCGGTCTGCGCGGACTCTTTCATGATCTCACCGAGGTGACCCGTCAGCACGAGCCTCGGCTCGGGACCCTGCGCGGGCACGCGCGCGACCTCGATGAGCACGACGTCGCCACCGAACTCCGTGTACACCAGCCCCGTGGCGGTTCCGATGTCGTTGCGCTTCTCCTTGGTTCCGTATTGGTAGCGCGATTTGCCGAGGAACTCGGTAATCCTTTCCCGATTCACCGTGACGCGCCGCGCCTGTTCCTCGGCGACCATGCGCGCGGTCTTTCTGCACAGCGTCGCGATTTCGCGCTCCAGGTTGCGCACGCCTGCTTCGCGCGTGTATTCCCGCACAACGGCACGCAGCATGGAGTCTGAAATCGAGAGTTGGCTCTTCTTCAGTCCGTGTTGCGAAAGTTGCTTCGGCACAAGGAACAGCGACGCAATCTGCAGTTTCTCGTCTTCTGTGTAGCCCGGGAACTCGATGACCTCCATCCTGTCGCGTAGCGGCCACGGAATGCCCTCGAGGGTGTTTGCTGTGGTGATGAACATCACCGCGCTCAGGTCGAATGGGCACTCGATGTAGTGGTCGGTGAACTTGTCGTTCTGCTCGGGGTCGAGCGCCTCGAGCAGCGCAGAGGTTGGGTCGCCTCGGAAGTCCATTCCCATCTTGTCCACCTCATCGAGCATGAACACCGGGTTGCGGGTGCCGCAGGTGTGGACGCCCTGGATCACTCGCCCAGGTAGTGAGCCGATGTACGTCCGGCGGTGACCGCGGATCTCCGCCTCGTCACGCACTCCACCGAGGGAGATGCGGACGAACTTTCTTCCGAGCGCCTCGGCGATGGACTTGCCGATGCTGGTCTTCCCTACTCCCGGCGGGCCGACGAAGCACAGGATTGGGCCACGAAGCGACTTCGCAACCTGGCGCACCGCGAGGAAGTCGAGGACGCGGTCCTTCACCTTCCGCAACCCGAAATGGTCGCGGTCGAGGATTCTCTTGGCGTGTCTCACGTCGAGGGAGTCCTCGGAGAGCACCGACCAGGGCAGCGTCGTAATCCAGTCCAGATACGTCCGGATCACCATGCCCTCGGGCGAGGCGGCAGTTGCGCGCTGCAGCCGAACCAACTCGTGCTCGGCGCGCGAGCGGACATCGGGCGGCATGTCCGCCACTTCGATGCGCCGGGTGTACTCTTCGATTTCGTCGCCCCTCTCGTCGCCCTGACGCAGCTCCTGTTGGATGATGCGGAGTTGCTCGCGCAAGTAGTAGTCCCGCTGCGTGTCGCCGAGCCTCTTCTCAACTTGGGAGCGGATCTCGTTCTGCACCGTCAGGATTTCGCGCTCCCGCATCAGAATTCGGAGCACCTCGGTGATGCGCGCGTCCGGCTGAAGCGTCTCCAACACCTGTTGCTTCACGTCCGGGCGAATGGGCAGGTGATGCGTGATGCAGTCGGCGAGTTGCCCGGCGTCTTCGATCTCCCCGATCATTTGCAGCGCCTCGGGCGGTATCTGCGTTCCGAGGTCGAGGACGTCCTCGAAGAGGCGAACCGCCTCGCGGGTCTTCGCTTCCGCCACCTTCCCGCGGAACGGCTTCGGTTCGACCTCCTCGCCGCTACAGCGATACGCGCCATCCGTGTGGGTTAGTTTGTCCACCTCGAACCTCGCCAAGCCTCGAACCACGATGCGCATCGTGCCGTCAGGAACGGGCACCGCTTGCAGAACCTCGCACAGGGTGCCCATGCGATAGAGGTCGTCGGCAGCCGGCTCCTCGACGGCTACCTCCTTCTGCGTCAGGGTTACGATTCTACGGCTGCCGCTGAGCGCGTCGCGGAGGGCGCGCAACGAGACCGTGCGCCCCACCAGGAGCGTGTGAACGAGGTCCGGAAAGTGGACCGTGTCCCGAACCGGAAGAACCGGATAAGCCTTGTGCGCCTTCCGAGGTTTACCTTTGCGTGCCGGGCGTTTTGAAGCCATCGCCATCACGTTACCCCCAACCGACGCGCAACGGCACGAGATTTGCGGCAATCGAGGGCAAGATGAGAACGTATCGAGTAGTCCTCGCGTTTGTACTGGTTGTCCTCATCTGCGTCGGAGCGTCGGTCTGGACGTGGCGCAATACCGGCAGTCTTGACGAGGAGCGGGACATCGAGGTGGACCGAGCCGCGGCGCTCGAGGGAGCGTTCGACTGGGCTGCCGCGAGAGACCAGTAGCCGCAACCCTAGGCCCGCTGCGTCCGTACCTTGGGGCGTCATGAACGCTCCACTACTCATCGTCGCGGCACTCGCCCTCCAGGGGCCCGCCGCATTGGAACTCAGGCCCCCCTACCAAGCCAAGGCGCCGGTTGTGTACGGAATCGCGATCGAGATCCCCGACCAGGATATCGCGGTCAGCGCAACGGTCGAGGTCCGCGTTACCGCCACAAGCGATACCGGCATGCAAGGGCTCCTCTCCTGGAGGCAGATCGTTGCCAACAACGAGCCGTTCGAGGACTGGGAAGTTCCCATCGCCCTCACGCTTCGAGGCGCGCTGCGCTCCGCCGAGAGCGAGTTCGGTCCTGACGCCCGGCGGATGAACATCATGTTCTTCCCCATCTATCCGGAAAAGCCCGTCGGCGAAGGCGGCGAGTGGACCTTCGAGCACAAGCCGGAGGGCGCAGAGGACGCGCCGGCGTTCACCGTGCGCTATACCGCGAAAGGCATGGAGAAGATCGAGGACGTTGACACGCTCAAAGTGGCCGTCGAACTGAAGGAGTCGGGCGCCGGCGGCATGTCGGCTACCGGGTTCTACTGGTTCGACCGCGAGGGCAAGGTGCGGAAGTTTGATCTCGACATCCGCAACTGGCCCGTCCCCCACATCGGGCAGAGCGTCGGCGCGCAGATCATCGGCCTGATGAGAAAGTAAGCAGGCCGCCGAACGCCGAGTAGCACGCGGGGCAGCCGAACAGCCCCGAGGCGTTCGCCTCCGCCGGCGTGGTACCGCAGCCAGGGCACCGCGGCAGGCTCGCGGTGCGACCATCCAGGCTGAGCAGCCTCGGCGCGGCGTTTCGGTCGGCGAGAGCGGATTCTACGCAGCCGCTGCAGAGAGCGCGCTCGCCGAGTAGGTACTCCGCGCGCCCTCCGCAGTCAAGGCAGTAGGCGCTAAAACGCGTCGCCAACCTCGGTCGCTTCTCGGAAGCGCTGCATCAACCGGCGCGTGACCTCTCCGGGCGTTCCGCAGCCGATCTTCTGCCCCGACACGCTGACCATCGGGATGACCTCGGCGGCGGTGCCGGTGAGGAACGCCTCGTCCGACTCATAGATGTCGTACACGGTGAGGAACTCTTCGCGCACCTCGATGCCCTCGCGCTTGGCGAGTTCGATAACCGTGCGGCGCGTGATGCCGTTGAGGATTCCGCAACTGGGATGCGGGGTTCGCACGACGCCGTCCTGCACGAGGAACACGTTGTCGCCGGTGGCTTCGGCAAGGTACCCCTGGGTGTTGAGCATGAGGCCTTCGCCTGCGCCTTGACGGTTGGCTTCGAGTTTCGCCTGGATGTTGGCGACGTAGCGGCCGATGGTCTTCAGCCGAGGGTCGAGGCAGTCGGGTGGGATGAC
>JBBIIO010000008.1:0-68029 GCA_037446435.1 Armatimonadota bacterium
CATGAAGGGAGGGCGAGCGTCCCCGCGAGCCAATAGCCCCGTGTTCGCGAGGACGCTCACGCTCCCTGGCAATTCGTGTTCGCTGGTAACGCCGACACCCGCAGGCGCGGGTCAAGGTCTACAGATCGCTGAACGACGGGCAGCCCCAGCCAATCCCATGAAGGGAGGGCGAGCGTCCCCGCGAGCCAATAGCCCCGTGTTCGCGAGGACGCTCACGCTCCCTGGCCCCACCCCAGCCCTCCCCCCAAGGGGGGAGGGGGTTGTCGCAGGTCTTCTTCAGACGCTTGGTGAACTGAGTTCCCGCCCGTCAGCGGCTCTCGTCGTCGCCTTCGGTGATCACCTTGACGAACGCCCTCTCGCCGTTGCGGTGGGCGACGGAGGCGACGATGCTGCGGATCGCCATCACGAGCCGCCCGCTCTTGCCGATGACCTTGCCCGCGTCCTCCGGGTGAGTGTGGACGCGCACTTGAACCGCGCCGTCGTCTTCCACTTCCTCGACGGACACCTCTTCCGGCCTCTCGACAAGGCCCTTCACGCAGAACTCCACAAACGGAGCGTATTTCATCTGTTCCCTCCTACTCGGTTGCGCTCTCTTCGGCGGGCGACTCAGTCGCCTCTACGGGCGCCTGCGCGCCGCCCTCCGCGGCGGCATCTTGGGGTTCCGGTTCCGGTCGAGGCTTCCGCTTGCGAGGCTTGACCGGCTTCTCTTCCTTCACGCGAGGCTTGACGGGCTTGCGCTTCGCCTTCTTCGACGGCTTCTGCTGTTCGAACTCTTCCCAGACGCCCTCCTTCTTGAGCAGCCGCTCGACGACATTCGACACCTGCGCGCCGTTCGCTAACCAATGCAGGGCGCGCTCTCGGCTCAAAGTTACCGCGGGCGGGTCAACCAGGGGGTCGTAGGTGCCCAGTTGCTCGACAAACTGCCCGTCGCGCGCGGCGGTCGAGGGCGCGGCGACGATGCGATAGTACGGCCGCCCCTTTGTTCCCATTCTCTTCAATCGAATTCTAACCACGATTCAGTTCCAGCACTCCTTACCTTCGTTTTCGCTTCGGTTTCGCTTTGGCGCGCGCGCCGGCGCGCGTCAGGTGTTTCATCTGTTTGCGCATTTCGTCGAGGCCCTTGATGAGTCGGTTGACCTCCTCAACGGTCGCGCCCGCCCCGGCGGCGATTCTTCGCTTCCGGGAGCCGTTGAGTATATCCGGGTTGGCCCTCTCGAGTGGGGTCATGCTCAGGATGAGCGCCTCCGTGCGGTTCAGGGCGCCCTGGTCGAGCTTTTCCAGCATCTCGCGAGGGATCAGCCCAGCCCCCGGGATCAGCTTGATGAGGTTCGCCATGGAGCCCATCTTCTTCATGGTGCGGAGTTGGGAGAGCAGCACGTGGAAGTCGAGGCGCCCTGAGCGGAGCGTCTCCTGCATCTCCTTCGCGTCGTCCAGGTCAATCTTCTCTTGAACCTTTTCGACAAGGCTTAGCACGTCGCCGAAGCCAAGGATGCGCTCCGCAACCCGCTTGCCGTGGAAAGGCTCGAGCGCCTCCAGGCCTTCGCCCGTGCCGACGAAGCGCACGGGGCACCCCGTTACTGCACGCACCGAGAGCACAGCGCCACCCCTCGCGTCGCCGTCCATCTTCGTGAATATGAGACCGGTGAGGTCAACAGCCTCGTTGAACGCAGTCGCGACGTCGTGCGCTTGACGGCCCGTGGTCGAGTCGAGGACCAAGAGCGCCTCTTGCGCGCCGGAAGCGTGCTTGACGCGCTTGAGTTCCTCCATCAGCCGCTCGTCCACCTGAAGGCGTCCGGCGGTGTCGAGGATGAGCACATCCCTAAGCAGGTACCGCGCCTTGTCGAGCGCCTCCTTGACGACGGCGACCGGGTCCTTCGCGTCGTGCTTCGCGTACACGGGCACGTCGGCTTGTTCACCGAGGACCTTGAGCTGCGTGATTGCAGCCGGGCGTTGCAGGTCGCACGCGGCAAGCATCGGCTTCTTCCCCGCTTTCGCCAGCCAGACGGCGAGTTTCGCCGCCGTGGTTGTCTTGCCCGAGCCTTGCAAGCCGCAGAGGAGGACGACGGTCGGCGGCTGCGGCGCCCACGCGAATCGCGGCTCCTCCTCGCCGAGCAGGCGCACGAGTTCGTCCCGACACAGCTTGATGATCATCTGGTCGGGCGATAACGACTCCCACACCTTCTCGCCGACCGCCTGCTCCTTGACGCGGGCGAGGAAGTCGCGTACGACGCTGGGGCTAACGTCCGCCTCGAGGAGCGAGACTCTCACCTCGCGCATGACGTCGTCAAAGTCTGCTTCGGTGATGCGGCCCTTGCGGCGGAGGCGCGCGAAGACGCCGGTCAGTTTTTCCGTTAGGTTCTCAAACACGCGGGACGGCGATTATGGCTGATCCTTGCGCCGCCAAACCTGCAAGCCGTGCTCGAACCTCTTGCCGCCTTCAAGAGTTGTTTCATGATAGTAGTGATTGTGGAAGTCTGGGTGCGAGTCCGGCTCGAGGGGATGGCGTTCGCCTCTGATTACGACGACGTCCGGAGCCTGTTCGGAGTCGAGCCAGGCGGTCGCCTCTGCGCGCGAGATTCGCTCCCTCTGCTCCGGCGAGGCGATGCCGCCGAAGTCGAACACGATCACATGAGGCGCGTAGTAACCGATGATGCCGATCTCCATCAGGCCGACCGACCTCTCCGGTGGATGTTGGGTCAAATACTCTCCGACTGCGCGGTAGTACGGGTATCGGTCATAATCCTGGTGCCAAGGCCCAGTGAGCCGACCCCACGCTATGTACAGGGTTAGAGCCTGCATGACGCACGCAAGCCAGGCGGACCAGGCAGGAAGCCTCACGACGGAGACCGCCGCGCCGACCATCACACCAATCGCGACGCCGTAGCCCACGTAGTACCAGTGATACCGAGGAACGCCGAGCGCCGAGTACGCCAAGAGATGAAGCGCTTGGTACAGCACAAGCAGCCACACTCCCATCGCCCATCCTGAGCGAGAGCGCCAGGAGACAAAGAGACCGACCGCCGCGGCGGCGAGCAGTATCCAAGCAGCCTCTGCTCCGGAGAACCATGTGTAGGAGTCGGTGAGACCTGTAGCGTAAGCCTCTGGCCAATAAGGAGTGCCCCCTTGCGCCATCTTCGCGGAAAGCGTGTCGGGTGTTGCGGAGTGATACAGAACCAGCGATGCGACAAGCCAGGGCAGGACGACCAACACAAACGGAGTGGAGAAGCGCACTGCCGCCGAGAACCGATCGTCGGCCTGCTCCCTCTTTGCGTAGAGAAAGGTCAGCACCACCGCGAGTAACAGCGCGTCGTGCCGAGCGAGGAATCCCAAACCCAGGAGTGTTGCGCAAAGCGACCATCTCCCCGCTTGGAACGCCACCAACGCAAGGCAAGCAAGAGCGAGAGCCATCGTAGTCTCCAGCCCCGAGGTGAAGTAGACAGTCGGAAACAGCGCGACACCTGCCCCAGCCGCTGCGCCGAGCATCGCTCCTGCGGAGCTTCTTCGACCCAGCACGAGGAGATAGACCGAGAGCATCAGCGATGGAGCCCACACAAGGTGCAGAGTCTGAGCGGCGACGACCGGAGCCTCTTCGGTGGGTATCCCCACGCTCCGGGCCCCGAGTGCAACGAGCGTCGTCAGCAAGAGGTTGAGCGGCGAGGTGACGACTTGGACGGGCGGGAGGTCCGGGTTGTAGTGTGGCCCGTTGCCTTCGAGCCAGTGCCTCACGACGCGCAAGAGGATGAATGCATCGTCGCTCATTGCTTCC
The DNA here is from genome assembly GCA_037446435.1 of Armatimonadota bacterium. Lineage (GTDB taxonomy): Bacteria > Armatimonadota > Fimbriimonadia > Fimbriimonadales > ATM1 > J051. The sequence goes on from JBBIIO010000008.1 coordinate 3,767, forward strand.
CGCGTTTGCCACGCGGCGACCGCCCCGGCAGCGACGACTAGCAGCGGCGTCAGCCATTGGACCGGGCGCGAGGCGGGGCGTTCGTCAGAAGGCATCGGAGTGAAGCAGGAGCCCCAAGAGGGCGACCAGGAAGTAGGGCACCAGCGCGGCGGCTCCGGCGTAGTCCTTCGCGATTCTCTGGCCCGCGAAGAGTGAGAGCAGGGTCACTCCCGCAGCCGCGAGCGCGGCGAGCGCGAGGTCCCCGGCGTCGCCCAGCAGGTACTGCACTGCGGCGACTGCGGAGAGCGCCCCTGTGCCGACCTCCATGAGGGTGAGCACGGGGAGCATCACCGGCACGAGCGGGGCGAGGGGCGAGGAGGCGAAGTGCCCCCGGTGGTACTCGAAGTTCCCTTTCCAATCGAACACCTTGTCCAGCCCCGACTGCAAGAACAGGACGGAGAAGAATCCGAGCACGAGCCACTCGGCCCAGCTTAGGGCCGAGCTGAGGTCAACAGCCCCCACAACCATGCGGCGCATTCTAACGCAATCGGCGAGCCCGTTGCGAAGTTTCTCTCAGAGCGCGCAACACAACCGGCCGCGCCGGGCGTCTTTATGGTAAGACAAAGCGCTCAGGCAGGGGCATCGAAAATGTACCATCGAACCATCATCCTGTACGGTCGGATGGAAGAGGCGGCGCCGGACGAGAGCGGCTCCGTTGTCGTCTCGTGGAAGGAAGCGGTGAACTTCTCGGACATGGCGCCGCACATGCTTCAGGGCGAGTATGAAAGCGCAGTCGTGGTACCGGTCAACTCGACACACGGCAACGACAAGGGCGCGTGCGTTCGCATAACGGTTGACCATGCCAAAACGAACTTCAAGGGGTTCACTGCGACGCTTTGGCTGGGCGAACGCCGTCTCGCGGCGGAGGACGGGCTGACGGTCACCTTCGACTGGGTCGCCTTCGTTCCTTGCGCCGAGTCGCTGGCTTAGCGGCGGCGAACCGCGCGAACGTTCTAAACTGTGCGCACTCGTGAGCGAGGTCAAGCGCACCGCCATCAAGGGCTTCGGTTGGCAGACATCCGGCGTGTTCGTGCAGAACGGCGTTCAGTTTCTTCTTTCTCTCGTCTTTGCGCGCTTGCTGCTTCCCGAGGAGTACGGCGTTGCCATGGTCGCGTTCACTGTGGCGGAACTCGCCTCGCTGCTTCGCGTGGCGGGCCTTGCTCAAGCATGCATCGCTTCGCCGCGCTCGGACGACGAGGTGCAAGACACGGCCTTTTGGCTCGCTCAGGGTTCGGGTCTCCTCTACGCGGCGGTGTTGTTTCTCGGCGCAGACCCACTTTCAAATGTCTTGGGCGCTTCCGGTTTGGCGCCGCTGCTGCGCGCTCTGTCAATCGTTCAGGTCGTAGATTCGTTCCGCGTTGTCCCGTTCGCGCTGCTGATGCGCCGTCTACGGTATCGAGACAACGCAATCTGCGAGGCCGTGCCGTTCTTCGTCGGCGCAGCGGCAGCGTTTCTGCTGGCGGCTGTGCTCGAGCCGAGCGACCGACTGTGGGCGCTGATGGCGATGCCGCTCACACGCATCGTGGTTCAGGCGGCTCTCTTCAACTGGTTCCAGCCCGGCATACCGCGCGGCTGGCCGGACATGAAGGTCGCGCGTGAGTTGTCGGCGTCGGGCTACACGATCCTTGGATCGAACCTGCCAAGCAGCCTGCTCGAGCTGATCCCGACGCTCGCGGTACAGCAACGCGCGGGCGAGGTTGCCGCCGGCGCCTTCCGTATCGGCAACAACCTCATGGTGCCTGCAGCACGAATCGGCCACACCGCGAACTACACCCTCTTCCCCATCCTGGCCAAGTTCCGCGACGACGTGGAGCGGCTGCAGCGATCCATCCTCCGCTCGATGAGGACCATCGGCGCGCTGGCGATGGGCATCCTTGCATGGGCGTGGGTAGCCGCGCCCGATCTCGTACCTCTGCTTTTCGGCAAGGCATGGCTGAATGCTGTGCCCGCGGCGCAGTGGCTGGCGGTTGCGAGCGCGCTCCGACTCTACACGTACATCGGAACGAACGCCTTGCTCGCGACCGGGCGCGAGCGACCTTCCCTCGTCGTCTGGACGGGTAGCCTCGCGGTAGGAGTAGGCGCCCTTTACACCATTCCGATGGCCGCCGGCGACCCAACGCCCGGGGCGGTCGCGCTCACGATAGGGACGGGTGCCGGCTTCTTGCTCAGTGTAGGCGCGCTCGCACGGGCACTCCAGATGCGCCCGGTTGACGTGGCTGTCGCTCTTGCCCCAGCATTGGTGTCCGGTGGCGCTGGAATCGCGGTCGGATATGGAGCGGGCGCGCTGGCAGGAGGTGGAGCCCAATGGTTGCACCTCTTGGCGGTAACGGTAGGATTCGCCGTCGGCTTCCTGCCGATTTGCGGCGTCCTCTTGGGTGGAGGGCCGTTTTCCCTGCTCACTCTTCGCGGAATCAAGCAAGTCATTCAACGGAACTGAGGGGCTCGAACGTCCATAATAGCAAAGGAGCGCAACGATGAACAACTGTGCCCGCTGTGGCTTATCCTTGGCGCAAAGCGCCGCCTTCTGCCCTCAGTGCGGCGCGCCGACGGCTGCCCGGACCGACGGGCGGCTGCGATTCCTTTCGGTGGTGGTCGGCGTGGCGGTGCTTGCCGCCCTGGCGTTCACCCTGCAGCGAGCGGGAGTGCTGCAACTGTTCGGCGGCTCGCAGGCTGCATTGGGCAAGGACGCCGGCGCGCCCCCCTCTCTTGCGCTTGGGGGTGAGGGGGGACCAAGCGTGGCGAAACCGGGAGATGCGCCCCCGTCCCTTTCGCTTCCCGGAGACCCGTCGCCGAGCACCGGCCGCGACCTTCAGGGAATGCCGGACGACGTTCGAGCTTGGCTGGACCACTTGAAGCGAATTGACCGCGAGCGCGAGAGGCTGAACACGGAACTCGGCGCAGAAGCGATGGGAATGGTGGCCTCGCTGAACCCGGGGATGTTCGCCGAGACCGAGGCGGACGCCGCCGCGCAAGACGACAGCCGAAGGAGAGGAACGGCGGAAGGTTTCATCCAACGCGTAAACCTGACGTTCGCCGACCTGACACGCCGATTCCAGAGCGTGCCGCCGCCGGATGAGTGCCGCCGGATCGCCGCCGAGTACAACGACGCACTCCTCGGCACGCGCGAGTTGATGGGCGACCTGATTCGCGCACTCGAGGACTTGAGCATACAACAGGCGGCGGCGCTCGAAGGAAAGAGCCTGCACCGCGTTGACAGGCCCGTGCAGAACGCAAACGAACTGATTGACTCGCTCTGCAAGAAGTACGACGAGCCGAACGTATGGCACCTCTTCGTCGAGCGCGGCAGCGGGCTTTCCTCCGGCATGGGCGCTGCTGCTGCGCTGGAAGGGTACGGCAAGATGCTCGAAAACGTCGACAAGTGGGCGAACGACAAGGGCGGCGGATAGACCCGTCGTTTCGGGTTGGGGGATGCCTGCGCGCTAAAATGCTGCGCTGTGGAGACCCAGAAGATCTACAACACCCTCACTCGGAGCCTCGTCGAGTTCGCGCCGCGTGACCCAAACCACGTAACCATCTACGCTTGCGGCTTGACGCCCCAGGCTCCAGCCCACTTGGGTCACATGCGGGGTGCGGTGCTCTTCGACGTCATCAGAAAGTGGTTCGAGTACCGAGGGTTTACCGTAGATTTCGTCCAGAACTTCACCGACATCGACGACAAGATTATTCGGCGAAGCCATGAGGAAGGCATCCCGCCCGCCGAGGTGGCTAAGAAGTATGGGCAGCAGTACCTCGATGACCTCGCCGCTCTGGGCGTCCGCCCCGCACGGTGGGTCTACGTTACGGAGAACATGGACGGCATCATCGAGATGATCGAGCGCATCATCGAGCGGGGCAACGCCTACGCCGTGGACGGGGATGTTTACTTCCGCGTTACGTCGCTCCCGCAGTACGGCAAGCTGAGCAACCGCTCGCTCGAAAGCATGCAAGCCGGGGCGCGCATCGAGGTGGACGAGCGCAAAGAGCACCCGATGGACTTCGCGCTTTGGAAGGCTGCTAAACCCGGCGAGCCATCGTGGGAAAGCCCGTGGGGTCCAGGCCGACCCGGATGGCACATCGAGTGCTCCGCCCTGTCGCTGAAAGAATTGGGCGCCAACTTCGACATCCACGCAGGGGGCACCGACCTCATCTTCCCTCACCACGAGAACGAGATTGCCCAGTCCGAGGCGTACCTCGGGAAGCCCGAGTTTGCCCGCATCTGGATGCACTGGGGCGCGGTGAGAATGTCGGGTGACAAGATGAGCAAGTCCGTCGGCAACGTGTTCACCGCCCGCGAAGCCGTCACTCGATACGGAGCGGCGGCGGTGCGGCTGTTCCTCCTCGGCACGGGGTACCGCTCGCCCATCGAATTCTCCGAGGAGCGGCTCGACCAGGCGCAGGCGGTCGTGTCGCGAATCAAGGCGGCTCTTGGCCGCGCCCTCAGTGCTGCCGGCGCCGAGCAAGGCGCCGAGCCCGCCGCAGACATCGTCGCCCGATTCGAAGAGGCGATGCTCGCAGACTTCAACACGCCTGCCGCCCTCGCGGTGCTACACGACGCCATCGGCGAGATGAACGACCTCCTCGCCTCGGGCCCGCAGGCTGACTTCGCTCGGCTCGCCGCCCTGTACGCTGCAGCCCGCTGGGTCGTCCAAATGTTAGGACTTCCGCTCGACCAGGACGACGCCGAGCCGGGATTTGTTGAAGAACTCATGGCAAATGTGCTAAAGTGGAGACAGGCGCTACGCGAGCAGAGACTGTTCGCCCTCGCCGACCAGGTCAGGGACGACCTGGAAGAACTGGGCATCGTCCTGGAGGACGGGGTCGAAGGAACGACATGGCGAAGAAGGTAAACCGAGTAAGAAGGGCGTTTTCTCTTACACTTTTCTGCCTGCTGGTGGCGACGGCGTGGACGCTGACGGCGCTCTCCCTGTTGCCGCCGCGCGCCGAGCCTGGCACGACGTTCGCCTGGACAAGCCTCGATGGGAAGACCCGCGAGGAGGCGTTGCGCGCGTTCGAGCGGTGGTGGGACGCCGAGCGGGAGCGAACCATCGCCCTGGAGAGCCACCTCATCTCGAAGAACCCGCCGCCCCAGACCCTTGAAGCGCTTGGCGTCGAACCGGACTTCGATGCGATGCTCGCGCAAGTTCGCTTCCGATCGGTGGTCGAGTCATGGTTCAGCCGCGAGGCGGGCCGACGCGAGGTGCTGCCGCGATATAGACCCGGCGAGCCGAGAGCCGAGCACTTGGCGGAATGGGTCTCGGAGCACGCGCTGCCCGAGCAGCCCGCGCGCGTCTTCTTCCGCGAGGGCAGGATCGTGCGACAGTACGAGGTTACCGCGTTCGAGTTTGACACCGACTCCCTCGCCGAGCGCGCGGTCGCGGCGGCAGCCGAAGGCGCGGACCGAATGGAGCTGCCGATGCGTCAAAGCGCCGTACACGTCGGCCGCGAAGCGTTGGACTCGATCGCCGAGGTCATGGCGAGCTTCACGACAAAGTTCAACGCTGGGCAGGTGAGCCGCTCGAGCAACATCCGCCTTGCAGCCGAGAGGCTCAACGGCATCGTGCTCCTGCCCGGCGAGGTGCTCAGTTACAACGACACGGTCGGCAGGCGCACGGCATCGCGCGGGTTCAAACCTGCGGGCATCTACGCCAACGGACGGCACGAAGTGGACTATGGCGGCGGCATCTGCCAGGTGAGCACGACGCTGTTCAACGCGGCGTTGCTCGCGAACTTGGAGATTGTATCGAGGCAAAACCACTCGATGCCGGTGCCCTACGTGCCGGTCGGCCGCGACGCGACCGTTGACTACGGCAGCATTGATTTGAAGATACAGAACCCGTACGATCACCCGATTGCCATCGCATCCCAAGTGCAAGGGGGGACGGTTACCTTCTGGGTTCTCGGGCAGAAGGACCCCGGCTTGAGCGTCTCCATCGTGATAGACGGCTACTCTTCGTGGGGCACGTCCGTCCGGTACGTAGACGACCCAACGCTTGAGCCTGGAGCGACGGTCGTCGTTGAGCCGGGCAGCACCGGGCGTCGCTGCGTTACTTGGCGCATCGTGAAGCGAGGGGGCGAGGTCGTTGCGCGTGAAAAGGTTGCTGAGAGCGTGTACCGCGCCTGGCCGAGAATCGTGCGAAGAGGCCCCAACGCGCCGGCGCCGGTGGTGAACGAGCCCAGCGATAGCGACGACGGCGCGACGCCACCCCCCGCACTGCCTGCGGCTAACGCATCTCGGCGATGAGTTCGGCGTAACGCTCGCGGACGACGCGACGCTTGACCTTCATTGAGGGGGTCAATTCCCCGCCCTCGATCGTCCACTCGTCGGGAATCAAACGGAACGCCTTCACCTTCTCGAAGTCGGGCAGCGACTGGTTCGCTCTCGCTATGTCCTCACGGATTCGCTTCTGAACGAAGTCGGCTGCGACGAGCGCCTGGCGGTCGCTGAGGGAGACGCCGTGCTCCTTCGCCTCGGCGGCGAAGAACTCGAACTGCAGGATGATGAGAGCGCTGACGTGGTCCGAGCCGTCCCCCACGACCATGCATTCCGCGATGCTAGCCTGCGTCTTGAGAATGCCTTCGATCTTTGCCGGAGAGACGTTCTTACCGTTAAGCAGAACGATGATGTCCTTCTTCCGGTCGGTGATGAAGAGGCGCCTGCCCTCGAGGTAGCCGATATCGCCGGTGTGAAACCACCCTTCGTCGTCAATCACTTCCCTAGTCGCGTCCGGCTTGTTGTAGTATCCCTCCATCAGGATTGGCCCACGCACCAGAATCTCGCCGTCCTCGGCGATTCGCACCTCGACGCCCTCCAGCACCTCCCCCACGGAGCGGTATTCGTTGCGGTCGGGATGGTTGACGCTGACGACAGGCGCAGTTTCGGTGAGGCCGTAGCCTTGAAGAATGAGAATGCCGAACGCGCCATAGAACTCCGCTAGTTCCGGAGGCAGAGCTGCGCCTCCGGAGACAAGAAATCGAATGCGCCCTCCCAGCCGGGCGCGCACCTTCGTGGCGACGAGGCGATCTAAGATCAAGCCGAGAACCCCTGGCGGACGTAAGTTGTTCTCGAGTCGCGCCCGCCCGAGGGCAACCGTCTTATCGAACAGCCACTTGCGCAGACCGTGACTGGCTGCCGCCTCGATGCGGCTCTTTACGTTTTCGAGGAAGCGGGGCACGGTGAGCAGAATCGTTGGGGCAGCAACGCGGATGTCGTCGGCGAGAGTCTTGAGCGAACGCGCATAGGCGATGGACGCACCGCACGAGACGGGCAGGAAGTGCCCTGCCATGCGCTCGTAAACGTGCGAAAGAGGCAGAAACGAACAGAAGCGGTCGGTCGCATAGACCGGCAGTTGCTCCACGATGGCGTCGCAAAGAAACGTGAACGCGCGGTGAGTGAGCACGACACCCTTCGGCTCGCCGGTCGTGCCGCTCGTGTAGATGAGGCTGGCGACCTCGTCGGCACCCACCTTCAGCGCCTGTTCGCGCCAGGGTTCGATGTCCACGCCATCGTCGAAGTCGGTTACGGACTCGGCTCCGCTCATCGGCAGCACGCGCGACTCGCACTCCGCCTTGCCCAGCAGCGCGCACAGTTTCTCGTTCCCACCGAAAGCGATGCGCGCGCCTGAGCCTCGCAGAATCACGCCCGCCTCGTGTGCAGGGAGGGTCGGGTAAATGGGAACGGTAATCGCGCCGAGGCTGAGGATCGCCCAGTCGAGGGTCGCCCACTCCACGCCGTTCTCCGCCATGATGGCGATGTGGTCGCCCTTCTGCACGCCGAGGGATCGCAGCCTCTCCGCGCAAGCCGCGACCCGTCGCTCTGCCTCCGCATACGAGATGCCCCGGTATTCGGCACCCTCGCGGAGGAGCCAGCAGTCGCGCTCGGAATGTGCGCGGCAGGATTCGATGAATATCTGTGGCAGGCTTCTGTGCATCAACCGTCTCTCCTGATTACTTGCATCTTACCCGCCGCTGGGCCCAGCTTCAGAGGGTGAGCGTCCTCGCGAGCCTGTCAGAGGTCTATGGCGCTTTTTTTGCTTCGCCGCAGTCTTAGCAGGCGGAACCGAACGTCACGAATCTCCTCAGGCGTCATCGGTCGTCCAAGAATCTTCTCCCCGTCGTCCTTGAGGAACGCGACGGAGCCGGCCCCTTCGTCAAGAGCGGCGCAGCCCCGGCGGACGAGTTCGTCCACGAGCGGCAGGTAGTTGTGTCGCTTCGTAACAAAGCCGAGCCTGGGCCTTCGGCGGCTCAAAGCGGCAGCGACCTTCTCCGTCAACGTCTCTGCGTCTTCCCCGCCGCGCCACGACTCGGGCAGGGGCGTCATCAGCACCGGCGACGTCGCCACGAACGGGCCTCGGCGAATCGCAACCTCAAGGCCCCCCGGCGCCTCACGCACGTCGAGCGAGATCATTCCGGAACCCAGCCGCGCCGCCTGGTCCACCACGGGCTGCACGCCACTCGTGAGGGCGTCCGCCAACTCTTCGAGTGCCGCTTCGTGTTGTGCGTCGTAAAGTGCCATCAGTTGCCGAATCCTGTGTATTGACGTACGCCGGCGCGGAAAAGCGCCCGGGAGGCGAGGACAAAAACGGCGATCCACGCGCACTGCATCGCCAAGCCCCGCGCCGCCGCGTCGGCGCCCGCCTCGCCCATCAAGAGCGAGACCGGGAACGCGACAGTATATTTGAAAGGAGAGAACGCCGCGACAGACTGCGCCCACGAAGGCATCGTCTCGATCGGAACCAACCTGCCGCTCAGGAACATCTCCGGGAAGTAATAAAGGCGGAAGACGCTTACGAACTCCGTCGTCCACAGCGACACGAGCGCGATCGTCCAAGCGACAAAGAAACTGAGAAAGTGCGCAAGAACCAGCGAGCACCAGAACAGAAGCCCGGCATGGACAGACAGGTCGCCCAGGTACCCCCGGTAAATCAGCAAAAACGCCGCGAGAATCGGCGTGAACAGCAGCACCTTCACCACGCGCCACCCGACGTTCCTCGACAGTTGCGCCCACACCACGCTCATCGGCCGCAAGAGATACACCGAGAAGATACCCTCGCGAATCTCGAAGGCGATGTCCCACATCAGGTGACACACGACGAACTGCGACAGCAGCGTCGCCCACAGGTAGTACGTGACCATCTCGGGCGCGCTCCGCCCCCCGATGACGTCCGCTCCGGTGCCCATCGCGGCAATCCACACGGCGGGCAGGATGAGCGCCATCTGACCGTCGGCGAGCGTCCAGATGAACGCGCCGGCGCGGTACGCAAGCGTCTCCTGGATGTAGATGGAGACAAGCGAGTAGGTCTTTCGCAAGCCGCGAACGAGCGGCTTAGACGTAGCGAGCGCGCTCATCTCTGACCTGCTGCGCGATGGTTGCGACCGCTGATTCCAGCTGGACCGTTCTTGCGTCCGCTTCGCGCCGCCACTTCACCTCGACCAGCCCGTCGGCGACCGTTCTTCCGCACACGACGCGCAACGGGTATCCGATGAGGTCGGCGTCCTTAAACTTGACGCCGGCGCGCTCGTCTCGGTCGTCCAAAAGCGCGTCCACCCCCTCGGCGATCAGTCCTTCGTACACTCTCTCGGCGGCTGCGCGCTGCGCGTCGTCTTCCGGGTTGACGCTGACCACGACTACTTCGAATGGCGCGATCGAGATCGGCCAGATGATGCCCGAGGCGTCGTTCGAAACCTCCGCTACGGCTTGCATCGTGCGCCCTATTCCAAGCCCGTAGCACCCCATCAGGATCGGGCGCTCCCCTCCGCTTTCGTCGGTGAAGACGGCGCCCATCGGCTCGCTGTATCTCGTGCCGAGTTTGAAGATGTGTCCGACTTCGATGCCGCGCACCTCGCGGAACACTCCGCCGCCCGGGGACGGATCGCCGTCCTGCGCAACTCGGATGTCCATGAACTCTGCAACCTCGAAGTCTCGGCCGTGGCAGACGTTGACCAGGTGCGCGTCGTCCTCGTTCGCTCCTACGACGAACCCCGCCATCGCGACAATCTCCTGATCGGCGACGATTCGCACGCCGCTCAACCCCATCGGGCCGGCGAAGCCGACATCCGCGCCCGTAACGCTCTGCACCTCCGCAGCGCCGAGCATCTCGACCTTCGGAACTCCGAGGCGGCGCGCGAGCTTGTATGGGTTCAAGTCGCGGTCTCCGCGGACGAGTGCGGCGACGCGCTCCTCGCCTGCGCGCACGAGCAGCGTCTTGACCAGCCGGTCGGCAGAAACGTTCAAGAATTCCGTAACTTCTTCAACGGTTCTCTTGCCCGGCGTCTGCACGTGCTCCGCCGGCGGCACGCCGTCGCATACAGCCGGCTCATAGACGCCGCCGATGTCGCAGCGCTCGGCATTCGCCGCGACCCCCGTCTGCTCGTCGAGCAGCACTCGGTCCTCGCCTCCGGGAGTAACGACCATGAACTCGTGATTGTCGGAGCCTCCGATATCACCCGCTTCCGCTTCGCAGACGAGGGTTTGAAGCCCGACCCTCTCGAACATCCGCTCGTACGCCTTCCACATCGCCTTGTAGATTCGGTCAACGGCTTCGTCGTCGGCGTCGAAGGAGTAGGCGTCGAACATTTCGAACTCCTTGGCGCGGATGAGGCCCGCGCGCGGTCGGGGCTCATCTCTGAACTTCGTTTGAATTTGGTAAAGGCAGAGCGGTAGGTCGCGATACGATTGGACGCTCGACCGCACGATGTCGGTGATGACCTCCTCGTGGGTGAATCCCAGGGCGAAATGCCGGTTCGTGCGGTCAGTCGTCTTGTAGAGAACCTCCACGGCGTCTCGACCCGTCTCTTTGAGCAGATCGAACGGAACAAGCGCCGGCAGGAGCAGTTCGACGGCGCCGATGCGGTTCGCCTCTTCGCGTACAATGTCGGCGACCTTGTTGAGAACTCGCAAACCGAGCGGCAGGTAGGAATACACGCCCGCGGACAACTTGCGGATGAACCCGCCTCGCAGAAGCAGGCGGTGGCTGATGAGTTCAGCCTCCGCCGGCGCTTCGCGAAGGGTTGGGAGATAGAACCTGCTGCCGCGCATTGCGCGCGATTATGAACGAAAGCGAAGCCTGAACATGAATTGGAACGACGATCAGAGAGTCTCAAGGCGCGACCTCTTCCGCGCTCTCGGAGGAGCCGCCGCCGGATTGGCGTTCGCCGGGGGAGCAAGGGCGCTCGCACAGACGCTGGGCGACGCGACCAAGATGGATCGCGCCCCGTACCTGCAGATTGACCTCGCGGCCGCCCCCGGCGTCGCGCAGGTGAAGCCGGGCGCGCCGACGGACGTCCTTCGCTTCACGGGGAGCGTCCTGCGCGGCCGCCTCGACGCCCTCGCGCCGTCGCCGGGCTCTTATCTTGGCCCGACAATTCGCCTTCGCAGCGGCGAGCACGTCTCGATCTTCTTCAGCAACAACCTGAGCGAAGAGTCTATCGTGCACTGGCACGGGCTGTACGTCCCCCACTATGCCGACGGGCACCCGATGGACGCCATCAACCCGGGCAGCCTCTACGCCTACCACTATCGCGTGGCGAACCGAGCGGGCACGTACTGGTACCACCCACACCCTCACATGTTGACCGGCAACCAGGTCTACCAGGGTCTTGCGGGCGGCTTGGTCGTCAGCGACCCCGAAGAGCAGGCGCTCGACCTCCCGGACGGAGACCTCGACCAACTCTTGGTGCTCCAGGACCGGACGTTTGACTCGAACAACCAGTTCGTCTATCTGCCGAACCCGATGCGGGGCACCCTGGGAAGCGAAATCCTCGTCAACGGACGAGCGGAATTCGAGTTGCCGGTCAGGACGCGCGCCTATCGCCTGCGCTTCCTGAACGGCTCGAACGCGCGCGTCTACAAATTGGCTTGGGGAGACGGCACGCCGATGACCGTCATCGGAACCGACGGCGGCTTGCTGGAGTTCCCCGTCGAGAAGCCGTACGTCGTGCTCTCACCCGGCGAGCGCGTCGAGGTGTGGATGGACTTCCGCAATCGAGCCGTCGGCGAGCGACTGACGCTTAAGAGCCTTGCGATGCAGGGGCTGATGTTCGGCGTCGGCGGCGGAAACGACCCGCTGCCGAACGGCGCGCCGTTCGACGTAATGCGCTTCCACGTTGCGGAACAAGACAAGGAGTACCGCACCCTGCCGAAGCGCCTCACGACGATTCGGTGGAACCGTGAGGAGGACGCCGTCAACCGCGACAAGCCACGCTACCTGACCGCGAGGTGGGACGACACGCTCGGATGGCTCCTCAACGACGAACCATTCGACATGCATGGAACCAAGCCGAACGAGCGGGTTCGCGCCCACACGCTGGAGGTGTGGGAGTTCGAGAACATCGCGCAAACCATCGTTATGGCGCACCCGATTCACATGCACGGCCCGCAGTTCCAGGTTCTGCGCAGGACGATATCGCCCGGATACACCGAGGGGTGGGACAGCGTGCGCTACGGTTATACGGATGAGGGCTGGAAGGACACGTTCCTGATGATGCCTGGCGAGAAGGTTCGCCTGCTCGTCGCCTTCGGACAGTACACCGGCATGTTCCTCTACCACTGCCACAACCTGGAGCATGAGGACATGGGCATGATGAGAAACTACTTGGTCATGTAATTCGGGCGAATCAGGGCGCTCAGCCCTTCCCCAACCCCGGGCGCACAAAGAGCACCTTCTCGCGGCTGAGCGTAACGGTGCCGGGCGGGGCGCGGCGCGGGCGGCGCACGTGCTTCGCCAGCGTGTACGCCACCGGCACGAGGCTCGCGTGCTTCTGGCTGCTGTTTCGCGCCGCGATGTGGGCAGCGAACAGGATCGTATCGCGGGGCACTCGGTCGGGTTGGTTGTTCGTGCGAATCACCACGTGCGACCCGGTCGCGCCGCGCGCGTGCAGCCACAGGTCATTCGGCCTGGCGACTCGCCGAGTTAGGTAGTCGTTCGCCTCGGCGTTCATGCCCCAGAGCACCAGATAGCCACGGGGGTCTTGCTTCTCCCGAATCTTATGCCCCTCATAGGGCCTCTCGTCGCGCCGCTGGGGCCTAGGCTTCGGCGCAGGCTCCAACTCACCTCCCTCGGGCGCGTCGAGCCGCTCGCGCAGGGCTTCGATCTCACCGAGCAGCGCATCGCGGCGGACGAGCAGCTCTTTGCGGCCAGCCTTCGCCCGCTTCGCCTCGGCGAACAGCCGCTCGGCGTTCGCGACAGGCGCCAGGGTCGGGTCGAGCGGTATCACGACCTCTTCCCCGTCGTATCCGGCGGCGCGGAACTCCGTCGCGCCCTCGGCCACCTGGTGCTGATAAGCAAGCAGCAACTCGGCAAGGACCTGAAGCTCCCGCGCGCGGTCGCCGACTTCGAGCGCCGCCTGCACCTGGCGGAGCGCTCGCTCCTTCCCCTCGATCTCCTTCTGGATGCGCACGACTGCTCGCTCCCGCTGCTTCTCTGCCCTCTCGCGCTCCACGGCGGTGAAGAGTTCTGCGACAGCGGCGGAGAACGACTCGCGCCGCTCCGCCTCTGGGGAAAGCGGTAGCGGGTAGACGCCGTCCGGATGCGCGTAGCCCGACGCCTGCGCGACGGCGCGGAGCACAGCCTCATCGTCGTGCTGCTCGAGCGCGAGAGCAAGCGCGCGAGATCCGCCCGCGTCGCGCCGGCTGAGCGCCTCCCGCAAGGACGCGAGCCGCGGCGGCTCAAGGGCAACCTGCGCGCCTACCCGGAGCGCGTCCGCCCTTCTGAGCGAGGCGACGACCTTCCCGTCCTGTGAGGCAAGAGCAAGGTTCGCGTGCGTTCCGAAGAGAAGGGCGAGCAATCGAAGCGCGCCCGGCTCGAAGGTCAGCTCGATGGCGCGGTCGAAGCCTATCTGCTGGACGGCTGTCAGTTTCGTCCCCTTCAGGGATCGCTTCAGTCGCTCGCTGAACTCGGATTCGCCAAGGATCAAACGTTCGCGCGACACGAACGCGCAGGGGTACTCCGCAGCCGCCGACAGGACGAACAAGCCGCGCGCTGCGTCACCTCGCAAAACGACTGCGATTGCGGCCTGACCCGGCGCGCCGACGCCCGCTACCTGCGCCCCAAGCAGCGCCTGCGCCTCTCTCACAACCACCGCAGTGCACAGGGCATCGAACGGCAGGCGCTTCATTTCAGCCGAGCGACAACCGCGTCGCCCACCTCGGACGTTGGCGCGGTGCCGCCGAGGTCACGACTGCGCACGCCGTCGTCGAGGGCGCGCTCGACGGCGTGTTCGACGGCGTCAGCCTCATTGTCCATCTTGAAGGAGAACCGGAGCATCATCGCAGCAGACAGGATCGTCGCGAGAGGGTTCGCCACTCCTTGCCCCGCGATGTCGGGCGCCGAGCCGTGCGCCGGCTCGTAGAGGCCGAACACCGTGTCCGTGCGCTCGTCCGCGTCGGAGAGAGAGGCGCTGGGCAACATGCCGAGCGAGCCGGTTACCTGCGCGGCTTCATCGCTCAAGATATCGCCGAACATGTTCTCCGTGAGGATGACGTCGAACTGCCCCGGGTCACGAATGAGTTGCATCGCGCAGTTGTCAACCAACATGTACTCGTGCTGCGTGTCGGGATAGGCTTGCGCCACCTCCGACACCACCTCGCGCCAGAGGCGGCTCGTCTCGAGCACGTTTGCTTTGTCTACGGTCGTTACCTTTTGGCGTCTCTTCGCGGCGATTTCGAACGCGCGCTCCGCGATGCGCCGTACCTCCGCTCGCGAGTAAACGCAGGTGTCCACCGCAACCTCGCCACCCTGTCTGCGTTCTCGCGGCTGACCGAAATAGATGCCGCCGGTCAACTCGCGGCAAACGATGAGGTCGATCGGGCCGCTCGGGCCGAACTTGACCGGCGAGGCTTCCATAAGGCTGGGAAAGATGCGCGCCGGTCGCAGGTTTGCATAGAGGTTCAGTTCGCGCCGTAGCGGAAGGAGGGCGCCCACCTCGGGGCGCTTGGAGGGCGGCTGCAGGTTGTCCCACTTCGGGCCGCCCACCGCGCCCAGCAAAACCGCGTGGCTGTCGCGACACAGTTGCAGCGTCTCATCCGGAAGCGGCTCGCCGACGGCGTCAATCGCAGCGCCGCCGACCAACGCTTCGGTCAACTCAAGTCCGTCGGTAACCGCGCGCAGAACTTTGACGGCTTCCGCGACAACTTCGGAGCCGATGCCGTCGCCGGGAAGAACTGCAACTCGAAACATGGCGCGCATTATGCATCGGGTGTGAAACCTTCTCGCGTATGCCATAATTGGCACAAGTGAAGGAATGGCGACAAGGAGGCGAGCAATTTGAATTGGTACGTGCGCTGCGATCGCGCGTGCTCGTGTGCGACGGCGCCACCGGCACTCAGATTCAAGCCGCGGGTTTGTCCCCTGACGACTTTCAAGGCCTGGACGGCTGCAACGAGTTCCTCAATCTGTCCAGGCCCGATGTAATCGCTGATATTCATCGTAAATACCTGGAAGCGGGCGCCGATGTCGTTCAGACGAACACCTTCGGCGCGATCCGATACGTGCTGGACGAGTACGACGTCGGCGACAAGCTGGAGGAGATCTCTGCGGCGGCTGCGAGGATCGCCCGCGAGCAGGCGGACCTTCTCAGCACGCCTGACAGACCCCGTTTCGTCCTTGGCGGAATCGGCCCGGGCACGCGCCTGGTAACGCTGGGGAACGTTTCCTTCGACGGCGTAGTCGAGAGTTATCGCACCGCGTTTCTCGAACTCATCCGCGGCGGAGCGGACGGCTTGCTGATCGAGACGCTCCAAGACCTGCTGCACGCCAAGGCATGCTTGGTTGCCGTCGCGGAGGCGATGGAGGAGGAAGGCAAGGCGCTCCCGGTGTTCGTGCAGGTGACTATGGAGCAAACCGGCACGATGCTGATGGGGTCGGAGATTCAGGCGGTCATCAATGCGGTTTCTGCTTTCCCCTACGTGGTGAGCCTCGGCCTGAACTGCGCGACTGGCCCGGAGGAGATGGTGCCGCACGTTCGGGCTCTCAGCAAGCACTGGCCCGGTCTCATCTCAGTCCAGCCCAACGCCGGTTTGCCCGTGATGGAGAAGGGCGAAGCGGTTTACAAACTCACGCCCGACGAACTGGCGACCTTCCACCACCGATTCGTGTCGGAGTTTGGCGTGAGCCTCGTGGGGGGCTGCTGCGGCACGACGCCGAAGCACATCGAGGCGGTTGCGGAGGCGGTCGCCGGTCTCACGCCCGCGAAGCGAGACGCAATCGAGCCGCTGGTCGGGCTTTCGTCGCTGTATCAGTTCCAGCCGTATGACCAATCCCCATCGTTTCTCATCGTGGGCGAGCGGACGAACGCGAACGGCAGCAAGATGTTCCGCGAGTTGCTTGCCAAGGAGGACTGGCAGGCGCTCACCGAAATGGCGCGCGAGCAGGAGCGCGAAGGGGCGCACGTGCTCGACGTCTGCGCCGCCTACGTGGGTAGAGACGAGGTGAAGGACATGGATCGCCTGCTCTTCGAGTTCGCGCGGCAGGTAACCGTGCCCATCATGATTGACTCGACGGAGGTGAACGTTATCGAGGCGTCGCTGAAGCGCCTGCCCGGCAAGCCGGTTATCAACTCCATCAACTTTGAGGACGGCGACACCCGAACGGAGAAGGTGCTGACGCTGTGTCGCAAGTACGGCGCGGGCGTCGTCGGGCTGACGATTGACGAAGAGGGCATGGCGAAGACCAAAGAGCGGAAGGTCGCCATCGCCGACCGCATCCTCGAATGGACGCGACGGTTCGGCATACCGGACGAGGACGTGTTCATTGACGCGCTCACGTTCACGCTCGGCTCTGGCGACGCCGAGTTTCGCACCGCCGGCATCGAGACCATCGAAGCGATTCGAGAGATCAAGCGCAAGTACCCTGAGGTGAACACTCTCCTCGGCGTGAGCAACATCTCCTTCGGTCTGAAGCCGCAGGCACGGCACGTGCTCAACTCGGTGTTCCTTCACTACGCACTTGAGGCGGGGCTTACCAGTGCGATCGTTCACGCAGCGCGCATCATGCCCGAGAACCAGGTTGAACAAGAGGTATGGGAAGTGGCGCGGCAACTGGTGTTCAACGAGCGCACGCAGGAGTCCGACCCGCTTGTCGAGTTCATGGCTCTTTACGAGAACATCGAGAAGCGGGACGAGTCCGAGAAACTTGAGTCGCTGCCCATCGAGGAGCGGCTGAAGAGGCACATCATTGACGGAATCAAGAAGGACCTCGAAAGCGACCTCGAAGAGGCGCTTCAGACGTACACGCCGCTACAGATCATCAACGACATCCTGCTCGACGGAATGAAGGTCGTTGGAGACCTGTTCGGAGAGGGCAAGATGCAACTGCCGTTCGTGCTGCAGAGCGCCGAAGTGATGAAGGCGGCGGTGAAGCATCTCGAACCGAAGATGGAGAAGGTGGAAGGCGACGAACGCGGCTCCATCGTGCTCGCCACGGTCGCCGGGGATGTGCACGACATCGGGAAGAACCTCGTGGACATCATCCTGTCCAACAACGGCTTTCGCGTCGTCAACATCGGCATCAAACAGCCACTCAGCGCGATCCTACAAGCCGCCGAAGAGCACAAGGTGCAGGCTATCGGCATGAGTGGCTTGCTGGTCAAGAGCACCGTCGTGATGAAGGACAACCTCGCCGAGATGAACGAAGTCGGCAAGCACCACTACCCGGTGCTGCTCGGAGGCGCGGCGCTCACGCGAGGTTATGTGGAGCAGGACCTCCGTTCGCTGTACAAAGGGAAGGTGTGGTACGCCCAGGACGCCTTCGAGGGATTGAAGTTGATGAAGGCAATTACCCGCTGCGACGGCGCCCAACTCGTTGAAGAGGAACCCAAGGCTACGACACCGCAGCGCTCCGTCGCCAGCCACCGCGTGCCTTCCGACCACGACAGGTTCTACGTGTTCGACGGCGTGACGAGCGACGTTGCCAGGGATGTGCGGATTCCGAACCCGCCCTTCCTCGGAAGGCGCGTCGTAACCGACATCAACATCGAAGAGGTCTACGAATACATCAACGAGATCGCGCTGTTCCGAGGTCAGTGGGGCTTCAAGCGCTTCAAGGAGATGAGCAACCCCGAGTTCCAGGAATACCTCGAAGAAACCGCGCGCCCCAGATTTGAGCGGCTGAAGAAGGAACTGCGCGACGCGTTCGAACCTCGCGTCGTCTACGGCTACTTTCCCGCCCAAAGCGAAGGGAACGACCTCATCCTCTACGACCCGGAGACGCACAACGAGATCGAGCGCATAACCTTCCCGAGGCAAGCAACCGACCGCAGGCTGTGCATCGCCGACTTCTTCGCGTCCAAAGACTCAGGAAGGATGGACGTCGCCGCCTTCCACCTCGTTACCATCGGGAGCGAGGTAACCGAACGGGAGCGCAAACTGTTCGCCGACGGCAAGTACGAGGACTATCTCCTCGTCCACGGCATGGGCGTCGAGACGGCGGAGGCGCTCGCCGAGTACTGGCACAAGCAGGTCCGCCAGGAGTGGGGAATCGGCGATGAAGACGCGGACGAGATCCGACTGCTGTTCAGCGTAAAGTATCGTGGATGCCGATACTCCTTCGGCTACCCCGCCTGCCCCAATCTCGAAGACCAATCCATCGTCTTCCGCCTGCTGAAGCCGGAAGAGATTGGTGTCGAACTCACCGAGGAGTTCATGCTGGTGCCAGAACAGAGCACCAGCGCAATCATCTGCCACCACCCGGAAGCGAAGTACTTCAACCTCCGTTGATGGTATTCTCTCACCATGCGCCTCGCGGTCGCTGTCGCCTTCCTCTTCATGCTCGCTTCCGTCGCGCCAGGGCAAGACCTCTTGGCTCAGGCGAGGGCAGCGGAACAGCAGGGCAAGGTCACGGAAGCGATACAACTCTATCGCGACCATCTGCGCGAACACCCTGACGAGTTCGTCGCGCTGTACAACCTCGGCTCGCTCCTAATCCGAAGCGGTCAAACAAGCGAAGCGCTCCAGCCCCTAATGAAGGCGCGCGAGGTCGCACCCAGCCGCATAGAGCCGGCGATGGCGCTCGCCAACGCCTACGTCTTGTTGAATGAGCCGCTCGCCGCGCTCGACGCGCTCCGTGCAGCGGAGCCGCAGGGGGCGGGCGTGCCCGAATACTGGAGTTTGCGCGCAGGCGTCGAGGCTCTCCTCGGAGAGCCGGCAGCGGCAGTTGCCGTGCTCAAAGCCCGCAGCCTCGCGCCGCAACGCTTCGACCTTGCGATGCAAGCCGGCGCCATCCTCGCCACCTTCGGTAAGCACTCCGAAGCGGCGCAAGCCTATCGAGACGCTGCGCTCATCAACCCGAGCGACCCTGCGCCGGTACTCGGTGAGGCGCGCGCCCTCCTCGGCGCACGCCGCGCAAAAGAGGCAGCCGAACTCTGCGAATCCGCCTACGCCCGCTTCCCCACCAGCGCCGAAATCGCCGAGCAGCACGCCCAGGCACTCCTCGCGCAGGACAAGCCCGGCGAGGCGCTAACCGTGCTTGACGCGGCGCAGGAGCGCGGCGTAGAGCGCATCGCCCTCGCAACCGCGCGCGCCGAGTGCCTCCAGGCTTTGCAACGGCCGGACGAAGCGCTCGCCGTCCTCAACGAGGCGCTCAACAGCCGACCGGATGACGCACGTGCCCTTGCCGCACGCGCGCGCCTCCACGTCCTTTCGAGGCGCTTCAAAGAGGCGGAGAAGGACGCGGACATGGCGATGCGCGTCGCCCCGCGGTGGCGAGACGCGTACCTGCTCGCTCTCGAGGTCGCTCGCGCTCAGAACAAGTCGCGCGCCGAGGAAGTTATCCTGCGGAACTGGATAGCCAACGCCCCCGAGCAGCCGGAGCCGTATCCTATTCTTCTGCAGATCCTTGCAAAGCGAGCTGCGTGGTCGGAGGCCGGCGTGCTCGCCGACATCTACCTTAAGATTCGCCCCAACGACAAAGAGGCGCTCGCGATGCTCGCCCAGGCGTTCTTGGGCAGCGGCGATGTGGGCACCGCCATCGAGCGCCTGAACGCCGCCTTCGCGCGAGGCGTCGAGAGCGAGCAACTGTATCTCTATCTTGCCCTCTGCTATCGAAAGCAGCAGTCGAACGCTGAGGCGATGCGCGCGCTCGAGACACTCGTCCGCAAGTACCCCACGTCCGAGCGGGGCTGGTCCCTGCTCGCAACCATCCAAGAGCCGCAGCGCCCCGACGCCGCGCTCGCGGTGTACGACCGCATGCTCGAGGCGCTGCCCGGGAACCTCGAAGCGATCAAAGGTCGCGCGCGGATGCTCAGCCGCTTGCAGCGACATGAAGATTCCGCCCGCGAGTGGGTGCGCCTTGCCGAGGCACAAGAGGCGCAAGGCCCTTACTACTTCGCCGCGATGGAGTGGCGGGCAGCCGACAAGCCGGAAGAGGCGGACGCCATGTTTGCGCGCCTCCGAGCACAGCACAAGGAGGACATCGAACTGCTCGCGGTTCACGCCCAATACCTCGCGGACACGGAGCGGCTGGACGAGGCGCTTGCGGTGTTCAAAGAGATGACCCGCATCGCCCCCGGTGACGCACGCGGCTACCTCTCCGGAGGACGCGCGCTCGTGGACCGCGGCCGCCCTGATGGGGCGCTTGACCTCCTGATTCCGGGGGGCGTGCATCTATTCAAGAACTTTCAGTACTTCCGGCTCCTCGATGAGGCCGCTCAGAAGGCGAAGAGACCCGAGGCCATCGCAACCGTAACCGAAGACCTCGTCGAGCGCGGGCTCTTCTCCCTCCCCATGGTCGTCGCTTATGTGAACGCGCAGGCGCTCAAGAAGAACGTCGCCGGCGCCGTAGCACGTCTGGAGCAGGCGGCGAAGGCGTTTCCGAACGAGATGGCTGTGTTCTTTGGCCTGGCGCGAGCCAGGGCGCTCAACAACGACGGTGCCGGCGCGCTCGAGGCGCTCGACCGAGCCGTTGACCTCGCCCCCGCCGACGTCGAGGTGCTGCAGGTGTACGCCCAGGCCTCCGAAGCAGCCAACGACCCGACGCGAGCCGCCCGAGCCTATGGGCTGCTCGCCGTTGCGCTGCCGGACGACTCACGCTACGTGCTCAAACAGGCGGGCTACCTTAACGAACTCGGGCGCAAGGACGACGCCATCGCCGTGTTGCGGCAAGCCCGCGAGCGGTTCCCGGATGACAAAGAGATTGCCGACATGCTCCGCGCGCTCGGCGGCTGAGCTTAGGGAGGCCATCCCTTAAGGGAGGGCGAGCCTCCCGCGAGCCGAAGCCCCGAACCCCGGCACGTCAGGCGCGCGCCTTCCAAACCCGAAGCACGTCACGGAGCAACGCCTCGGCGTCGGCAAGTCGCCACTGCGTCGCGCTGTCCGAAAGTGCCTTCTCGGGCTCTGGGTGGACCTCCATGAACAGCGCGTCAATCCCGACCGCCGCGGCCGCGCGGGCGAGCGGTGGGATGGCGTCGCGGTTGCCGCCGGACTGCGTCCCCGCAGCGCCGGGTCGCTGTGCGCTGTGTGTTGCGTCGAAGCACACCGGCCAGCCGAACGAGCGCAATACAGGCAGCCCAGCCATGTCCACTACAAGCGTGTGATAGCCGAACGTCGTCCCCCGCTCGGTTAGCACGATGCCGTTTGCCTTTGCCGTCTCGAGTTTGGCGACGATGTTCTTTGCGTCCTCCGGCGCAAGGAACTGCCCCTTCTTCACGTTCACCGGCTTGCCCGTCTCGGCGCAAGCGATGAGGAGATCGGTCTGCCGGCACAGAAAAGCGGGCACCTGCAGAAGGTCAACCACCTTCGCGGCAGGCTCGGCTTGCTCCGGCAGGTGGATGTCGGTGGTTGCAGGCACGTCGAACTGCTGTTTGACCTTCGCCAGCAGTTCAAGCCCTGCCTCCATCCCCCCACCTCGAGGTGTGGTAACGCTGCTGCGGTTCGCCTTGTCGAAGGACGCCTTGAAGATGTAGCCCACGGAGAGCACGGAGCAAAGGCTCTTCATCCTCTCCGCGACGGCGGCGCAGACGTCCCAACTCTCCGCGAGGCACGGACCGGCGATGATGACCGGATGCCCGCCGCCGATGCAGACGCCGGCGACGTCAACGCTCTTGACTTCCATCTATGGTATCGCCCCCGCGTCCCTGAGGAGTTGCAGCCACCCGTCCGGCCCGACGAACTCCCTCTGCACGTGCGTGAGCGTCCCTTGAGGGTTGTAGAAGCGGATGTGCGGCAAGGACTGCCAGCCAAAGTGATCCTGCGTCGCCTCTTGGTAGGCCGGGTCAACCCCGGTCGAGAGGTCCATCTTGAACGCTCGAACCCCGCGCATGGCGCGAATGACATCCGGGTCGGTGAACGTCTTGTGCTCGATCTCCATGCAGGCGGCGCACCAATTCGCTGTGCCGTCCACCACCACCGGCGTCCCGCTGCCGACCGCCTGCTCGAAAGCCTCGATCGAGAACGGCTCCCACTTGATCCCCTCGGGCGGGGGCGTCGTCGAGTCGTAGATGTAGCCCGAGCCGTACCAAGCCATGAACAGGATTGAGAAGGTGCGGATGACCGCGACGACCTTCGAGGAGAACGAGCGGTCGAACCACAGCAGATACGCAGCGGACCCGAAGAACACCACCGCGTTGATCCAAAGCGTCGCGGCATACGGGATGTTCGCGCTGAGCCCTTGAAGCGCGGGCCCGAGGTAGCGCGTTACCGCAAACAGGATGATAACCAAGCCCATGATGCGCTTCAGCGTCGTGAGCCAGTCTGCGGAACGAGGAAGTTGCGTGCCTGCGACGGCGAGGAACACATACGGCAAGCCCAGCCCGATGCCGATCGCGGTGAACACCGAGATGCCCAGCGGGAAACTGCCCTGCTGCGCTACGACGATCGCAAGCGCGGCGATGAGCGCGGTCCCGCACGGAGCCGCCCCCACACCCAGCAGCGACCCCATCATGAAGGCGCCCGCCGTGCCCGACCGCCCTCGCAACTGCTTCTGCAGAAAGCCGGGCAGCCGAATCTCGTACAGCCCAAACATGGAAAGGGAGAGGCCGAACAGCAAGGAGAACAAACCCAAGTTGAACCACGGACTTTGGAACAGCGTGCCGAAGCCCTTCCCGACCAGAACTGAGATGGCTCCGAACACCCCGAAACTGAGCGCGATGCCGAGCATGTACGACACCCCGAGCGCGAACTTGCCGCCCGTGCTTTCCTTCGCCTGCTGGCTGAAGAAGGAGAGGGTGATCGGAATGAGCGGATACACACACGGCGTCAGATTCAACAGTAGCCCGGCGAGGAAACCCGCGATGAGCAGCGCCAGGAAGCCGGTGTTCGCCGTCTGGCCCTGCTCGTCAAGCGGCACTTCGCTCGCCCGGCTCGCATAGCGGCCGACGCCGGCGAGAGGGTCTGTCGACGCAGCCTGCTGCTCCTGCGTGCCGCCGGACTCAGCCGCAGCGGCATCCAGTTCCGGGTCGAAGCCGGGTGCGGCGCCATCCTCCGTGTCGAACGGCTGCTCGTCGCTCGTCACCGGAGTGTCGGGCGGCAGCGAGTGCTCTCTGTCTTGTGCCGGAGGGTCTTCTGCCGGCGGGGCGCCGGCCGTACTCGATGACCCGGAGTTCGACGGCGGCGGCGGTTGCTCCTTCTCGACGGTAACGGAGGCGCTCGCGGTGATGACCTCCGGCGGGAAGCAAGAGGAGTCGTCGCACATCTGCACCTGCACCGCGACTTCGACGGGCACCGCCCCTTGCGCGTCGGCAGGCAAGCGCACCTGAATCGGAATCCTGACGTCGCCTTCATAGACAGCCAGCGGCTCGTCGCTGAAGCCGAAGGTCTTCATCTCTCCCTTCGGATAGCGGGCAGCGACGAGCGTGCCCCCCGACTTGAGAGAAACGCTCACGGGGATGAACCCTTCCACGTTGGGCGGGTTCTGGTTCGCGTGCAACCCGCTCGGGATGCTGACCACGACGACGCCGGCAACCACGGCGCCCGGCTTGGCGGACTTGGCATCGAGGCGGAGGCTAACCTTCGCCTGCTGGGCGACGGCGCTGCTCAACGCGGCAAGCGCGAGCAGGGCGAGAAGGACGATTTGAAGGTGGCGTGCCAAGGCAGACGATAGGTTACTCCAAGCGGAGCCGCTAGAGGTCATGCTTATTTGAACGCCCGCATCGCCTCCACCGGTTCCCCTACCCCGGCAGAAGTACCGCCTCTCCGGTCTCGGCGCTCCGCCTGGCCGCCTCCAGAATCGCAACGCTGAGGCGGACCTCGTCGGGCTTGGCGGCGAGTTCCTTGCCCTCCAAGAGGTGGTCGCGCACGTTTTCATACACGGTGCGCCATGCGGAGTCGGGCGCCTTGAGCGTCAGGTCGCCCGATAGGTCGCCGTGGATGCCACCTCGAACGAGAGCCATGTCCCAACCTTCCATCCTGAGTGCGGCAGCCTCCCCTCGAATCAGCCAGCGCGGCCGCGAGAGATGACTGACGCACCCAACGTCGAACTGCGCGACCACGCCGTTCTCGAACGTGACGCTGACGGTGCTTTGGGTCTCCACGTCCACCCCCTCATGGCCGCCGAAGCGCTGCGTGGCGAACACCAGCCTCGGTTTTACGGGAAGCAGAAGTTGCACGAGTTGATCCGCCAAGTGCGCGCCCCAATCGTAGAGCATCCCGCCACCGTGCGCCCGGCTTCCTCGCCAGCCAACGGGGAACCAGTGCCCATTCACCGACGACTCGACCTGGAACACATCCCCAAGCACCCCCGACTCCAAGACCGAGCGCACCAGGAGATAGTCGCCATCCCAGCGGCGGTTCTGGTAGACGCTCAGCATTCGCCCTGCCTGGCTCGCCGCTTCGATCATGGCGTCCGCTTCGGCCACGCTAAGGCACATCACCTTCTCGGTTAGGACGTGCTTTCCCGCGCGGGATGCTTGGATGCTCAGCGGCGCGTGCGTGTCGTGCGGCGTGATGAGCACGACGAGGTCTACGTCCGGTCGGTCGAGAAGTTGCTCCAGCGAGTCGCAGATGACCGCGCCGGGCTGCTCCGCTGCCGCCGCCTCGCGCCGCTCGCGGAGGACATCGTAGATCGCCCGCAGTTCCAGCCCCTCGACGGCGTGTACGTGGTCGGCGTGATGCCTACCCATTTGAAACTGCGCGCCGTACCCGATGAGACCAACGCCTATCGCCACTCCGCGGTGTCTACCCGTTGCGGCGGCTGGGATGCGACCGGCGGGGGTTAGGCGCGAGACAGTTCCGCAGCCAATTCAGCCAGAGGGATGGCTTCGCAACCATCGCCCAGCGGATAGCGCTCCACGCCAGGATAGACGAGGAACCGCCGATGCGGGAGAACTTCCTGCGAGGCGCGGTAGAAGCCCTGCCCCAGCCGCGGCGCAAGGCTGCGCTTGATTTCAACCGCCCAGCGCTCCTGGTTCGGCAGAACGATGAGGAGGTTAATCTCGGCTCCGCCCGCCGTTCTGTAGAAGTGCATGGATGTCCCCTCGGGCGCGGAGGCAGATACGTTTTCGATGACAAGCCCCTCCCAGCTCGCTCCGACGACAGGATGGGCGAGCAGTTCCTCATACGTGCGAATCCGCAGTAGTTGATGAACCATGCCGCTGTCACGCAGGTACAGGCGCGGAGACTTCACGAGGCGCTTGCCGACGTTAGCGTGCCACGGCAGGAGGCGGCGCACGACCGCTGGATCATCCTTGCAATTCTGGCATGGCAATGCAGGATTTACAAGGACTTATCCCGCTTCGGGGCGGTCCGTCTGTTGGGGTACGCTCGGGCAAGTGTCGAAGCCCATCCCGGAGAGCAAGTTTCACGTCGAGACTCCGCCGATTCGGCAGATACCGTTCGTTCGGCCGATCGTGGAGTTCACTCAGTTGCAGGCGGCGTCGGGCATCATTCTCATCGCCATGGCGCTGCTGGCCATGGCTTGGGCGAATTCGCCGCTGAGCGAGCAGTACTTCCAGCTGTGGAATCTCCCCCTGGTTGTCGGATTCGGCACCTACGTGTTCAACATGAGGTTCCACGACGTCATCACCGACGGGTTGATGGCGATCTTCTTCCTGCTGGTCGGCCTGGAGATCAAGCGGGAGTTCGTGATGGGCGAGCTATCTACGTTACGCCGGGCAGCGCTTCCCCTGATGGCTGCCGCCGGCGGGATGTTGGTGCCTGCGCTCATCTACCTCATGTTCAACCGGGGCATGCCGACTGCCGACGGCTGGGGCATCGCTGTGGCGACCGACATCGCTTTCACCCTCGGCGTCATCAGGCTGCTCGGCGACCGCGTGCCGCTGGCTCTGAAGGTGTTCCTCACGGCGTTCGCCATCGTCGACGACATCGGGGCGGTCATTATTATTGCTCTCTTCTACAGCGAAGACTTGAACATGACCGCGCTCGCGGCGGTCGGCGCCATCTGCTTTCTCCTCGCGCTCCTCAACATCGGCGGCGTGCGGAACCTGGTCCCGTATATGGTGCTCGGCATCTTCCTGTGGCAAGCGATGTACTTCTCCGGCATTCACCCGACCGTGTCTGGCGTCCTGTTCGCGCTGTTCATACCCATGAAGTTTCGCATGCGGACCCGCCAGTTTGTGGATTTCGTGGGACGCCAGCTCGAACGCATCGAGCGCGAGAACCCTTCTGACGACGCACCGGTTACTGAGCGCCGCCACTACGTTCTCGGTGAGGTGGAGCGGGCAGCCGAGCGCGCGAGCATGCCGCTTGTGCGGCTCGAGCATGCACTCCACCCCTGGGTTTCTTTTGGCATCATGTCGCTCTTCGCGTTGGCGAATGCGGGCATTGCCCTGTCGGGAATGGGGTTCGACGCCCTGATGCACCCGGTGTTTCTTGGGGCAGCGCTGGGCCTGGCGCTGGGCAAGGTCATCGGAATCACCCTCTTTTCCTGGTTGGCGGTCCGCTCGCGGTTCGCCGAGTTGCCCCGCAACGTTAACTGGCAGCAGCTGATTGGGGCGGGCATCTTGGGTGGAATCGGCTTCACCATGTCCCTGTTCATCGCGAACCTGGGGTTGTCGCCGGAGCTACTACCGGAGGCGAAATTGGGCGTTTTGACGGCCAGTCTGATCTCCACCGTGGTCGGCCTTGCCTGGCTGCGGGCAGCGTCAAGGCGGCGCGGCGCTCCGAAACCGGAGGCAGACTAGCCCGAAACCCTTGCTTTTTGCCGCCTGGACGGGGTAGAGTCTATCAGGAGTCTCAGCACAGGTCGCCGTTGTACGGAGCTGCTGAGGAGGCGGTTGCGCAGAGCGGCAATCCTGCTGAGGCTCACAAAACTACACACACAAGGGGCTTTTGTCAAGCAGTATGCCGCTTCCCGAGGAAGTCAAACAGCAAGTTATCGAGAAGTACCGGACGTCGGACACCGACACCGGCTCGGTTGAAGTTCAGATCGCGCTCCTCACGGAACGCATTCGACAGATCACCGAGCACTTGCGAACGAATAAGAAGGACTTCCACTCCCGGCTGGGGCTGCTGAGATTGGTCGGCAAACGACGCCGACTCGAACGCTATCTCCGCCAGAGAGACATCAACCGCTATCGCGCGCTGATCCAGGAACTCGGCATACGAGAACAAAAGCCTCAATAAGGAGGCAGAATGATCGAAACCATCAGTTTCGAGGTCGGGGGCAAAGAGCTCTCGATTGAAACCGGCCGTGTCGCAAAGCAAGCGAACGGCGCTGTCCTCCTCGGCATGGGCGAAACCGTGGTGCTCGGCACCGCGACGATGAGCAGCCAGCCGAGAGAAGGACTTGACTTTTTCCCGCTGACGTGCGACTACGAAGAGCGTAAGTACGCCGTCGGCAAGATCCCAGGCGGATTCATCAAGCGCGGAGGTAGACCTTCCGAGAAGGCGGTGCTTACTTCCAGACTGATTGACAGACCCGTAAGGCCGCTCTTCCCTGACGGCATGCGAAACGACGTCCAGTGCATCGCCATGCCGTTCGCCATGTCACAAGAAGACCCGTCGGACGTTCTCGCCATCAACGCAGTCTCTGCGGCGCTGGCGCTAAGCGACATCCCTTGGGACGGACCGATCGCCGCCGTCCGAGTTGGAATGGAGGGCGATGAGTTCGTGCTCTTCCCCGGCGTCCAGCAGACGTTGGACGGAAAACTCGACCTCGTCCTCGCCGGAACCAAGGACAGCATTCTCATGGTCGAGGCGGGTGCCTCTGAGGTGCCCGAGTCCGTCATCCTCGAAGCGATGCGCTGGGGACAAGGCTTCATCCGGATCATCGCAGAGCAGATTGAGGCATTTGCCAAGAAGCACGGCAAACCCAAGGCGACCGTACCGCTGGCGCAGATCGACCCAGAGGTGATGGAGGCGGTAACCAAAGAGTACGCCGCTCGCATCGAGGAGACCCTCGTGAACCCCGACAAACAGGCACGCGAGGACGCGCTGCAAGCCCTCACCGATGAAGCGTTCGCAAAACTCTCCACCACGACGTTCGCAGGCTCGGAAGAGAAGCAGAAGGACATCTTGCTCGCGATGGACAAGCTCATCAAGAAGACAGTCCGATCGCTGATAGTGCACAAAGAGCTGCGACCCGACGGGCGAGGAACTCGCGACATCCGCGCCATCTCATGCGATCCAGGGTTGTTGCCCAAGGTGCACGGCTCCGGCCTGTTCACCAGGGGCCAGACCCAAGTTATGACCGTCGTGACGCTCGGTGCGCCCGGCGACTCTCAAATCATAGACGGGCTGGAGGAAGTACCGGACAAGCGGTACATGCACTACTACAACTTCCCGCCCTACTCGGTAGGAGAGACCCGTCCGATGCGCGGCCCGGGCCGCCGGGAGATCGGTCACGGCGCACTTGCCGAACGAGCGCTGCTCAGCGTCCTCCCAAACGAGGAGGAGTTCCCGTACACGATGCTTCTCGTCAGCGAAGTGCTTGAATCGAACGGTTCCACCAGCATGGCGAGCGTATGTGGCTCAACGCTCGCGTTGCTCGACTGCGGAGTGCCGCTCAAGGCGCCTGTGGCGGGTATCGCGATGGGCCTCATCAGCGAAGACGACAAGTACTCTGTGCTCACGGACATCCAAGGCATGGAGGACTTCTGCGGCGACATGGACTTCAAGGTCGCCGGCACGCGCGAAGGCGTTACGGCAATGCAGCTCGACACCAAGATCGGAGGAATCCCCGACGAGGTGCTCGAAGCGGCGTTAGACCAAGCGCGCGAGGCGAGGTTGTTCATCCTCGACCGCATCGAGGAGGCGTTCCCCGAGCCGCGTCGAGAACTCAACCCGAACGCGCCGAGGATCAACGTCGTCACGATTGACCCGACGCGCGCGGGCGAACTCATCGGCCCCGGCGGACGCACTGTGAAGCGCATTCAGCATGAAACCGGCGCTGAAATCGACATCCAAGACGACGGTCGCGTGTTCATCCTCGCGACGAACGCCGCAACCGCCGAACTCGCGGTGCGCACCGTCAAGGGCCTCATGGCGGTGCCGGAAGTGGGCGAGGAGTACGAAGGCGTCGTAACCCGCCTCTTCGGACGCGGCGCGATGGTCGAGTACCTACCCGGAAAGGAGGGCATGGTGCCGAACGAGCAACTCTCGCCACGCAACGTGCGCCATCCTGAAGAGGTTGTCAAGCCGGGCGACGCGATTCGCGTGCGCATCCACGAGATTGACGCAATGGGTCGCGTGAACCTGACCGCGCTCGGCCTCCCGCAAACGCTCGAAGCGCTTGGCGACAATGAGGGCGCGGAACCGGGTGCCCCTCGGCCACGCAGCTTTCGCCCTCGCGACGGAAGGGGCGACCGGCGTGGCGGCCCCCGCGGAAGAGGCAGAGACGGCGGCGACCGGGACCGAGACCGAGACCGCGATCGAGACCGCGATAGCCGCGGCCCGAGGCGGAGGGAATACAACGACCGGCCACCGCGCCAAGAGGCGCGAGAGCCGGAACTCGCTCCCCGCGAGGGCGCAAGCCTCCCGCAACGTGACGCACCCGACACGCCTTCCGCCCGGTTCCGACCGAAGCGGTAGCGGCCCATCTCAAAGAGGATAGGCCCCGACCGGCTACGGCCGGTTGGGGCTTCTTGCAGGCGCAGCGAAGGCATCTCCGCTGCGTACTGACGCGCCTAACGCGCGAGCGCTCTCCGCCGCACGAAGTCGAGGTCCAAGCCATGCGGGTCGGTCTTGCGCCCGGTGGGGGTGGCGATCTCGGCGTGAGAGACGATGTGCTGGATGGGGTGCCGGCTTGCAATCTCCCGAATCAGATTGACCAGGGCGGCCACTTGCGCCTCGGGATAGGGATCCCGGCCGTCGTTTCGGTTCACCAACTCGATGCCGATCGAGAAGTCGTTTGCCGCTTCCCTGCCGTCCGGCATTCGGCTCGCTCCGGCGTGCCAGGCGCGGAGGCTCTCCTCGATATGCCGCAGCACGCTGCCGTCCCGGTCAATGGTATAGTGGCTGGAGACGCGACTCTCCGGGTCTGCGAAGCGCTGGACGACCTCTTCGGCTGAGTTGAGCACGGTTGCGTGGACGACGACGGTGTCCACGACCGTGCCTTGGGGGCGGGCGTCGCAGTTCGGAGACGGGGCGTCGGTCCAACCCGGCATTCTACTGGGTTCTCCCTTGGAACGAGGAGGGAACGAGAGGATTGTGACCGAAACCGCTGGGCGGAATCTCGAACGACCCTCCAGGATTCGTCCGAATCATCCGATTCTTTTACCGGGATGACCGTCCCGGAGGACCTAACTGGATGTACGAATCCTATTGGGGCTTGACTGAGCCACCTTTCAGTTTAACGCCTGACCCGAAGTTCTTGTACTTAAGTCGCGCCCACGAGGATGCGTTGATGATGCTGCACTACGCCATCAGCCGTAACAAAGGAGCGGCGATGTTGTGCGGGGACATCGGCCTGGGCAAGACGACGATTAGCCGGAAACTCCTGGAGTACTTGGATCCGGTGAATCACAGCGTCGTGCTGATCGTGAACCCGATTCTAACGCCGGTTCAGATCATGCACGAGATCCTGTCGCAACTCGGGTCGCCTTCGTCGTCTCGGAACCGGCAGGTGCTGGTGCAAGAGATGCACGAGGTGCTGATTCAGCACTACGAGCGCGGGAAGCGCGTCGTGGTGATCATTGACGAGGCGCACCTCATCAAGTCGAGCGCTACGCTCGAAGAGTTGCGGCTGTTGCTCAACTGCCAGATGAACGACTCGTTCCTGATGAGTCTGATTCTGCTCGGGCAGTTGGAGTTGAAACCCAAACTTGAGAAGGTCCCCGCTCTCCAACAGCGCATCGCGGTTCGGTACGTGCTGAAGCCGCTGAGCGTTACGGAGACGGGCGAGATGATCGAGCACCGCCTTCGCACCGCGGGGTTTGCGGGCGAAAGCAGTCCTTTCACTCCGGACGCCATCTTCGAGATTCACAAGTACTCGGGCGGCGCGCCACGGTTGATCAGCCAAGCGGCGGACAACGCGCTCCTGGTCGGCGCAATGCAGAAGTTGAAGCACATTGACGGCTTCACGATGCACTCGGTGATCCAGGACCTCGCCGGCGGTGAGGAGGCGGCGTAGAGATGCATCTGATTGACGCGATTCGAATGGCTGCCCAGCAGTCTCGCGAGCCGAAGCCGGAGGCTGCGGAACAGCCGACCTCGGAGGCTGTAGTGAGCGAGCCGCAGCCAACGCAACAGGAGGTTTCCATGAGCCCATCGCAATTCAAGCCCGCGCCACCACCGCCAGCGGCTCTGGGCATTGAGACCCAAGCGCCCCGACCGGTGGACCCGGCGGTGACCGCCAACGCAGGCAGCGTGGTGCGCCTGGAACTGTTCCTCAGCCCCGAGCAGATGCACCAGTTACTTCGCAGTATTTTGCAAGGCGCGCATTCCGTGATGACCTTGCGAGAGGCCTCGCAGTTCCTTCGCATCAAGAACGACACGCTTATTCGAATGGCGGAAGAGGGACAGATTCCCGCGTTCCTCGTGGACGGGCGGTGGAAGTTCCCTCGGCAGGCTGTCGAGGAGTGGGTGACCCTGCAAGCGGTCTCCCGCAAGACCAACGATTCAGAGGTGGAGAAAGATGTCGCTTAGTTTGTTCGGAAGCGAAAAGTACGTCGGAATTGACATCGGGCACTCGAGCGTTGCCATGGCGCAGGTCGAGTCCTCGGGCAACACGCTGCGCATTCTGCAGCTCGGCAAGGCTCCGGTGCCCCCCGACACCGTCGCCGACGGCGTCGTGGTTGATCCCGACGCCATGGGTTATGCGATTCGCGACCTGATGCGCGAACTCGGTATCTCGGCAACGATGGCGAACGTCGCCGTTGCCGGCCCGGCTGTCGTTGTGCGAACTGTGAAGATGCCCGTGATGACGGAGGATGCGCTTCGCAAGTCCATTCGCTTCGAGGCAGGACGTTACGTGCCGAGTTCGATCGAGGAGAGTTACATTGACTTCGAGATCGTCGGCGAGTCCGACGACGGGCAGATGTCCGTTCTGATCGTCGCAAGCCCTCGGGACATGGTCGAGAGCAAGGTGCGCGCAATCCAGAGCGCCGGCCTCGACGTTGAGAACGTCGAGGTTGAGGCGTTCGCGCAGTTTCGCGCCCTCGTCGAGGCTGATGACCTAAGCGACTTCGAGAGCCACACGGTCGCGCTTGTTGACGTGGGTGGAGAGGCGACTGAGGTGACGGTTGTGGACCACGGTGCGTTCTCCCTCACCCGCTCGATCCCAATCGGCGGCACGGCGCTGACCGACGCTCTGCGGAACTACTTCAAAATGAGCAATGACGAGGCCGAGAGCGGGAAGCGTTCGCTCGACCTGACGGAACTCATCCAGTCGGGGCCGCACGAGAATCCGCCCCTCCGAGTCATTCAGCCGATCGTGGACGAGTTGGTCCGCGAGATTCGGCGCTCGCTGAACTACTTCCAGTCCCAGCAGAGCGAAGCCGGCCAGCCCGCGCAGGTTACGCACCTGATGTTCTCGGGTGGCGGGGCTTTGCTGAAGGGATTTCCGGAATACATCTGCCACAGGCTGAACATGACGCCCGTGGTTCCGAACCTGTTCGAGAACCCCCGCTTTGTTTACGCCGGTCATGAACCGCCTGCCGACGCCGGCGCCTATGCCGTCGCAATCGGCCTCGCCATGAGGCGCGCCGGCAAGGTGGTCGTCGCCGCATAAGGAGAACAGAAAGATGCCGACCATCAACCTAATCCACGATCAGAGAAAGGCGTACCGCCAACGACTTAAGACCTCGCGAATGTGGTTTGTCGCCTTCCTCGGCGCAGCTGTATCAACGGGCGGACTGACGGCGATGCTCCTTTTTGGCAGCATCGCGCTCACCGGCGAGGCGAAGAACCTTCAGTCGAAAGCTGAGGAACTCAAGCCGTACCGCGAGGTTATCGAGCAGAGCGAGAGAGCGTTTAGTCAGCTCTCGCCGCGATTGACGACGCTCACAACGGCCCGGACCGACACCGAGCGCTGGACGCGCATCCTGGAGCACATGAGTTACGTGATTCCCACGAACACATGGATCACGGGCGTTCGCTCGGTGCCGAACTCCGATGAGGACGCGCCGGTTGAGGTCGCGCTGACCGGCATGAGCGGTCAGCAGGAGAGCGTCGGTGAGTTCATGCTGCGCCTTCAGACCCTGTCGGACATTGCGAACGTTCGCCTTCGTTACACGGAGGAGAAGAAGACGCAGTTCGGCGAGGGGCTGGAGTTCCAGATCGTCTGCGACGTTCCGAATTTCAACGAGAGCAACAAGGAGACTAAGAATGACAGTACGCGGTCCTAACCCAACCGTTTTTGCGCTCCTGTTCGCGTTTGCCCTGTTGGCGGGCAGCGGCGCCGCCTACTGGCAGTACACGAACTACCACGGCAAGGCGGCGCGCGTTGAGAAGCTGCGCAACGAGCTGAAGTCCTCTTCGGACCTCGAGCGTCAAGCGCAGATGGCGGCACAGCGGGTCATCGATGCCCTGCAGGAGATCGAGCACCTCGAGACGACCGTCTCCACGGTCGAGTACGTGCCGACGCTGCTCAAGGACCTCCAATACACCGCGGAGGCTTGCAGCCTGCGCGTAACCGGCGTGCGCCCCGCGCCACCCAAGCCAGAAAAGAAGGGCAAGAAGGACGAGAGCGAGAAGAAGGCCGTGAAGCCCTACGAGGAGATTGACGTCGAGGTCAAGGTTCTCGGAGGCTTCGAGAGCACGATGACGTTTCTACGCAAGCTGGAAGAGTTTCCCAAGATCGTCTCCGTGCAGTACGTCAGCGTTGATCCGCGGGTGGACTCGCGAACGCGCGTGCTGACGGCGATCGAGACGACGTTCAACATCCGGGTTTATGCGTTCCCGACCGTGCCGACGGCAAAGCAGCCGGAGGAGAAGTCGGAGACCGTCATCAACCTCAGTCCCGAGTCTCGAGGACTCAACCAGAGCATGGAGGAGTCGAACTGATGGCACAAGACAAGAAGAAACTGCTCATCATCGGAATCCTGTTTCTTGCGCTCGTAGCGGTGGGCACTTACCAGTTCATCGGATCTGGGCCTGCAGCCAAGAAGAGCAGCGTCGCGAAGAAGGAGGAGCCCAAGGACAGCGGCACGGTGGAGCAACCGGAAGACGGACAAGCGGATAGCGCGTTGCACGCCTTCGGCCTCACCCCGAGGAACCCGTTCCAGCCGGGCACGTTGCCGAACGACCACCAGCCGAGCGACACTGAAAACAACAATCGGATCGTGCACGCCCCGCCCGAGCCGCGCGTTAACACCCCGTACGGAGGCGACAAGCCGCCTTGGGACCCGACAATCCCGGGTGTTGACCTGAATCCCGGCGGAGAGCCACTGCCGCCGGTAAATGAGTTCACTTACACACTCATCGGCTTGGTTGACGGACCGACGCCGGTCGCGGTGTTCGTCACCGGGGACGGCGTCCAGAAGATGGTCAGAGTCGGCGAGTACGTAGGTCAGAACGCCAAGGTCGTCCGAATCCAGAACGGAGCAGTGACGATCGAGGCAGACGGAAAAACAATCACCCAGAGGGTGGGAGGTAATTAGAGTGACGAAGAACAGCATACGAATCGCAACGTTCTTGCTTGCCGCTCTCGCGGCGTCGTTCGCACTTGCCTCGGGCAAGATCACGGCGTTCGAGGCAGCCAAGAGCGGCGATGGAGCGATCATCAAGGTAGAAGGCACGAACCTGCCGAAGCCGAAACTGGAGGCGGCGTACAGCGGGTCGCTCGCCATCCTCGTGTTCCAGGCGGTGCTTACGGGCAAGGCGGAGTTCATTCGCCTGAACGCTTCGAACGTGACGTACGCGAAGATCGCGCAGTTCTCGGCGAAGCCCCCGGTTGTCCGCGTGGTCGCCAAGATCAGCCCCGCCGCGAGCATCAACATCGAGCAAACGGAAAGTGGCTGGAACATCCTGATCGGCACGCCTGCGAAGAGCGGGCTGAACCTAATCGAACTGGCGCAACATGCCGACCAGCAGGCGTTCAAGAACGCGCAGGACGCGCTGAAGAGTGGCGCTCGTTCGACCAGTGCGACGAGTGCCACAGAGGCGGCGAACGCAGAAGCGCACGAGACGAGCAAGGTCGGCTCTCAGGCTCAAACGCCGCTCGACGACATCCTTGAAGCGGCGAAGAAGCAGGATGAGAAGATGTTCGTCGAGGCGATGAGACAACTGCGCGCTTCGAAGTCGACCAACGGCGAGCCGACCGCACCGCAAGCCGACACAGTGACCACGACCGCAGAGGTGAAAACGGCAACGCCGATCACCGTTGACGGGCCGAAGGTCTCTGAGCCCACGTTGTGGACGGCGAACAGCGGCGGCACCGCTGCTCCAGCCTCTGCACAGCGGCGGGTGTCGCTCGACTTCGTTGATACGCAAGTCGTTATCATCTTGAAGGCTCTTGCCGAGCAGTCGGGTGCGAACATCGTGACGGCGCCTGCAGTTCAGGGCACGATTTCAGTGACCTTGCGCAACGTCACGGTCCAAAGCGCGCTCGACCTGATCACGAAGTTGGCGGGCGTGCGCTACGCCTACCTCGACGGCACATACATCGTCGGTTCGCCCGAGTTCATGCGGTCAATGATGATTCAGGATACGGGCGCGACGTCTCGGAACGGGACGGTGATGCGCGTTGTCCCCCTTGCCAGCCGAAAGGCCGGCGAGATCAAGCGCGCGATTACTCAGGCGATGACGATGGACGTTCTGAACGAGACGATCCAGATCATCAACCCGTCCGCGCCGATGGATCAGCAGCCGCCGGCGGCGAACGGCCAGAACGGCAACCAGAACGGCGCCCCCGCCATGGAAGGCGACGCGGACTACCTGATCCTGATCGGAGAGCCGGGCCGCGTCGAGCAAGCCAGCCTTCTGATCACGCAACTTGACCGCGGTCTTGCCGGAATCCACGGAATCACCGAGACCGGAGCCGACGCGTTGCGCCCTGTTTCGAAGGCGTATCGCGTACAAGGCGGCCGCGCCGCTGAACTGGCGGCGGCTGTTGAGAAGTTCGCGACCGGTGTGTCTGTAGTGGCTACGCCGATGGGCAGCCGGGCGGAGCAGTCTCTGGTAATCACAGGTCGACCGGCCGACGTGGATCGCGTCCTCGAAGTGCTGGCGCAGATTGACGACGTAACTGCCGGCGGCGAGTGGGTCGTCGAGGTCTACGACGTTCGTCACGCTGACCCGCGAGCGCTCAAGGCTCAGGTGGAAGAGAGCTTCGAGACGGTTCGCGTCGCCATTGGTCCTCAGCACGCTGCAGGTCGCAGCTTCACGCCTGCCGCGGCGGCGGGCGGCGGCGGTGGCGGTGGCGGTGGCGGTGGTCCTGTGGGCGGAGCATCGAACCAAGGCTCCGGTGGAGTGGCGACGAGCGCAGGCTTCAAAGCTTCTCCTCAGTACGGCGAAGAGGAGATGCGCGCAGTTCCGATGATGCTTGTGGTGAGTGGTCCGCGCGATCAAGTGACCCAGGCGCTGGTCATGATGAGCAAGCTGGACCGGAAGAC
This sequence comes from Armatimonadota bacterium, assembly GCA_037446435.1. GTDB lineage: Bacteria > Armatimonadota > Fimbriimonadia > Fimbriimonadales > ATM1 > J051. The sequence goes on from JBBIIO010000008.1 coordinate 40,679, forward strand.
TCCAGAGATCGTGCTGGAGGCTCGCGTTGTCGATGCTAACAAAGAGGACCTGCTCAAGTTGGGCATTGACTGGAGCGCGGTCACCGGCTCTGCAGTCAAGATCATCAACCTGAACTATGGCCAGCCCGCTGGCGCTGACGGAAGCCCGTTCTCTGAGATCACGGGGCGGTTTGCTGGGCCCGGTTGGCTCGCAACCGGCATTGCGAACATTGACAAGTTGGTCGCACGGGACAAGATCCTCGCTCGTCCGAACGTCCGCGCGATGGACGGACGAGAGGCGGTCGTGTTCATGGGCGACATCGTGCGCTACATCAAGTCCATCCAAGCCACGCAGAACGGTATCACCGTTGAAGTCGGCGAGGAGGAGGTTGGTGTGAAACTGAACGTCCTGCCTCGCGTGACGCGCGAAGGGCACATCATCATGGATGTTCAGCCGACGCTGTCGTTCATCAAGGCGTTCCTCGAGGTGCCGGGTGGCGGTCAGATTCCGACCACTTCGATTCGCACGGCGAGGAGCACGCTGACGATTCGCAGCGGCGACACGATCGCGATCGGTGGCCTCATCACGGATGAGGACCGCCGCCAGATGGTCGGCCTCCCGATCCTGATGGACATCCCGATCATCGGCAACCTGTTCCGGCGCACGACGATGGACAAGGTGCGGCGCGAGATCGTCATCTTCCTCTCAGCCCGCATCGTGGAGGACGAGGAGGCGAACGCGACGCCGGGGGGCGCTCCCGCTGCTCCAGGCACCGGTTCCGCCGGTGGCACCGGTTCCGGCGGGGGCAAATAGTCCCACGACCGGGCGGCGGCCTTCCACCCCACGAGTCTCGCCCTTCCCGACGGGAGGGCGAGACTCGCTTTTTCGCGTGAGCCGCGGGCGCCCTTCCACGGCAGCATTGCCGGGCTGGCGCGGGCCGGTTCATGGAAGGAGTGATCAGGGAAGCCGCAGCAACACTGAGGCAGGGATTCCGTTCGCATGATCAACGGAGAGGTATTTGTCCAGGAAGGGCTTATCAGTCAAGAGCAGCTCGACCAGGCCATCGCCAAGCAAAGGGAGCTCGGAGGCAACGAGCCCATCGGCAATGTCCTGGTGTCCATGGGCTACGTCTCGGAGAGGGACCGCGCGCGGTGCATGGGGCGGATTTGGGGCGTCGAGTTCATTGACCTCGCGGAGCATCCACCGGACTCGCAGGTCGTCAGCAAAATCTCCTCAACCTTCGCAAAGAAGTTCAAGGTTCTCCCCGTCCGAGTTGTCGAGGGGCGTTTGCTGGTTGCAATGGCGAACCCGCTCGACATCTTCGTCATAGACGAACTCAGGCTGCTTGTCGGCATGGATGTCGAGCCGCTCATTGCGGTCGAAGAGGAGCTGACGGACGCCATCGCCGGCGCCTATGCCAACGACGGCAGCGTTAGCGACGCGCTCAAGGGCGTCATCGAGGATTTTGACGGTGACATCGAAATCACCGCCGGCGGGGACGACGACGAACTCTCCGCCGATGAACTCCGAAACCTTGGCGAGGAGGCGCCGATCGTCCGCCTCGCCAACCTCATCATCAACCAAGCGATCGGGGACGCCGCGAGCGACATCCACATCGAGCCTCGGCGCAACGAAGTCAAAGTGCGCGTCCGCATGGACGGCGTAATGCACGAGGTGATGACGCTGCCGAAGAAGGTGCAAGCTCCCCTCGTCAGCCGCTTCAAGATCATGGCGGAGATGGACATCGCCGAGAAGCGCGCTCCTCAGGACAACCGCATCGCCGCCATCGTCGGAGGCAGGCCGTACGACTTTCGCGTCAGCACTTTGCCGACGGTGCACGGCGAGAAGGTGGTTATGCGCGTTCTCGACCGAGGGAGCGTCAACATCGGGCTCAGCAAACTCGGCTTCCTGCCCGATACGCTCACCTTGTTGGAGGACGTCATCGCGCGCACGTTCGGCATCATCCTCATCACCGGGCCGACCGGCTCCGGAAAGTCCACGACGCTGTACTCGATTCTCAACAAGATCAACAACGGCGAGACGAACATCATCACGATCGAGGACCCCGTCGAGTACGAACTCGAGGGCATCAACCAGTGCAGCGTGAACAACAAGGCGGGGATGACGTTCGCTGCCGGGCTGCGCGCGATGCTGCGGCAAGACCCAGACATCATCATGGTCGGCGAGATGCGCGACACCGAGACGGCTACGATCGCCATGGAGGCGGCTCTCACGGGCCACCTCGTCCTCAGCACGCTGCACACGAACGACGCATCGAGCGCGCCATCGCGACTGGTTGACATGGGCGTCGAGCCGTTTCTCATCGCGAGTTCGATCATCGCGGTGTGCGCCCAGCGACTGGTGAGAACCATCTGCCCGAAGTGCAAAGAGGAGTACGTTGCGACGCGCGAGGCGCTCCTCCGCTACGGCTTCCCTGTTCCTGAAGCAGTGGGCGCGGAGACCGGCGGCTCCGTTCACATCTACAGGGCGAACTCCTGCGAATCGTGCCGCAAAACCGGCTACAAAGGGCGAACCGGGGTGCACGAACTGCTGCGCGTTACCGACCCGGTTCGCGACGAAATCCTAAGGAAGAGCGCATCGCACTCGATCCGCCAAATCGCAACGGGCGAGGGCATGCGAACGCTGCAAGAGGATGCCGTCCAGAAGATTCTTCTCGGTCAGACCAGCGTGGACGAAGTCCTAAGGGTCATCTACTCGGGGTAAAGAAGATGTTTGCGCTACCTAACAACGACTCGGCACGAGCAGTGGACGCCATCCTGCGCGGAGTGGGCGACCTTGCCGCGCTGCCCCAGGTTGTTTACAAGGTTGTCGAACTTACGGGCAGCACCATGACCGCAGCGCAAGAGATCGAGCGCATCATCTCCGTTGACCCCGGCTTCAGCAGCAAGGTCCTCATGCTCGCGAACTCTGCGTATTACGCCCTGCCGCGGAAACTCACCTCCATCAGCGAAGCGGTTACGATGCTCGGGTTCAAGACTGTCCGAAAACTCGCGATGACGATCGGAGTCTTCGAGGTGTTCATCGGCAAGAACGATGCGAACAGCCTGCGCCGTAGAACCTGGTGGCGTCATAGCGTAGACACCGCCCTGTGCGCCCAGACGCTTGCCCGGATCACCGGGGTCGTGCCACACGACGAGGCCTACACGTGCGGTCTGCTTCACGACATCGGCAAGCCGATCCTGGATCGGTACGCCGAGCCGCCCTATGAGGAGGTGACCGTGTTGGTTGAAGCGGGCATGGACGCCGTTCGAGCCGAGGCGCGAATCTACGGCTGCGACCACGCGAGCCTCGGCGGCGCGGCGGCGGTGCAGTGGGGGTTTCCTGAGACGCTCTGCCAGTCCATCCGAGATCATCACGTTGCCCTCCCCGAGCAACCGACAGCACGTCTCGCAACGACCGTCGTGGCGAACGTATTTGCGAAACTGATCGTCGAGGGCGCGGGCGGCGAGGAAGAGGCTGAGATTGTGCGACGCTTCCCCGCTTGGGCGCTCTCCACTTTGGGACTTGACGAATTGAAACTGAACAACGCCCTACGCGCAAGCCGAGAGGCGGTTGCCACAAAGGCAGCGATGGGCGCATTCTAAGGAGGTATGGAAACAGTGTCTTCATTTGACTGGAGCAAACATATGCAAGGCGAGGAGCCACCAGAGCGACCTCGCGAGAACTTGGTGGTTGACCCGCGAAACGGCGAGCTTATCCCGTTGCGCGTCGAGCAGGACGAGTCCCAGGAGGGGCAAGACCCGGAGCAACTTCGGTCGGTCGAAGACCTTCATGTGGACGACCTCCTCGCGGAGGCCGTGAAGCGGGGGGCGTCAGACCTGCACCTCACCGTCAATCTGCCGCCAACCGCGCGCGTTGACGGCGACCTGGTGCAGTTGCCCTATATGCTGCTCGACCAGCGGGACACCAACCGCCTGATGTACGAGATCATGAGCGACGAGCAGGTTACGCGGTTCGAGCAAACGCACGAGGCGGACTTTTCCTACGGCGTGAAGAGCGTCGGGCGCTTCCGCGTCAACGTCTATATGCAGCGAGACAGCATCGGCGCCGCGTTCCGCGCCATTCCCGCGAAGATTCCTTCGTTCGAGGACCTCCGGCTTCCCCCAATCCTGCGTGAGGTCTCGAAGCGAAGCAGCGGGCTGATCCTGGTCACCGGTCCTACCGGTTCCGGTAAGTCAACAACGATCGCGTGCATGATTGACGACATCAACCAGAGTAGGCCGTGCCACATCATGACGATCGAGGACCCAATCGAGTACCTTCACTTCCATCAGAAGGCGATGGTCAATCAGCGAGAGGTTCACCACGACACAATGTCGTTCCAAAACGCCCTGCGCGCAGTGCTGCGCGAGGACCCGGACGTCATCCTCGTCGGAGAGATGCGAGACCTCGAAACGATTACGGCGGCGTTGACGCTTGCCGAGACGGGACACCTCGTGTTCGGTACGTTGCACACGCGCAACGCGCCGCAGGCTGTGGACCGCATCATTGACGTGTTCCCGCCGGATCAGCAAGAACAGATACGCGTACTGCTCGGCAACACGATCGAGTGCGTGGTGGCTCAGCAACTGGTGCCGAAGTTGGGCGGCGGTCGCGTTGCCGCGATCGAGATCATGATCGCAACGCCCGCGATTCGCAACTTGATTCGCGAGGGCAAGACGCATCAGATGTACAGCGTCATCGAAACCGGCACCCAGTACGGCATGCAGAAGATGGATCGCCAACTCGAGGACCTCGTCAAGAACGGATACGTCTCGTTCGACGAGGCGCTGATGCGGGCAATCGACAAAGAGTCGTTCGCCCAGGCCGCCCGAGCGGCGTAACGCATGTCCCGGTTGGGGTGAGCGTACTCGCAGGCCGCAAAACACGGCTCGCGGGACGCTCGCCCTCCCTCGGGGCGGTACAATTCGCCACGTGGCTGACGACTATCCATACGACGACCCGAAGAAGCCAGGGGGACCGGAAGAGTCAGACGTAGCGGAAGGCGCATCCGGCGAGGGAGAACCGCAGGCGCAAGGCCCGGCGACCTCCCCTGTCGCCGGGCCTCAGGCGGACCCGTACGGCCTCGGTTCGACCCGATTCGGGCTGGCGGCGCACGTCATCGCCGGATTGAGCTACTTCTTCTGGCCGGTGTTGCCCCTGATCTTCTATCTAATGGAGACGCAGAACCGGTTCGTGCGATTTCACGCCCTGCAGTCGCTGATCCTCGGTTTAGGGGCGGTCGGCATCGGACTCGTGGCGTTTGTTCTCAGTTTTGTGCCGATCTTCGGCTGGTTTGCTTGGCTCGCGCTGTGGGTAGGGGTTCTCGCGCTCGTGATCTGGGGAATCGTCAGCGGGTTCACAGGACAGTGGACGCGACTGCCGATCGTCGGCGAGATTGCGGCGCAGCAACTGAAGCTCGACGGTTAGCGAACCTGGACGATTTCGTACGCCTCGATCACGTCGCCTTCTCGGTAATCCGACCAGCCTGAGAACTGGATGCCGCAGTCGAAGCCGGCGGCTACTTCGCGCACGTCCTCTTTCAGGTGCTTCAGGGAGGCGACCTGCCCTTCGAAGACGACTTCGCCCTCGCGTCGCACGCGCACCTTGCTGTTGCGTGTAATCTTGCCGTTGGTGCAGTGGCTCCCCGCGACCTTGCCGACCTTTGTTAGGTTGAAAACGGCGCGAATCTCGACGGTGCCTTGATACCGCTCCTCGAAGACCGGCTCGAGCATCCCAGTTACCGCCTTCTCAATCTCCTCGATGAGCTCGTAGATGACGCGGTAGGTTCTTACTTCGATCTTGAGGCGCTCCGCCTCCTTCTTCGCCTGCCCTTCGATGCCGACGTTGAACCCGACCACGATGGCGTCCGCGGCCTCGGCGAGGTTGACGTCGTTGAGGTTTACGTTGCCTACGCCGGCGTGAAGCACCTTGACGTCGATTTCCTCGTTGTCAATCTTCTCGATCAGTCCTCGAACCGCCTCGACGCTTCCCTGCACGTCCGCCTTGACGATGATGCGCAGTTCGCGCGTCTCGCCTTGTTCGAGCGCGCGCTTCAGGTCGGCGAGGGTGAGGTGCTGCGTCGCGGAGCTGAACTCCTGGTCGCGCGCCTTCTCTCTCAACGCCTCGATCTTCGCCTTGGCATTCTTCTCATCGAGGTACACGACCAACCGCTCACCCGCGTGGGGTACCTCGTCGAGGCCGAGAATCTCGACCGGAATGGAAGGGCCGGCGTCCTTCACCTCTTTGCCGGCAAAGTCGAACATCGCTCGGATGCGCCCATAGGTCAGGCCGACCGCTACGACGTCTCCCCTCTTCAGGGTGCCGTTCTGCACGAGGATCGTCGCCACCGGGCCGCGACCCTTGTCTTTCTTCGCCTCGATAACCACGCCCTCGACGTCACCGGCTGGGTCGGCTTTCAGTTCCATGATCTCCGCCTGCAGAAGGATGTTTTCGAGCAGGTGGTCAACCCCTTCGCCGGTTGCGGCAGAGACGGGAACCATCTCGACGTCGCCGCCGAAGTCTGTCGCTACGACCCCGTGCTCGACGAGTTGCTGCTTCACGCGCACGACGTTCGCTTCTGGGCGGTCAATCTTGTTGATGGCGACGATGATCGGCACTTCGGCGTTTCGAGCATGGTTGATCGCCTCGATGGTTTGCGGCATGACGCCGTCATCCGCCGCAACGACGAGCACGGCGATGTCGGTTACCTGTGCCCCGCGTGCGCGCATGGCAGTGAACGCCTCGTGGCCTGGGGTGTCGAGGAACGTAATCTTCCCCGGCCCGACCGCAACTTGATAGGCGCCGATGTGCTGCGTGATGCCTCCGTGCTCTTTCTCAGCGACCCGGCTCTTGCGGATGTAGTCCAGCAGGCTCGTTTTGCCGTGGTCTACGTGCCCGAGAATGGTTACCACGGGCGGACGAAGCGTGCCCCCTCCGACGGTCTTTCTGCGGACTGTTGTCGCCTCATCCGGCTCCTTCTTTTTGGGCGCCTCCGCCCACCGAACGGCATATCCGAACTGCTTCACGGCGTCTTCGGCAACGTCGGTCTCAAGAACCGTAGTCAGGCTGGCTAGCACTCCCTTGCCGATGAGCGCCTTCTGCACGTCGCTCTGCGGGACGTCGAGGGCGGCGGCTATGTCGCGCGGCGTCGGCTTCGGCGCGAGGGTGACGACCTTCGATTCGACGAGTGTTCGAATCTCCTCAGAGGCGAGTTCAAGCGTGTCATCGTCCACCTCGACAGCGCCGTTCTCGGGGAATGCGCCGAGTTGCGCAAGCACAAAGGCGACCTGCGAGGGCAGGGCCCCCAGGTCGGATGCAATCTTCGTTAGTTCAACCTTCGCCATCGCGCTCCTTGGTCATCTGCAGCAATCGTCCCATACATTGTTCCCAATCCGCGGGCATGGATTCCACCCTTAGCGCCCGCAGCAGCAAGCGCTTCTCGAACGCTCGCGTGATGCATTGCTCGTCCGGGCAGAGCCACGCGCCCCGTCCTGCCCCGACGCCGCACTGAATCGAGGCGTCGGCCCGTCGAACGCGCAGCATCTCGCCGGCAGGTCGCTTGCGCTTGCACGCAACACACGTCCTTATCGGCGTATGCGTCATCCTTGGGCAGCCTGCGTGCCCTCCTGATTCGCCTTCGACTCAGGCGTAACGGTGATGTCGTAGCCCGTGAGGAAGCCCGCCAACCGCACGTTCTGCCCGCCGCGGCCGATGGCGAGGCTCGATTGAGAGTCCGGCACGATGACATGCGCGGTACGGCGCCTTCCGTCCTGCGTCTCTACCTCCCCCAATTTGATGGAGAGCACCTTCGCCGGGCTCAACGCGTTGCCGATGTACTCGTTCGGGTCTTCACTGAACGGCACGATGTCAATCTTTTCGTCGTACAGTTCGTTCACAATGACCTGCACGCGCGCGCCTCTCTGTCCCACGCACGCGCCGACGGCGTCCACGCGCTCGTCGTGCGAGCGCACGGCGATCTTCGTTCGATGCCCTGCCTCTCGCGCGATGCCCATAATCTCAACGACGCCGCTTGCGATTTCGGGCACCTCGACTTCAAACAGCCTGCGGACGAGGTGCGGGTGCGTTCTTGAAACGATGACCCTCGGGCCCCGTTTCTCGGTCTCCTGCAGCTCGAGGACGTAGACGCGCATGCGGTCGTTCGGACGATAAGGCTCGGTCGGAACCTGCTCCTTTCTCGGCAAGAAGCACTCTCCCCGCCCGACGGTCAGCAGCACGTCGCCTCCGCTCAGTCTGCGGTTGACGACTGCGCTCACGACATCTCCGACTTTGTCTTTGAACTCTTCACGCGTCCGCCGTCGCTCGGCGTCGCGCAACAGTTGCTGCAACACCTGCTTGAAGGTACTGGCGGCGATCCGCCCGAAGGTCTCCGGCACGATGGGCACCGGGATGAAGTCTCCAATCTCGACGTTCGGGTCGCGCCGCCGCGCCTCGTCAATCCCGATTTGGAAGAAGTGATTGGTGACGTGGCCGACGACCTCCTTCTCGCAGACCGCTTGAAGGTCTCCTGTTTCGAGGTCAATCTTCACGGTTACGTCACCGCTCGCGCCGACATGGCGCTTGTAGGCGGCAGCGAGGGCGCGCTCCAGTTCAGCCTGGAGGTCCGCCATGGACAGCCCGCGCTCGCGCGCGATCTGCTGCATGGTTTCAAACAGTTTCCGATCCATCGCTTCCCCGGCGCTCTGCTGACAAAAAAGGGACGGCCGGAGAGCCATCCCCCTGAATCCCCAGATGCGCCACGCATAGTATAGCATCTCCGGCGTCCGTAGGGGACGGCGGCTCGCTTCCTGCCAGGTAGACTTTGGGCGTGAGCCGCCTCCGCGTCCTCGTAGCGGACGACGACCCTATCATCCGCCTCGACCTCAAACAGATGCTTGCGAACCTCGGCTACGAGGTGGTCGCCGAGGCTGGTGACGGCAACGAGGCGGTGCTTCTCGCCCGCTCAGTCAAGCCCGACGTGTGCGTGCTCGACGTTCGCATGCCCGAGCGAGACGGCATCTCAGCCGTCGCCGAACTGGTCTCCGAGGGCATCGCGGCAGCCATCCTGCTCACCGCCTACAGCGACCAGGAGTTGGTGCAGAAGGCGACGGAGGCGGGTGCCTTCGCCTACCTCATAAAGCCGTTCAAGCCCCAGGACCTGCCGCCTGCCATCGAGGTCGCCGTTTCCCGCTTTCGACAGACGCAGGCTTTGCACAAGCAAGTTCACGAACTGAACCAGCGGCTCGAGGCGCGGCGAATCATCGAGCGAGCAAAGGGGATGTTGATGCGAAAACAGGGCATCTCGGAAGAGGAGGCATACGCGCGAATCCGGCAGCGGAGCATGGAGACGCGCCGGAGCATGCGCGAGGTGGCTGAAGCGATTCTGATGACAGACGATATGTGAGGGCTTGCGCGGCTCGCTCGGATGGAACTGACCAAGGAGGACAGATGATGAACGGACGACGAACCAGGACATTGCTCGCGGCGCTCTTGGCTCTCGCGGGGGCGCTCGCCATCCTCGCCGGCTGCACCGGCGGGACCAGCGCGACCGACGCTACCCCTGAAGCGCAAACCGACGACGAAACGCTCAAGGTCGCGCTCATCACGCCGACCTCCGTCAACGACTCCGGCTGGAGCGCGCTCGCCTATCGGGGCTTGGAGGCGATTCGAGTCAACCTCGGCGCCGAAGTCAGCAGCGTCGTCGCCTCCACGCCCGCCGACATCGAGGACGCGATGCGCTCCTTCGCACAGAAGGGGTTCGACCTCGTCATCGGCCACGGCTACGAGTACAACCAGCACGGCATCAAGATCGGCAAGGAGTTCCCCAACACGGTCTTCGTTAGTTCATCCGGCGACCAGACGGCGAAAAACGTCGGCGCCTTCCGGTTCTACTTGGAGCAAGGCACCTACCTCTTGGGCATCCTCGCCGCCAAGATGTCGAAGAGCGGCGTCATCGGCATGGTCGGCGGGCCGGACGTACCCAGCATCGAGAGCACCTTCCAGGCGTTCGAAGCCGGAGCAAAGGCGGAGCGCCCGGACATCACCGTCCTCAAGGCGTACACCGGGTCGAACGACGACATCGGCGCTGCAAAGCAACAGACGCTCGCCTTCATTAACCGGGGCGCGGACGTCATCATCCACCAGGCGAACGCGGCGGCGTCCGGCGTGTTCGAGGCATGCCGAGAGCGAAAGGTGTGGGCGCTCGGCACCAACAGCGACCAATCCTCGGTTGCGCCCGATGTGGTGCTCGCGAGCGCGGTGATACGAGCAGAAACCGTCTTCACCGACCTTGCCGCTCGAGTGCGCGACGGGAAGTATGCCGGCACGGTGGAAATCGTCGGCGTGAAGGAAGGGGCAATCAACGTTGTCCTCAATCCGGAACTCCTCGACAAGATCCCGAAGGAGTACCAAGACTTCATGACGAAGAAGTTCGCCGAAATCATGAACGGCGAACTGGTCGTCCCGAAGCTGGAGTTCTGAGCCTGGAGATCGAAATCCGCCGCGTTACCAAGCGCTTCGGCGATGTCGTCGCTCTCGACGAAGCGTCGTTGACGATTCGAAGCGGCGAGGTCCATGCACTCCTGGGCGAGAACGGCGCAGGAAAGAGCACTCTTGCCTCGATTCTTTCCGGGAATCTGCAGCCCACCTCAGGCTCGCTGGCGCTGGACGGGCGGGAGGTTCGATTCCGCGATGCGCGGGACGCCCGCGACCGCGGCGTCGATGTCGTACACCAGCACTTCATGCTCGTTCCCACCTTCACCGTGGCCGAGAACCTCGCCCTGTTCGGCGCGACGCAAGGTGTCGCAGGCCTGGACATCTCCCCCGACGCTGTGGTGCGCGACCTCTCAGTCGGGGAGCAGCAGCGAGTGGAGATTGCGCGCGCTCTCGCATCCGGACGCGCCATGGTTCTGTTCGACGAGCCGACCGCGGTTCTCACACCTGACGAGTCGCAAATTCTGCTCGACCAGCTGCGACTCCTCGCGGACGAGGGTAGGGCCATCGTCCTCATTACTCACCGCGTAGAGGAAGCGCTGGCTGTCGCCGACCGCATCACCGTGCTACGGGGCGGTCGAGTCGTGGCAGAGCTGACCCCGCAGCAAGCGGACGAGCGATCCCTCGAAGCGCTGATCGCAGGAGGAGACGTACTGCGAGACGCACCAAACGATGAGACACACGCCGCCGATGAGGTGCGGGTGCGCGCGGAGAGCCTGCGAGCGCGAAGCGACCGGGGGCATCTTGCCGTAGACGGAGTCAGCCTGTCGGTCTCCGCGGGGGAGGTAGTCGGCATCGGCGGAGTTGACGGCAACGGTCAGGCAGAGTTGGCGGAGGCGATCGCGGGCATTCGCGAACTCGAGTCGGGCACGCTCCGCACCACGGGGCGAGTGGCATACATACCTGGAGACCGCAACCGAGACGGCTTGGCGCTGATGATGTCCGTCCTTGACAACTTGCTCATCGCTGGGCATCGGCGGAAGCGCTTGAGAGCGGGGCCACTGCTTCCCCCTCGGCGCGTGGGCGAGTGGGCGCGTGCCGTCGTGCAACGCTACAGCATTCGCCCTCAGCGAACCGACCTGCCCGCGGCAGCGCTCAGCGGCGGCAACCGGCAGAAGGTCGTCGTTGGACGAGAATTGGATGGTGAGCCCGACGTGCTGGTAGCTGTACATCCCACACGGGGGCTGGACGTCCGTGCGGAGGCAGACGTGCACCGCGTGCTGCGGGAGGCGAAGGGACGCGGCTGCGCCATCCTGCTCGTGAGCGCGGACCCGGACGAGTTGGCAGCGCTTGCCGACCGTGTGCTTGTGATGAGCCGCGGCAAGTGGAAGGTGTCGGCATGAGGCACGTCGCCGTGCTCCTTGGCTTGCTGCTGACGCTCGCACTGACGCTGCTCGCGTTTGGGCTACCGGTTCTTGAGTCGCTTGGTCATCTGTGGGAGGGCGCGCTGGGCGACAAGTTCGCCATCCACCGCACGCTCGTGAAGGCGTGCCCGCTGATGCTCGCCGGTCTCGGCATGGTCGTCGCCTGGCGCGGCGGCATGTTCAACATCGGCGGCGAAGGCCAGTTGCTGGTCGGCGCCTCGGCCGGCGCGATTACGTATCAACTGCTGCATCGCGTTGAAGGCCCAGGGCTGACCGCGCTCGTGCTCGTAGCGTGTTGTGCCGCGGGCGCGGCGTGGGCGGGCATCGCGGCGCTACTCTACACGAAGCGTGGCGTGAACGTCGTCATCAGCACCATCCTTCTGAACTTCGTCGCGATTCAAGTGGTGTCGTACCTCGTTCGGGGTCCGCTGCAGACTCCGGGTGAGGCGATTCCGCAGACCACGCCTCTGCCTGAGAGCGCGATGTTCCTGCGCCTCGACCCACAGAGCAGCCTGCACACCGGACTGTTTCTCGCCCCGGTGCTTGCCGTTCTGATTCACGTTTGGCTGAAGTTGACCGCTTCGGGCTTCCAACTTCGCGTGGTTGGGCAGAACCCCTCGGCGGCTCGCGCGGCACGCATACCGGTTGCACGGACGCAGGTTCTCGCGCTCACCGTAAGCGGTGCGCTGTGCGGCCTAGCGGGTGGCGTTGAGTACGTCGGCGTGAGCGGCTATCTTTTCGACGGCTTTTCGCCTGGCTGGGGCTATTTGAGCATAGCCGTGGCCCTGCTCGGAAGTCTGGAGGCATGGGGTGTTCTGCTCTCCGGTCTGTACTTTGGTGCGCTGCTCGCCGGTTCGCGAAACCTTGAGGCGTTCGGCGGCACGCCCTCAGCGTTTGTGTATGCCGTACAGGGAGTGGCAGTCATTGCGTTCGTCGCGCTGCAGCAATGGTCGCGCAGGCGCGTCGAGAGGGCGGCGTCATGAGCGAACTCCTCGGCATCGTGGGCGCAATGCTCTCCCTCGGTACGCCGCTCGTCATCGCCGCAACCGGGGAGACGGTTTCTGAGCGCGCCGGGGTGCTGAACATCGGCCTCGAAGGAGCGATGCTCGCCGCGGCTTATTCCGGGTTCTACACCTCTTGGCAAACGGGTAACCCGTATCTTGGGCTGCTCGCGGGATGCCTGGTGGGGGTGCTGGTCTTGGGAGCGACCGCGCCTTTGGTGCTGCACCTGGGCGCGGACCAGGTCGTCGTGGGCACGGGCGTGAATCTGCTTTGCCTGGGCGTAACGGGCACGCTGTTCGCGATGACCTTCGGTCGGGCTGGGCAATTGGTGCAAGTGCCCACGGTCGCCTCGTTCGGTGGGGATATGAGCGTGAACGCCGTGATGCTTGTGGCCGTGGTGTTGGTGTTCGTGAGTTGGCGTCTTCTGTTCCGCACGGATTGGGGGCGGGCGATACGCGCAGCGGGAGAGATGCCCGACGCCGCGCGAGCCGCCGGATGGTCGGTCTACCGCCTTCGCCTGCAGGGCATCCTCATTTCGGGAGTGACGTGCGGCCTCGCGGGGGCGTACCTGAGCGTCGCGCAAACGAACTCGTTCGCCGAGAACATGACTGCCGGGCGCGGGTTTGTCGTGATAGCAGCGGTAACATTCGGGCGATGGACACCGTTGGGCGCAGCCGGGGCAGCGCTTCTTATCGCGTTCGCCTACGGATTGCAGTTCTTGATCAAGGCGTACTCCTTACCGCTGCCGTACCAGTTGTTCGACGCGCTCCCCTATCTGATTGCGCTCGGAGTGCTGGTCGGGAGCGGCCGAGGAAAGGCGGGGCCTGCGGCACTCGCAATTCCGTACAAGGAGCAGCGATAGAATGAGGCTTACCCGCATCGCCCGCTTCTCGTGCGGCCATCGGTTCTGGGACCCCGAGTGGAGCGAAGAGGAGAACCGCCGCGCTTTCGGGCGATACGCCTCGCCGCATAACCACGGCCACAACTATCTCCTGGAAGTAACCGTTGAGGGAGAGGTGCGCGAGGACACGGGCATGGTGGTGAACATCGCCGAGGTGAAGCGGGACATCGTCGAGCGAGTGGTTGATGCGCTGGACCGCAAGAGCCTGAACGACGAGGTCCCCCCGTTCGACCGCGTCACTCCGAACCTCGAGAACTTGATCCGATGGATCGCCAATCGGATTCTCGCGCCCGGAGGGGCTAAACTGTGCAGGTTGAGACTGTATGAGATGCAGGAATTCTACGCAGAGTTATCGTTTAACGCCGCAGCCGATGGCGCGCAAGGAGAGCGCGAGGTGCTGACCCTCACCCGTGGATATCACTTCTCCGCTTCTCACCGTCTGCACAGCCCCCACCTGACGGACGAGCAGAACCGCGAACTGTTCGGCGCGTGCAACAACCCGCACGGACACGGCCATAACTACGAACTCGAGGTCACCGTCGGTGGTGAAATGGACGATCGAACCGGGATGATCGTAGATATTGACGCGCTCGACGAGATTGTGAACCGGGAGGTGATCGAGCGTTATGACCATCGGAACTTGAACGCCGAACTCCCCGAGTTCGCCGACAAGAACCCGACCTCCGAGGCGCTGCTCCAAGAGATTTGGAACCGCCTCAAGCCGACGGTTCCAGCCAAACTGGTGCGCGTGGTGCTGCGAGAGACGCCGAGGAACGTTTTTGAATACACCGGAGATGCTTCATGAGCGACCGACTTCAGGAGTTGTACCTTCAACTGTTATCGGAAATCGGGGAGGACCCCAACCGCGAGGGGTTGCTGAAGACGCCCAGCCGCGCGGCGGCGGCGATGCGATTCCTAACGCGCGGCTATCAGCAACGCCTCGCGGACATCGTGAACAAGGCGGTGTTTTCCGAAGACCTCGAAGACATGGTCATCGTGCGCGACATCGAGTTCTTCAGCCTCTGTGAGCACCACTTGCTGCCGTTCTTCGGCTTCGCGCACATTGGATACATCCCGAACGGCAAGATCATCGGAATCAGCAAGATCGCTCGCATCGTGGATATGTTCGCAAGGCGCCTGCAGGTGCAGGAGCGCATGACCCAACAGATCGCTGAGGCTCTACAGCAGACGCTGGAACCTCGCGGCGTCGTTTGCGTCTCCGAGGCGAAACACCTCTGCATGATGGCGCGCGGCGTCGAGAAGCGCGCGTCCAACGTGTCGAGCAGTTACTTAACCGGAGTATTCCGCAACAACCCCCCCACGCGGCAAGAGTTCTTCGAACTCATCCAGCAGCGGAGGTCGTACCTCTGAGCCTCATCCCGGAGGCGTGCGTGGTGACCGGAGCGAGCAGCGGTATCGGTCGCGCTGTCGCGATTCGGCTCGCTGAGCGCGGTGTGCACGTTGCTCTCAACGGGCGGAACGAGGAGCGGCTCGAGGAGACTCGCCGAGCGTGCGAAGAAGCGGGCGTGAACGCGCACGCGGTACCGGGGGATGCAGGCGACGTCGCCGTGCTGCGCGCGCTCTTCGAGTTCCATCCCGAGACACAGCTCGGGGCAGTCTTCGCCGCGGGCTATGCCCGCTTTGGCGGTACCTTGTCGCTTGACCCCGGCGTTTGGGAGAAGACCCTTCACGCCAACCTCACCGCGCTCTATCACGGGAACCGTGTTGCGATCGAGAGCATGCTTTCTCGCGGCGGCGGGCGCATCGTGAACGTCTTGAGCGTGGCGAGCCGCGTCGCGTTCGCATCCTCGGCGGCCTACGTCGCCTCGAAGTACGGCGCGCTTGGACTCACGCGAAGCCTCGCCGCCGAGTTCCGCTCGCGCGGCATTGAACTCATCGCCTTCATGCCCGGCTCGACCGACACCGAGTTGTGGGACGAGCAGGGCGCAGCGCCGGACCGCGAGCAGATGATGAAGCCGGAAGACGTTGCCCTCGGCATCGAGAACGCTCTGATGCACGAAGGCGAAGCGTTCCTCGACGAAGTGCTGCTCATGCCGCCGGGAGGTGTGCTGTGACGCGCGTCGGAATCGTCGGCGCGGGCGGCATGGGGCGGACGCACGCGCGGCACTACTCGAAGATGGAAGATGTCTCCCTCCTCCTCTTCGACATCGACCGCGAGGCTGCGGAGGCGCTTCAAACCCAAGCGAAGAACGCAACCGTCGCCGACGACCTCGAGCAACTGCTCTCCAATGTGGACGCGGTTGATGTTTGCCTGCCGACGCACTTGCACAAGGACGTCGTTCTAGCAGCGCTCGAAGCGCATCTGCCTACACTGTGCGAGAAGCCGCTTGCCCGAACCGTCCCCGACTGCGAGCAGATGGTGGATGCTGCGCATCGGCACGGCACGCTGCTGGTGCCTGCGCAGGTCGTTCGCTTCTTCCCCGAGTTTGAAGCCGCGCACCGGGTCATCACGTCGGGGCGGTTGGGAAGCATCTCCGCCATACGCACGCGGAGGGGCGGCGGGCAACCGAAAGGAGCAGGCGAGTGGTTCCGCAATCCCGACCTCTCCGGCGGCGTGCTGCTGGACCTCGCCGTGCACGACTTCGACTGGATTCTCTGGACGTTCGGGCCTGTCGTGCGAGTGTTCTCGCAGGCGCTCACCTGGTCAAACGTTGGAACGCTGGACTACGCGCTGACGACGCTGACGCTCGAGAGCGGCGCGCTCGCCCATGTCGAGGCCACCTGGGCGGACCCCGGCGGCTTCCGTGTAACCTTCGAGGTCAGCGGGTCAGGTGGGCTGATCGAGTTCGACAGCCGACAGAAGGCGACCCTCCGCACGGCTACGGCGGACGGCACGCGCTCGGAAGCGAACCTCGCCGCGAGCGACGACCCCTACTTCAAGCAACTCCGCGCGTTTTTGAGAGCCGCCAGGGGAGAGGCGCCTCCGCCGGTGACGGCTGAGGAGGGGATGGCGGCGGTCGCCATCGCCGAGGCTGGGATGCAAAGCGCGCGGTCGGGAACGCCGGTTGCGCCGGCGCGAATCGAACCGGCATCAGCAGCGGGGGCGTCTGAAAGTTGATGTTTCTCCTTTCGTTCGCCCTCCTGCTGGAGCAAGGCGCCACGCCGTCAGGAGTCTGGCAGGGCCAAGAGTGGCGGGTGAACGCCGCCCACGCTCTTCTCTGGGACGGGCTGCCCTACACGCCGGTCGGTTTGGTGGTACCCGCAACCGCCGATGCGATCGGCACAGCACAGAACGCCAGGGTGCGCGACTTGCTGCTTGAAGCGACGTTGGAGGACAACTGGGCGGAGGCATTCGCCGCGGCCGAGAGCGCCGGCGCAAGGTACCTCTTCTCCCTGAACGAGCCGACCCCTCAGGCGCGAGGATGGCTCTGCATGCCGGAGGCGATGCGCGTGCTGAACGTCACGCACCGCTCAGTCATCGAAGTGGACTTGCCGGGGGCGGCACGCGCGTACTATGTGGTCGCCGGGCCGTCGTCGTCAATCATGGCTCGCGGCTGGGCCGTGATGCGAGACGGCAAGGCGCGAGTGGAGGTGAACCTCACCGTCAGCGCCGACGACTATCAGGTCCTTCTCTTCCCCCTCATGCGGGAGAGCGAAATCGTGGACTATTGGGAGGGGTTGGACGCTCGGCGCGACGAGGTGATCCGGAGGCTGAAAGAAGCCGCGCCCGGCAGGGGCCTGAGAGGCATCGTGAACCCGCTCGGGCGTCCGGAGCCGACTCGCGGGGATGCCCGTTCTCCCTCGGCGGGCGGAGCTGCGGCATGGACGACTGCCGGCGGCATCGTGCCCGACTCCATCCTCTTCCGCCTTGAGTTCGAGCAGTTCCTTCGCGAGAAGTACCAAACCATTGAAACGCTCGCGCGGGCTTGGCGGATTGACTCGCTCGGCCTTAAGAGTTTCACCGAGGCAGCCGCACTCATCCCGCTCTTCTCGCCGGACATGGGCGTTGACGCTTTCCTCGACCCGGTGAACGACCGAACCGTCTCTGGGCGGCGGATCGGCTCGAAGTACTGGGACGACGTGCAGGTGGTCATCGAGAGCGCGTGTGCGCGGAGGCTGTCGCGCCTTGCCGCAGCCGTTCGCAGCATCGCCGATGTGCCCGTCGTGTACGACTGGGCGGGTTGGAGCCCACTGCACGAGCGTCGCGACATCGCCGGCGACGGCATCGGAATTCCGTCCGTTGGAACGGGCTCGACCATCGTGGCAGGGAGGACGGGGCACGCGCTGTCGTCCGCTCTGGCCTGGGGCGCCCGCTCCTGGATCGTCGCGACACGCATTCGCTTTGCTGAGAACGGCGCGGCATTCCCCACGGAGGCGCAGTTGCGCTCCGTGGTGGCAACGCTTGTGGACCTCGGCGTGAAGGGCTGGTTCGTAGAGGCTGCCGGGGGCGATGAGGCAGCCTGGGTCTCGGTGATGAACGGCGAGGCGCAACTGGACGTGTCGCTCGCCGACCGCTCTCCGCGAGCGATCTTCTATCCGATCAACGCTCGCTACCCGGCTGACACCATGCAATTGCCCGGTGGCGTCTGGTGGCTTCCTACTCCTGCCGCCGGAGACAGGCTGGACGTGGGGGCGAACTATGAGGCGTACCGCCTCGCGGCGCCCTACGATCGGCACATCGCCATGTGGACAACCGGTGCGGCAAGGAAGACGAAGCTGCTGGTGCCCAACCCGCAATCGGTAACGCTGCATTCGGTTTCGGGCATGGCGGTTGACTCGCGCGTCGTACGAGACGGCATCGAGGTTACGATTCGGAACGAGCCGCTTCTCATCTTCGGCGCGGACACCACGCCGGTGCCGGAGGACGCGGTGCAGGAACTCGTCGAGGCTGAGGCTGCGATCACCGCCGAGGCTGTCCGCAAGGGCGCAGACATCACCGAAGAGCGCTTCCTCTTCGCCGATGCGCTTCGCAAGGTGAAGACATCGCCGGGCGCATCGCTGATGCAAATGACGGAGACGTATCGCCGAATGCTGCTGAAGGTCGCGCCGTATGTGTGGCGCGAAGGGGAACGAGCGGACTCGGCTGGCGTGGGCGTTCGCATGCAATCGGCCGGCTGCTCGCAGGGCGAGGCGCTAAGGATGCGGTTGCTCATTCCGGCAGAGTCCGCCCGCGGGGACGCTCGCTCTCCCATCGGAGGAATGAGCGCGACGTACAAACTCTCCGTCTCCGGCAGCCGTGACGAGCACACCTTCTGGCTGGCGGCGCGGATTCCGGAGGCGTCTCGCCCTTTCGTGCGGGTCGAGGTCAAGGGTGGGTTGAGCTTGCCGCTCTCCGCGCCACCCGTCTCCGAGTACGCCGACGGCTTCGGCTGGTATCAGGTCGGAACGATGCTCCTGCCGAAGGGCGAGTACGAGTTCATCGTCTCGCTGGACCCGGGCGCGCCCGTGATGGATATGGCGATTGACGTCTTGCTCGCCACGCCGCAGCCGTTCCGACCGTCCGGCCCGCGGATGCCGCGGTTCCTTCGGTAGGCGCCCTGCCGGGTTACCCGCCGGTTACGGCTCCTCTCGCTGCCGCTTGTGCTTCCGAATGAACGCGGGCACGTCGAGGTCATCCGCCTGCGCCGAGGCTCCGTCTTGCCTTGCGGGGCGAGGGACGCCAGTTGCCGGCGCGGTGCCCGGCGGCAGGCTGTTGCCGTCGGTCGCGGCGCGGTCGGGCGCCGCCTGGGGCTTCTCGGGTGCAGTTTCGCGAGTGGTTCTCTCCATGCGCGGCTGCGTTCCCGCGCGTGACCCCTCGGTTGCCGCCGAGCGCGGTGGTTTTGCGGTTGGGTCAAAGCCCGCCGCAAGCACGGTGATCCGCACGTCGCCCTTGAGCGCGTCGTCATACACAGCGCCGAAGATGATGTTGGCATCGTCGGCTGCGGCGAGGTCTGCGATGTAGCTCATCGCCTCGTTCATTTCCGTCAGCGTCAGGTCCGCCGCCGAGGTCACGTTGACCAGGAGCCGGCGCGCGCCGTGGATGTCGGTCTCGAGGAGCGGGTTGGCGACCGCCGACTGCGCAGCCTGCATGGCGCGGTGCTCGCCGGTACCGATGCCGATACCCATCAGCGCAGGGCCAGACTGAGACATCACGGCTCGAACGTCTGCAAAGTCCACGTTGATGAGTCCGGGCACGGTGATGATCTCCGATATCGCCTGCACCCCTTGTCGGAGTACGTCGTCGGCAACGCGGAACGCCTCGATGGAAGAGGTGTTCTTGTCAACCACCGTCAGTAGCCTGTCGTTGGGAATCGTGATGATGGTGTCCACGATCTCGGTCAGTTCGGTGATTCCCTTCTGCGCCTTGATTTCGCGCCCGCGCTCCCACATGAACGGCTTGGTTACCACGGCGATGGTGAGGGCTCCCACGTCGCGAGCAAGCTCAGCGACGATGGGTGATGCGCCGGTGCCGGTTCCGCCGCCCATTCCCGCTGTGATGAAGACGAGGTCTGCGCCGGTGAGCACGTCGCGAATCGCCTCCTTGCTCTCCTCGGCTGCCTGCCTTCCTCTTTCGGGGTCTCCGCCCACTCCAAGCCCACGGGTCACCTTTTCTCCAACTTGGAGTTTGGTGGGCGCTTGGGAGTCTTCGAGCGCCTGGGCGTCGGTGTTGATGGCGACGAATTCGACGCCTCGGATGCCCGTTTCGATCATGCGGTTGACGGCGTTCGAGCCTCCTCCGCCTACGCCGACCACCTTGATGATCGCTTGTCTTTCTGTGTTTTGCTTGGTTGCACTCATGGTGTTTCCGCTCCTATTATGGTATGATGGTCAAGGAATATCCTCTCTGCCCTTCGATCCGAAGACCGAGCCGATGGTGTTCATCAGGCGGCGGATGCCCTTCGCCTCGGGGCCTTCCTGCCGCGCCAAAGCGCTCCGCTGCGCGTGCTTCAGCAAACCGACGATCGCCGCGTGCTCATAGCCGCTAACGACATCGCCGAGCCCGTGAAGCGGCGTCGGCTTCGCCACGCGAATCGGCACATCGTTGAACACGCGCGCCGCGAGCCGATCCAGGCCCGTTAGGGCGGCGCCCCCGCCGGTCAAAACAATTCCCGCGTTCAGGTCCTCCCAAGGCGCAACCTTCTGGATCCAATCGCGGACGAGGGTCAGGTTCTCCTCTGCACGCGCCTCGATGATCTCGCAGAAGACGCGCCGCGCCATGGGCCTGGGTTTCTCCATCCCGATCTGCCGCACGACCACGGCCTCCTTCTCCCCCGAGTCCGACGGTATGCAAGAGCCGAATTGAAGCTTGAGCCTCTCCGCCTCCTCGGGCGTCGTCTTCAAGAGTTTCACGAGGTCGCCGGTAATGTGCGAGCCGCCGATCGGAACGATGCTGGAGTTGGTGATTCCGCCCTGGCGGAAGACGGCCACATCGGTCGAGTATCCGCCGATGTCCACAACCGCGCAGCCCGCCTGCCGGTCGCTCGGCGCGGTTACGCTTTCGCTGGTTGCCAGCGGCTGCAGCACTACCTCCTCGACTTCGATCTGCGCCCGATTGACGCACCGCTCGAGGTTGAGGATGTGGGATTTGAGCCCGGTGACGAGATACGCCTCCACTTCGAGGCGCTCGCCGTTCATGCCGACCGGCTTCGTCACGCCCGCCTGCCCGTCCACTTTGAACGAGACCGGCACGACGTGAAGAAGTTGCCTCTCGGCGGGGATCGGAATCTGCCTGCTGTGCGTGATGACGCGGTGCACGTCCTCGCTTGTGATGGTTCGCCCCGCGGGGACGATCGGAACGATGCCGGGGCTTCGTGATCCGGATATGTGCTCACCGGTAACGCCGAGCACCACGATGTCCAGCTTGCGATCCGCCATCTGCTCGCATTGGCGCACAGCCTGCAGAATCGCTTGCGCCGTGGTTTCGATGTCCACCACGGTGCCGCTGCGCACGCCTTCGTTGGGCGCGGATCCCACAGCCAGCACTCGCAGGAGACCGCTCTCCTCAACGTCTGCGAGCGCGACGACTACCTTTGTGCTGCCGATGTCCATTGCGGCGACTTGACTCATTGCGCACTACCCTCTTCCATTCTCTTTTGCTCTCTCGCGTCGGCAAGACGCGTCAAAAGGATTCGCCTCAGCACCGAGGCGTTGACGAACATCCTGCCGCCCAGCGCGATGACCGCAGCCAGGTACAGGTCCACTCCGAGCGACGCACCGAGAAAGACCAACCCGATCGCGAGCACGATGTTCGTAAAAAAACCGCTGACGAAGATGTCGGGCCTGAATCGGTTCTCCGCTGCCGCGCGGGCGCCTCCAAGCACCGCGTCAAGCCCCGCTACGGCTGCCACGCCGACATAGACCGGCTCCACAGCCTCCATGATCTGGGGAAAGAAGACGGCAAGCAGCCCGCCCACGATGAGCGCCAACAGGGGCACCAGCAGGGCCGCCAGGTTCGTCACTTCGGCGCGTCCTTCTCCTTCACCACCGGCTTGGCGAACTGCAGTTTCGTGTTGCCCGTGTAGGCGGGCAGAACGATGCGGTCCAACTTTCGGACGATCGCCATATTCGGGTCGTTGGTGCGAATCGAGTCAATCACCCGGCCCGGCATGACAAGCGCTCCGTGGAGCGTGTCCGGCTCGCCGATCGCCTGAATCACAACCGGCGAGGAGGTCGGCACTCCCTTCACGTTCACGATCGGACCTTCGCAGCGATAGTATGTGGTAGCCACCACGCGCTGCCGACCGACTGCGATCGCCTCGGCGCCGCTCATGAACAGCTCGTTCACCACGCGGAGGATGTCCACCTCATGGATCACGTACTCGGGCAAAAGAATCGGATCGCTCGGTCGCAACTCGCTGTCCTTCAGCACGATCTCGATGCCCGGTCCCTCAACCTCGGCGAGGCCGGCGAGCACCTTTAGGTCCTGCAGTTGTTCATTCAAGACTTGCGCTTGCGACGACTGTTCGCCGAGCGCCGTCTCAAGTTGTGTTATCTGTTGGCGGAGGTTCTGTACCTCCTCCTCGCGCTCGAACAGCGTTTGCATCACGTCAATCGGCGGCCCGGAAGAGTTCTCCATCATGCGCGACGTAAACGGCGCGTAGCCCGGAGGCTTGGGGCTCTTCCATGCCGCAACGATGGTGAAGCCGAGGACGAGCGTCATCAGCGACGTTGGAATAATCCAGTTGTTACGGCTCTGTTTCATCATCTTTGTCTCACCTCCATCGCACGGCGGGTCGCTCAGGCACAACCAGGTTCACCGTTTGCGCCCGGCGGAGCAAGTCGGGGCGTTGCTCTAACGCCCGCGCGAGGATGGTGACCTTCTCGTCCAACCTCTCTCGGTCGCCGAACTCGACGCGCGCGCCTTCCGCCACCGTCAAGGATAACCCACCCGAGGCGAGTACGCTTAGTTTACCGCGTAAGGAAGGCAACTTTTGTTGTACTTTCTCCGCCAGGTCGAGCAGCCCCCCGATGCGGCGAGTATCGAAAACGGATAGGTTTGGGCGCATCTCCATCAACTTTTCGTCCACCAAGAGCGGGGGCCGCTCCTCGACAAGGGGGAAGACCGCGCCTTCAACCGAAACTGCAAACTCCGTTTCGCCCCGCTGGAACCACGCCACCGGCCGGCGGTACACGACCTCCAGTCGCGCCCGGCCGAAGATGTTTCGTCGAAAGTCGGAGCGTGAGACTGCGGGGTGCCACTCCACTTGGCGCTCCACTTGCAGCGGGTTGATTCGCAACGCGGGAACGCCTTCGTAGGCGCGCAGTATCGCACCGACACGCTCCGTGTCCCAACTTGGTACGCCGTCAACACGAAGAACGCGAACCTTCGTCATCTCGCTTGTGAACAAACCGGCAAGAACCACAGCCATGAGTGCGATTGCGAAGAGCGGCATAGGCGCGAGCGGAAGGCGCAGTCGGAATCGAGGCTTGCGCCGCCGCCTACTTCGAGACGCCATACCTCACCATCGCGGAACGAAGAATACGCTCGCACAGTTGCGCGAAACCGATGCCCACACTCGCGGCGGAGCGAGGAACGAGAGAGGTCATCGTAAGTCCCGGCAGCGTGTTCACCTCGAGCACGACAACGTCGTCGTCGCGGGTAACGATGAAGTCGCTGCGGCTCAGGTCGCATGCGCCCACCGCTTGATGCGCAATGAGCGCCGCTTCTCGAACGCGGCTCTCCGCGCTCTCGGAGATGCGCGCAGGCACGATCTCCTCCGTCGCCCCGGGGGTGTACTTCGCCGAAAAGTCATACCGGCCTCCGAGGGGCACTATCTCGACCGCGGGCAGGACTTCCTCGCCAACAACCGGCACGCTCACCTCGACGCCTTCCACCCACTCTTCGATGAGCGCGGACTCGTCGTACTTCCAAGCGATGGAAACCGCCTCCTCCAACTCCTCGCGACGCTTCACAAGCGTCAAGCCGACCGTCGAGCCCTGCGCGTTCGGCTTCACGACAGCCGGGAGTGGGGCGTCCTCGGGAACCGCGCCACTTCGGGGCACCAAGACGCCGACGGGCACGCGCAGCCCTGCCGACCGCAGCACCTGTTTGGCGGCGTGCTTGTCCATCGCGAGCGCGCTCGCCGCAACCCCCGAGCCGGTGTACGGGACTTCCAGCAGGTCGAGCAGGCCCTGAATGCGGCCGTCCTCGGCGCCTGTGCCGTGAAGGGCGAGGAAGGCGATATCGGGTCGCTCGGCGCCGACCAGGATGCGGATGTCGCCCTCACCCAGAAGGAGTTGCTCCGGGTCGAGCGGCGTTACGTCGTAGCCAAGCGACCGCAGCGCGTCGGCGACCATCCCGCCGCTCAGCAGCGAGACCTCCCTCTCGGCGGAGGCTCCCCCTTGGAAGACCGCGACGCGCAACGGCCGCGTGCTGCGCGCCAACTCATCAATCAGCGCAGGCGGGAAGGCGTCAATGTTGCCGGCACCCATCGCCACCACCACGTCGCCGCGCCGAACAGCGCGCGCCACCTCGCGAGGCAGTCGGAAGCGTGAAGGAACGTAGGACACATCCTTGCCTGCCTGCTCGAGTTGTTGCACGATGAGCAGCGAGGAGATACCCGGAAGCGGCTTCTCTCGCGCCGGATAGATGTCCGTTAGGAACACGGAGTCAGCGAGCGCGAGCGCGGGAGCGAAGTCGTTCAGGAAGTCTCGCGTGCGACTATAGAGATGAGGCTGAAACACGCAGACGAGGCGGCGGTCGGGATGTGCTTCTCGAACCGCGCGGAGCGACGCCGCTATCTCGGTTGGGTGATGTGCGTAGTCATCGTAGAGCAGGACACCCTCATGCTCGCCGAGAGACTGCAACCTTCGTACGCACCCCTCAACGTGCTGCACGTGCGGTAGCAGTTGCTCGGCGTCGCGAGAAAGCGCGACGGACGCGGCGACGACGGCTCCCCAAAGGTTCATCGCGTTGTGCTCGCCGATGAGGGATGGCTTCGCAACAGTCGAGCCATGTTTCAGAGCGCCGCCCTCGAACTGCGCGACACGATCGCCGCGTACAAGCCCGTATCCTATCGCTCCGTTGAATCCTGAAGCCACTTCGCGGGCACCTGAATCGTCCGCGCAGAAGACCAGTCTTGGCGAGCCGGTCGCCTTGCGGACGAACGCCGATACGCTGTCGCGAAGCGCGTCAAACGATCCGTGCCGGTCGAGGTGGTCCGCCTCGAGGTTCGTCAGCACGACGATGTGGGGGTCGAGGTCAAAGTAGCCTTCGTACGCTTCGCACGCCTCGACGACCGCCCACGGCCCCTCTCCGTAGAGGACGTTTCCATCGAAGCCCTCGACATCGGCGCCGACCAGGGCGAGCGGGCGCTTGCCTGCCCGGGCGAGCACCTGTGCGATCGCTGCCGTAACCGTGCTCTTGCCGTGAGTGCCCGTTACGGCAATCACCTTGTAGCCCTCAAGAACCATGCCGAGCAAGCGGCTTCGGCGAACGCGGGTTAGCCCGCGCCGCTCCGCCTCGAGCGCCTCCGGGTTCTCGTCCAGCGGTATCGCGTCGCTAACAACAACCACGTCGGCGCCTTCCACCGCGCGCGCGTCGTGCCCCATGGTGATGCGCGCGCCACGGTCTGCGAGGTCGTCTGTGGTTGCCGAGGGGGCGATGTCGCTTCCAGTAACTCGATACCCTCGCGCAAGCAAGACGCGGGCGAGCGCGCTCATGCCGGCTCCGCCTATGCCGACGAAGTGCACCGTTCCCGACTCGGGCAGGCGCGCATCAGCGGTGAACCAGGTCTGCTCTTCTCGCGTTCTCATCGCACGACATCCGTGATGATGTTCCAAATCCGCTCGGTGGCATCGCGGATAACCCAACGCTGGAGAGCATCCGACGCCGCGCTGCGCCTCGCCTCGTCCTCTCGCCACTCGCGCCAGGCTGCGGTGAGGCGCTCGGGCGTCAACTCGCGCTGCGGGATCACGGTGCCGCCGCCGAGCCTTGCGATGATTTCAGCGTTGTGCAGTTGGTGGTCGGCGTAGGCATATGGATAGGGAACGAAGACGCCGGGGATGCCGAAGAGCGCCAACTCGCACAGCACGCCCGTGCCCGCTCGCGTTACGGCGAGGTCGGCGCGGCGGTAAGCCTCGGCGAGGTCGTCCGCTTCGAGGAACGGCTTCTGTGCGTAGTGCTGCGGCGCGCCCACTCGCTCGAGCGCTCGCGCACAGGCCTCGAACTGGCTTGCCCCACACACATGCAGCCACTCCTCGGCGTCGGTGCCGACGTGCGTCGCGAGCGTGAGGAACGCCTCGTTCAGTGCCGCCGAGCCTTGCGAGCCTCCGAGGGCGAGCGTGAAGAACCTCTCCCTCGACCCCGCATCGAGCGGGGGCGAGCGGTGCGAGCCGTCTTTAGAGGCGGCAGCCTCGACCAGCTCGCGGCGCAGCGGCATGCCCGTAACCATCGCCTTTCCACCAAAGTGCTCCAGTGCGGTGTCGAACACGACGCACACCGCCTTGGCGAAGCGAGACGCAAGACGGTTCGTCCGCCCCGGGATGCTGTTCTGCTCATGGATGACGACCGGAACGCCGAGGACGCGAGCAGCGTTCAGCACTGGCCCAGCAGCGTATCCGCCGGTAGAAAACACGGCGTCCGGCTGCCACTCGCGCATCGCGACCTTCGCCTGAGCCGAGGAGCGCAGGAGCCCGACGACTGAGCGCAATCCGGATGGAGACCACGGGCGCTGGAGCGGCGAGGTACGGAATCCCTGGAACGATATTCCGGACTTCCGCGCTGCCCTCGACTCGATGCCGCGCAGGCTCCCGTAGTAGACGACTTCGCAGCCTTGGGAGGCGGCGTGGCGCGCAACTTCAAGAGCGGGATAGACGTGCCCGCCCGTACCGCCGCCCGTAACGATTAGTCTCACTTCGCGCCTCCTGAGCCGCCGTTTCCTGGACAATTGAGCACACGCAGCCTAATGCGACGGCGATAGCCACCAAACTGCTTCCGCCATAACTGAAGAAAGGTAGCGGCACGCCGATCGGCGGCAGCATGCCGGTCGCCATTGTGAGGTTCCCAATCGCTTGCAAGCCTATCCACCATGCGGTCCCTTGAACAACGAAGCGGGCGAACGCATCCTCGATGCCGACCGAGATTCTGTACAATTGAAGGCACAGGCCGCCGATGAGGCCCACCACGAGCAACAGCGCAACAACGCCGAACCCATCGGCGACCACGGCATGGC
>JBBIIO010000009.1:0-60598 GCA_037446435.1 Armatimonadota bacterium
CGGCGGCGGCTTTGGCGGCGGCGGCTTCGGCGGCGGTGGCTTCGGCGGCGGCGGCTTCGGCGGCCGTGGCGGCTTCGGCGGCGGTGGCGGCGGCCGTGGCGGGCGCTAACGACTAACAGAGGAACTAAGGAGAGGACATGCACAAACCTCAGTGGATGAAAGGAATCATTGCCCTGCTCGCGGCGCTTATGGTCGCTGTCGGTGGGTTTGCTCAGGAACAGAAGCGATTCGACCTGCTTCTTGAAGACGCGGACATCGAGTCGGCGACGCGACTGCTCGCGATTCAAAGCGGGTTGGACCTTCAGTTCGTGTTCAAGCCCACCGACAAGCCGTACGCTCGCATCCGGCTAAGCCTTACGGGCGTTACCGTTGATGAGGCGATGCGTTACATCTGCGAAGCGGCAGGTGCGGGCTGGGAGAAGGACGCCTCCGGCGTGTATATCATCGGGCCGAAGGATTCCTTCCAACCCAAGACCGCAGACGCCCCGCCACTTCCGGTGAAGGAGCCGAAACTGGTTCGCAAGATCATGCTCATGCATGCTCACCCGCGCCATGTCTTGCAGCGGCTTCGGAATCAGGACGCAGACGAGCTGGACGACTGGCACCGGCTGGAGCAGCTTCGGAACAACTTCTTCCCGAGCTACTTCCGCCAGGGCAACTCCGGTCCGATCGTTGCGAACCACCCCGGTTTCACCAGCGCCAGCAGGATCGCCGACATGGCAACCGGCACGGGCGGAGCCTCCAGCTCCGGCAGCGGTATTGACATTCCGGGCGGCTCCAACCAGGGCGGCCTGGGCGGCGGTGGCGGTGGCATTGGTGGCGGCGGCCAGGGCGGCTTCGGCGGTGGCGGCGGCTTCGGCGGCGGCGGCTTTGGCGGCGGCGGCTTCGGCGGTGGCGGTCAGGGCGGCTTCGGCGGACAGGGCGGCAACATCAACCTCCAGGGCGGCACCGGTTTCGTCCCGGAAGGGATTGACGAAATCACGTTCGACCCGACCGACAACAGCCTGATCGTTCGCGGCACCGACGCTGCGATCCAAGAGCTTGAGAACATCATCCGCCGGCTCGACATTGCGCCGAGGCAGGTGATGATCAAGGTCGAGTACATCACGACATCCAACTCGCTGTCGCGCAGCTTCGGCATTGACTGGCTGTTCCAGCGCGGCCAAGTGCTCATCGGCAACACGCCCGGCACCCAGGCTCGCGCGGGCGACCCGTTCTTCGTCAACTACGCGACCGGCAACGTAACGTCGCGCTTGCGGATGCTGCTGCTTGAGGGCTACGGCCAGGTTGTGAACGCGCCGTTCGTACGAACGCTGAACAACCAGCCCGCCTTCATCATCCAGCAGATCCAGACGTTCATCATTCTCACCCAGGTCATCGCGGTCGGCAACGGCCAGGTGATCACCGCTCCGCAGTTGGTGCCGATTACGGTGCAAACCGGCTTGAGCGTTCAACCGCGCATCAACGCGGACGAGACCATCACGATGACCATCAGCCCGCAGGTCGCGGAGTTCGGCGAAATCCGCCGCGCACCTGACGGGACGGAGATCCCGGACGTTCTGACCCAGGCGATCTTCGTGACCGCGCGCGTCAAGAATGGCGAGACCATCCTTCTCGGCGGACTCAACCGGAAGCGCGAGAGCTTCAGCACGCAGCGCTATCCGATCCTCAGCGACCTCCCGCTCATCGGCAACCTGTTCCGCTCGTCCAACAAGACGGCAGAGAACCAAGAACTGCTCGTGTTCATCACGCCGACGATCGTGGAGGAGGACGGTTCCGGCGGGTAGGAACGCTGACGCGTCACCTTATGCGAGCGACCGGGTCTGCATCCGGTCGCTCGCTTGCTTGAACTGTGGGGTGCCACAATGGGCTTGGTGCTAATCGGGATGATGGGCTCCGGGAAGACGACGCTTGGCAGAATCGTCGCCAAGCGGCTCAAACTTCGGCACGTTGACCTCGATGCCGAAATCGAGGCGACGGCCGGCATGACCATCGCCGAGATCTTTCGCGCCGTCGGCGAGCGCCGCTTTCGCCGAATGGAGACCGCAGCGCTTCGCGCCCTCGAAGGAAACCAGGCGATCGTGCTCAGCACGGGCGGCGGCACGCCGACAACGGTGGGCAGCCTCGACCTCATGCGCACCATCGGGCCCGTGGTGTACCTTCGGGCGCACGTCGAGGTGCTCGCAAGCCGCATTCGGCGCTCCCGTGCCCTCCGACCGCTTATCGCCGAGGGGGAACTCGTACCGAAGTTGCGAGAGTTGATAAAGCTGCGGAGGGCGGCGTATGAGAGCGCAGACCATGTCGTCGATGTTGACCGGTTGCCGCGTGCCGACGTCATCGCTCGCCTCTGCGAGATCGCGGCGGAGCAGGCCTGATGGCTGTCGTCCACTTCCCGTCTCCTTCGGGCGAGTACCCGGTCAGCATCGGCGCCGTTGCGCCGGACGACCTTCTGGCGCTCACAGGAGAGCGGGGCAACGTGTTCATTCTCGCGGACCGAACAGCGTGGGAGCTGCACGGGGCGAAGTTTGCCGCCCTCGGCCCCGTCAAGACCGTGGAACCGGGCGAGAGGTCGAAGACAGCCGAGGCGTGGCTTGACGCCCTTCGCTGGCTCGCCGCCGTCGGAGCGGACCGCCAGGCGCTCTTGGTTGGCTTCGGCGGAGGCATGGCGTGCGACCTGGCGGGCTTCGTTGCGGCGGCGTACATGCGCGGCATCCGTCATGCGTTCGTCGCCACGACCCTGCTCGCGCAGGTTGACGCCGCGCTTGGGGGGAAGACGGCGATCGATCTGCCGGAAGGGAAGAACCTCGTCGGTGCGTTCCATCACCCGGTCGCCGTCTTCTGTGACCCGCAGCATCTCTCCACCCTCGACCGTAGGCAACTGCTAAACGGCATGGCGGAGGTCGTCAAGTACGGCTTTGCCCTCGACGCCGCGCTTCTCGACCGGCTGTCCGACGGGGAGCGCACCCTCGACGCCGCGCCTCAGGAGTTCTTCGCCGAGGTCGCCGAGCGCTGCTGCCGCTTGAAGGCGCGCGTTGTTGCGGAGGACCCGAACGACACGCTCGGCTTTCGCGCCTGGCTGAACTTCGGTCATACGGTGGGCCACGCGCTCGAGGCTGCCGGCGGATACGAGCGCCTTCTTCACGGCGAAGCGGTGGCGATAGGAATGTGCGTAGAATGCGAGGTAGGCGAGCGCCTGGATGTGTGTGCCCCCGGCCTGAGCGAGGGTGTTCGGGCTCTCCTTGCGGCGTGGAGTCTTCCGCACGCGCTCCCGGAGTTCATCTCGCCGAACGATGCGATGGCGTTCCTAAACCTCGACAAGAAGGCGACGAAGCAACAAGGGATCACTTTGGTTGTTCCGACGAGCCCAGGCGAGTGCCGCCTCGTCGAGGGGGTTGACCCAGCCTTGATCGCAGACGCGCTTTGCTCGGAGGCCCCTCGTGGGTGAGACGCTGCGCGCTGCGCTCGCTGTGGCGGCGTCTGTTGTGTTGGTTGGCGGATACTATGCGCACCAGTGGATGCTCCTTGGCGGCCGCTTGGAGGAGTGGACGGGGCGCATCTCCGGTGCGAACCTGGTTCTGGGATGGCTGCTTATCGCCGCGGCGATCGCGCTCTGTGTATGGAGGGTCGAAGATTGATCGGAACGGTACTGCGCCTTCGCTACGAGGTAATCGAGGAGCTGCCGAGCTCGCCGATCTTCGAGAACTTCGTTGCAAAGGACCTGACCAGGGACGCCGAGGTTTGCATCAGGGTCGTCCGTGAGCCGTTCGCTTCCGAGCCTGAGTTCATCGTTGAACTGGCGTCGGTCGTTGAGAAGACGAAGCCCCTCCTGCACCGACACGTCGCGCGAATCTTCGGCATAGAAGAAGATGGCGGCAGAACCTTCATTGTGGGCGAGTACGTGCGAGGCGTGCCGCTGGCGGAGCGCATCCAACGCCTTGCCCCGTTCTCCGCGTCGGTGTCGTGCGAGATAGCGGCAGGCATCGCCGAGGCACTCGAGTACGCGGGCGAGGCGGGCATCGCGCACGGAGACCTGTGCGCAGATCACGTCCTGTACCGTCCCGACGGAAGTGTCGTCGTTACAGACTTCGGACTTTGGCAATGCTACGGTGCCAGCGAGACTGCCCCGGGCGTCGTTCTTGCGCGGATGGCTCCGTACCTCGCGCCGGAGGTCATCGAGGGTGGGATGCCGACGCCCTCTTCGGACGTATACGCCCTCGGCGTCATCCTGTTCGAGCTGCTCACCGGTCAGCGCCCGTTCACCGGCCCGACTCCGATGAGCATCTTGGACAAGCACAGGAGCGCCCCCGTGCCTGAGGTGCGCACCCTGAACCCGAGCATCCCCGTCGCCCTCGGTGCCATCGTCACCCGGGCGCTCGCCAAACAGCCGAGCGAGCGGTACGTGACAGCGTCGGAGATGCTTGCCGACCTCGAGGCGGTGCTCGATGCGCTTCGCTTCGGAAAAAGGATCGAACTTCAGAAGCCCACACCA
This sequence comes from Armatimonadota bacterium, assembly GCA_037446435.1. Lineage (GTDB taxonomy): Bacteria > Armatimonadota > Fimbriimonadia > Fimbriimonadales > ATM1 > J051. Next base: position 4,490 of record JBBIIO010000009.1, read on the forward strand.
CCCGCCGCGACAGCATCGCTTCCGCGGAAGGAGGGCGGCGCAACGGGCGGAGCACGACCAGGGCGCAAGCCGAGGCAACCGCGAGACGAGGATGTGCCCGCCTGGATCCGAGCCTTGATCTATATGCTCGGTGGGATGGCGCTCCTCATTGTCGGTGTGGTCGTGTATACACAATTCACGAAGAAGCCTCGTGTAACTGTGCCGAACCTTGTTGGGATGTCCCTCGCTGAGGCGCGTGCGACCGCGCAACAGGTACGCCTGCGGGTTGAGATCGAGGGTGAGGAATACAGCGATGAGTTTCCCGAGCCGCAGACCGTCATCCAAGTTAGCCCCGCACCCGGGACGCCGGTGTACGAGGACTCGCAACTGGGGCTTGTCATCAGCCTGGGCAGCACGCGCGTCCAGGTGCCTGACCTGCGGGGGCTGACCATCCCCGAGGCAAGGAGGCAGTTGGACGCCGTCAACTTGCGCCTCGGCGACCAAGTTCGCTATCAGCAAAGCACTCGATTCGAGCGAGGGCGCATCATCTACTCGACGCCCGGGCCCGGAGAGATGACCCAGCGAGGGGGCAACATCGAGGTTGTGGTGAGCAGCGGACGGGAGCAGCCGGACATTCCGATCGGGCGGACCGACGACCTGACGCCGAGCCGCTTCCGCCTCTCCTTCCGAGTTCCCGAGAAGGAAGGGACGGTGCTCGTGCGCGTGGAGATGGTTGACGCTCGGGGCGAGCCGTTGGTCATCTTCGAGGAGCCGCGCGAGCCGGGCGAGGAGATCGCGCTCGAGGGCATCGAGGGTTTCGGCGAGAGGGCGACCTTCCGAATATACTACGACAACGTGTTGGACTCCGAGGTCATCAAACGTGGGGAGCGAGAGTGAACACCGTTCTCGCGCCGTCCATCCTGTCCGCCGACTTCGCGCACATCGGCGAGGCGGTCGAGGCGCTGAACGACGCGGACTGCGAATGGATTCACGTGGACGCCATGGATGGGCACTTCGTTCCGCCGATAACGTTCGGCGCGCAACTGGTCCGCGCCATTCGACCGATGACGGAGAAGTTCCTCGACTGCCACCTGATGGTGTCTAAGCCGGAGGCGCAGGCGGAACTGTTTGCCGCGGCGGGCGCCGATAGGATTACGATTCACGCTGAAGCAACGCGGCACCTGCATCGAACCCTTCAACACATCGCTGCCATGGATGTCAAGGTGGGCGTAGCGATCAACCCCGCGACGCCGGTTAGCGCCGTGCAGCATGTGCTGGATCTGGTTGACCTTGTGCTCGTCATGACTGTGAACCCTGGCTGGGGAGGGCAGCGCTTCCTCCAGGAATGTGTACAGAAGGTCGAACAGGCGCGCGAAATGGCGCCGAACCATTGGATTCAAGTGGACGGAGGGATTGATCTGGGGACCGCGCCGACCGTCGTTCGCGCAGGGGCGAATGCTCTCGTGGCGGGCAACTACGTTTTCTCCGGCGACCCGCGCGAGCGCTTGGAAGAGTTGCGAAACTCAGTATGCGCCGCCTTCAAGTAGCCACGACCCTGTTCCTCGTCCTGGGAATCGGCGCCCTGCTGAGCTTCCCGTGGACGGTCGGCACAACGCCTCCTGCCGACGCGAGCGACCGGGCGAAGGCAGACTACGCAGTGAATCTGCTCATCTTTTTCACCGCTGCGGGGTTGTGCTTCATCATGGCTGCGCTGTTCGCGATGATTCTGGTTCGGCGGATTCGCCAGGAGTACCGCGAGCACCTCGTCAGCAACTTGGCTGACTTGCTCGCCACTCCGCCGACACAGGACGAGAAGAACGATGGAGGCGAGCCCCGCTAAGGCGTTGCCTCGCGCACGGGAATGGCGGGCGCCTGGTCGCTTACCGCGCCCGCGGCTTGCCGCTGAATCTACAATAGCAGCGTGACCCCGTCCGAGGCGATGCGAAGGGCGATCCAGCTGTCCTGGAGCGGCTACCCCGCGCCGAATCCCCGCGTGGGCGCCGTGCTGGTGAGGAACGGCGAAGTGGTCAGCGAGGGATTCCACCGCGCCGCCGGCGCGCCGCACGCCGAAGCGCTCGCCTTGCAGCAAGCGGGGGAGAAGGCGAAGGGCGCGACGCTGTACGTAACCCTCGAGCCGTGCCGACACCACGGCCGCACGCCCCCGTGCACCGAAGCGATTGTCGCCGCAGGCGTGGCAAAGGTGGTGTACGCGGTCGCAGACCCCTCGGAGGCTGCCGGCGGCGGGGCGGAGGTCTTGCGCGCGAAGGGCGTCGAGGTCGAGGACGGCCTGCTCGCCGAGGAGGCGCAGGAGCCGCTGTGGCAGTTCCTAACCAGCCGCCGACTTGGCAGGGCGGTGGTCTTGTTGAAGGCGGCGATGACGTTGGACGGCCGCATCGCCACGCGCACCGGCGAGAGCCGCTGGATTACGGGCGAGGAGTTTCGTCGCCGGGCGCACGCGTTGCGCGCCGAGATGGGGGCGGTGCTCGTCGGCGCAGGGACGGTGGTCGCCGACAACCCAATGCTCACCGTTCGCGAGGTGGAGGCCGTCAATCAGCCGCTGCGGATAGTGCTCGACTTGGACGGCTGCGTCCCTCCGACGCACTACGTGCTCGCCGACGGGCGCGCGCCAACTTGGCACGTGCGGCGAGGCGATCTACCGATGAAGGGCGAGGAGTTCGACCTTAACGCTCTGTGCAAGGCGCTCGCCAACAAGGGGATGACCGGCGTGCTGGTCGAGGGGGGAGGCCGCACCATCGAGTCGTTCCTGCGGCAGGGCGTCGCCGACCGAGTGGAGTTGCACGTCGCCCCGCTGGTGTTCGGGTCGGGCACCTCCTGGGCTGATGGGGAGGGCGTGGCGCGCATTCAGGACGCCTGGCGGCTCGGAAGCCTTGAGGTTGAGCCGCTGGCGGACGGGCTCATCGTTCGCGGTGAGGTGCTGCGCTGATGTTTACCGGACTGGTTCAAGAGGTGGGGATGGTCCGTCAGGCCGGCTCGCGAATCGTGGTCGCCGCCTCCTTCCAGCCGGAGGTTGGTGAGAGCATCGCCGTGAACGGCTGCTGCCTGACCCACGTGGGTGGAGACACGCCTGCGTTCGACCTGAGCGAAGAGACGCTCCGGCGGACGAACTTGGGGGCGCTCAAGGAGGGCGACGCGGTCAATCTGGAGCGGGCGCTGCGCGTGGGCGACCGCCTGGGTGGGCATTTCGTGTCCGGGCATGTAGACGCTGTGGTCCGCCTCCTGGAGCATGAGCGTGCCGGCGAGGGGGCGGAGATGGTGTTTGAAGCCCCCCAGGGGGGCGAGGCGCTGCTTGTGGACAAGGGGTCGGTCTCCCTGGACGGTGTGAGCCTCACGGTGGTCGCTCCTGGCGACGGCCGCTTCCGCGTGGCGGTGGTGCCGCACACGCTGGCGAACACGACGATGGGCGAGTGGACGCCCGGCAGAGTTGTGAACCTGGAGTACGACCTGGTAGCCCGCTATTTGCAGGGGTTGGCGACTCCCTATCGGGGCTGAGCGGGTATACTCTCGCCTCCACGGAGTAAGCCAGGATGAAGCGCACGTATCAGCCGAACAACAGGCACAGAAAGAAGACGCACGGCTTTCGGGTGCGGATGAAGACGAAGAACGGCCGCAACCTTCTGAAGAGGCGGCGGCTGAAGGGTCGGCATCGGATTGTTGCCTGAGGCCCATCGCCTCCGCTCTCGCGGAGACTTCCAGCGGGTCTTCTCCGGGGGGAAGGCAGTCGAGTTGGATGCGGTCCGCCTGGTTCATGCTCCTGGTTCAGGTCGTGTGGCCGTGGTAGTTTCGAAGTCGATCGGTACTCTTGCCCGCCGGAATCAGGTTCGGCGGCGGTGGCGCGAGGCGCTTCGCGGACTGCTGGAGCGAGTTCCGCCGGATAGGGATTTGGTTTTGATTGTTCGTGCGCGCGCATCCCGGCTGCGTGGGCGAGAGGTACGAGAGGTATTGGAGGAAGCGCTTGCGAACCTGGAGCGATGAGCAGGGTGTCGGTGTGGCTGGGCGTGTCGCTGATCCGAATGTATCAGCGGCTGACGGCTTGGATGCCGCCGACGTGTCGGTACACTCCGTCCTGCTCTCAGTACACGCTGGAGGCGGTGCAGAAGTACGGTTTGTTGAAGGGGTCGTGGATGGGGTTGCGGCGGATTCTGCGCTGCCACCCGTTCCGACCCGGCGGGCACGACCCGGTGCCCTGACGAAGGAGAATTATGAGTAAAGGAACGCCAACGCAGTCGCCCCGCGGCTCGATCGTGCAGATGCTGCTGATCGCGGCTGTCATCTTTTTGGGGATGCAGCTCCTTATGCCCCCGAGGGACAAGCCGCAGACGGTCAACCCGGAAGAGTTGAGCGGGAAGTGGAGCGACGCGGTGAAGGAGAACAACGTCGCGTTCATCCTCTCCGAGGGCCAGACGTACATCAAGGCGCTCGAGGGCGAGGGCGAGATCGTGCAGGCGTGGGAAGCCCGGATCACGATGGCTCAGGCGCGACTGGAGAGCGGCAAGAAAACCGGCGACTACAACCAGGCGGTGCTTGCACACAACGAGTTGCGCTCGCTGGAGTTGGAGATTCTCGGCTCGAGCGCGAACGTTCCCGCCGCCGCGAAGGAAGCGACGCTCGATAAGACCCGCGCCGCCCTTGAGCAGACGATACTTGAGGGGGACACTCTGGCGAAGACGCGGTCGAATGGATTCGTAGCGTTCGGCTATTCGCTTGTTGCGTGGCTCACGAACCTGTTTGGCGGCGCCCGCGCCCCCGGCTTCAGTTATTGGTTCTCGGCGGTCGTTCTGGCGTTTCTCGTGCGCTTGATCATCTGGCCGCTTGCAGCGCGGCAGTACGTTGCGTTCAAGCGGATGGCGCTTCTGCAGCCGATGATGAAGGAGTTGCAGGGACAGTACCAGGGCGCGGAGTTGAACCAGCGTATGATGAAGCTGTACGCGAAGTACGGCATCAACCCGCTGGCAGGCTGTTGGCCGATGCTCGTGCAGATTCCGTTCTTCCTTTGGGTGTTCTGGAGCATGCGCGCGTTTCAGTTCCAATACATGAACGGGACCTTCTTCTGGGTGAACCCCGACATGGCGGCGCAGTATCCGGGCATCATCGCTCCGAACTTGGGCGAGCGCGACGTGCCGCTCATCATCGTGTACGCCCTTTCGATGGTGCTGAGCACGCAGTTCACGATCACCAGCCCGGAGAACGCTCGGCAGCAGAAGATTATCGGCTTCGTGCTTGCCGCGCTCTTCCCGGTCATGTTCATCTTCTGGCCGTTGCCGAGCGCGTTCATCGTGTATTGGACGGCGCTGAATATCTTCTCGACGGCGCAGACGATGATCATGGCGCGGGTGCCGATTCCGCCACTCGAGGAGGTGCCGGAAGAGCGGCGGAAGCCGAGCCTCTTCACGCCCGGCGACGGGCCGACGGGCAAGAACGGCGCCTCGGGCGAATCGAAGAAGACCGGCGCCCCCGTGCTCCATAAAAAGCAGGGCGGCAAGCAGAAGAAGCGAAAGAGGAAGTAACCCCCAGAATCGGGTATCTTGCGAGGTGGACCAAATGGCAGAGGGAGCAGAAGGAACCGGACGGACTTTGGAAGAGGCGCGCCAGAAAGCCGCTGAGGCGCTCGGCCTCTCGGTAGACGATTGCGAGTTCGAGGTCGTGGAGCAGCAGGCGCGCGGCCTCTTCTCGAAGGCGAATTTCAGGGTGAGAGCCGTGCCCAAAGCTGCCAAGTCGGCGCCCGCCCCCGCCCCCGAGGCGACGCCGCCGGTGCAAGAGGCCGCTGAGGAGCCGGAGCCTCCGACGCCCGCCCCCGCTCCTCGCGCCGAGCCGCAGGGCGCGCCGGTGATCGCCGGCGAAGCGGACGCAGAGCGCGCGAGGGAACTCGTGGCGACGATGCTGTCCCTGGCGGGCTTCCAGGCGGACGTGTCGGTGGAGAGCCTGACCGGCAAGTATGTGAACCTGCGCGTCTCAGGGCCGGACGAGGGCGCCATCACCGAGCGGAAGGGCGCGGTCCTGGACTCGCTCCAGTTCTTGGGGAATGCGCTGTTCAGCCAGAAGTACGGCGATGGGGTGCGTTTCACAGTTGACGCCGGCGGCTATCGCTCGACCAGGACGCAGAGGTTGGAGAAACTCGCGGTGCAGGTCGCTACTCAGGTTGTGAAGTTGAAGCAGGAAGCGGTGCTCGACCCGCTCCCAGCCCACGAGCGGCGCGTCATCCACAACGTGCTGAAGGACTTCGACGGAGTCGAGACCTACAGCGAAGGCGAGGAGCCGTTCCGCCGAGTGGTCATCTCGCCGAAGGCGTAGCCGCTCGCCTACGGCGCATCGCGACAGAACTCGTCCCAACTCGTTGCCTGCGCGAACGACAGCAGGCTGTAGATGCTCCAGTACGTCTGACTCCGATTGCCGAACTCGATGGAGATTCCGTGGCTGTTCGGCGAGAGAGCATTGTGCGAGTTGTGCACGACGAACTGCTCGACTGCCGCCATCACCACATCGCACGCCGCATCAATCTCCGCGTCGTTGATCTTCTCCTTCAGTTTAAAGGCGAGGTGCCACAGGTCGCGATACCAACGCGTTTGGCTGGGGCTGTACGCCTGCGCCTCGTTGCGAGCCGCTTGGATCTCGGCGTCGAGCGCTCCGCCTTGATTCTTCTTGATGAGCAGGTCAGCAAGCGCGTCGCATGCCGCTGCAACGGTCTGCTTTTCACTTAGGCGGACCATGCTCTGCGTGATCTTGCGCGTCTCGCCGTAGAAGTTGAGCATGCCCTGGCCGAACTTCTGCCCCAGTTCCTCGGTGGTCATGTCGGGATTGTCGCGTAGCGGACCGAAGACGAGGTGATACGGCAGCCCCTCGGCGGGTGGGCTTTCTTCGCTGCCGACCATGAACGTGACGTTGGACGGCATCTCATAAGCGACTTCCATCATCTGCATCAGGCTCGAATCCCAACTGACGACGTCAATCGTGCCGAGGCTTCCTAACGCTTGGCCGAGTTGCCACGTGTCAATGTGGGTGAAGAACTCGTCGTCGAAGCTGAAGCCGCGCGTGCCGTATCGCTCGTCCTGAATCCGCCAGCCGCTGCCGTGGTTCCAAAGGATGAGCACATAGCGATCGGCTGGGTAGTTCGTCTTCACCCACTGCACGAAGGTGCGCAGCGTGTTCGCGTTGCCCATGTCAACACCCGCGCCCATGTTCTGAACCAGTTGGCTTCTCACGCCCGACCAGCTGTTGTTCTGCGTGTCGGGGTCGTAGGACACGAGATATCTGCGCGTTCCCGACCAAGGCGCGCCGAACCCAAGGCTCTGCACTCTCTTCCACTGGAGGACGAATCGCACCTGCGGGTTGTTCGCAACGCGCTCCATCTGGTTGACGTTGAGGTCGCTGAACTGGTCGAGGTCGTTCGCAGCGTTGAGGAACACCATGACCGTCCACTTCGAGCGCTGCGCATTGCTCGGCGTTACCGTGATGACGGAACTGCCTTGCAGGCCGAGCGCGGTGGCGCGGATGACGGCTTGCCCCTCCGCCTGCCCGGTAACGAGGCCGTTCCCGTCAACGGTGGCGTTCGCGCTGAGAGACTCCCACGCCGCGCCCGAAGGGGGCAGGAACACGCCCTTGTCGTCGGAGGTGAACGCGGCGGCGTACAGCTGAATCGTCTCTCCGACTTGAATCGTGGCGCTGGAGGGGTGTACCTCGAGGCGCGAGGCGGTGCCGGCAACCGAAGACAGGTAGGTCTTCGAGCCGGAGACGTCCACCCGGTCGCGGATTCGGCCTAGGACGTTTCCCGTGCCGTTCGGAGCGTCATGCAGGGCGACATCCAGCACGTAGGGGCCAGGCCCGAGGTTCTGGATGCGCCAGTCCTCGCGCACACCCTCATCCAGCACGGCGGCCGCTACCTCCTGCCCCTCGAGGGTGAGGAGGCGCGCGACCTGGCTTCTGACGCCCGCTCCGGCACCCCACTCGGTGCGGTAGAGAAGCGTGGCGAGGCTGTCCCCACCGCCTCCGCCACAACCGACGAGCAGGAAGCCAGTAACAATAAGGGGGGCACCAAGGAGCAGGAGCATGCGGCGCATCATCATGGCGTTCGTATAGTAGACGAGCGAGGCGGCGATTGGTTCTTGCCCGGTGTTGACAAGCAGGGGCGGTTTAGCCTATAATAGCGTCGCCGCGCGGCGAGCCGCTCGGCCTTAGCCCGAGGAAACAAGTCCAATGTATGCAGTCATCAAGGCGGGCGGTCGTCAGTACCGCGTAAGGGAGAACGACGTGCTGTCCGTGAACCGGCTCGAAGGGGAGCCGGGCAGCACGGTAACGCTCGACCAGGTACTGCTGATTGGCGGTGAGGCGCCGAAGATCGGGACGCCCGTCGTTCCCGGGGCGAAGGTCGAGGCGGAGATCCTGAGGCACAAGCGAGGCCCGAAGATTCGAGGCTTCAACTACAAGGCGAAGAAAAACGTCCGTCGCCGCTGGGGGCACAGACAGGAGCTGACCGAACTCCGGGTGCGCTCCATCGTGGCGGGCAAATAGGCGAGGAACGAGCAGATGGCACACAAGAAAGGCGTAGGATCATCGAAGAACGGCCGAGACAGCGCAGGACGGCGCCTCGGCGTCAAGCGGTTTGCCGGCCAGGCAGTGCGCGCCGGTTCGATTCTGTGCCGCCAACGCGGGACGAAGTTCTTCCCTGGGCGAAACGTGGGCATCGGCAACGACCACACGCTGTTCGCCCTGGTTGACGGAGTCGTGAAGTTCGAGGGACCCGACAAGCGCCGCCGCATCGCTGTTTATCCTTCCGAGGGAGCTTCAGCGTCTTTGTAGCACCTACTTCAACCTCCAAACACACAACCCCACCTCCCACAGGGGCTGCGAGGCCAGCGCAGCCCCTCTCTTTTTGAGCACATAATCAGCCCATGACTGAGTCAACCTACGAGCGGCGCCTGCGGCGCATCCTGCGCGGGCTTGGCTCGTGCCTTGTGGGATTCTCGGGCGGCGTGGACTCGAGCGCGCTCCTCGCACTCGCGAAGCGAGAACTGGGCGAGAGGTGCGCCGGTGTGCTAGCCGCCTCGCCTTCGCTCGCCAAGGCTGAACTGGAGTCCGCGCTCCGCGTCGCAGAGGAGATCGGCGTGCTGCTCTACGTCATCGAGACCGACGAGATGAGCGCCGACGAGTACGTGAGGAACGACGGCAACCGCTGCTACCACTGCAAGGCAGAGCTTTGGTCGAAGGCAACGGCTCTCGCGGCGGAGCGAGGCTTCCGATGGGTTTGCGACGGCGCGAACCTTGACGATGCGCGCGACTATCGCCCTGGGCGTGTCGCCGCCCGAGAGTGGGGCGTTCGCTCCCCGCTCAGGGAGGCGGGGATGTCGAAGGCGGACGTTCGGGAATTGGCGCGCGCGCTGGGCTTGTCGGTGGCGGAGAAGCCCTCCTCGCCCTGCCTGAGCAGCCGAGTGGCGTACGGCGTCGAGGTGACCCCGGAGCGACTGCAGCAAGTCGAGCAGGCGGAAGCCGCAATGCGCGCGCTCGGCTTCGTCGAGTGCCGCGTGCGGTCGTTCGGTGCTGTGGCTGTTGTGGCGGTACCTTCTGCGCGCCTTGCCGAGGCGGCGGAGCGAGCGGCGGGGGTCGCCGAGGCGGTTCGAGGCGCGGGGTTCCTGTTTGCGACGCTCGACCTCGAGGGCCTGGTGTCGGGCAGCCTGAACCGCCTGCTGCCGATGCGCTGATGGAGAGGCGGGCGGTAGAGCAGATTCTGGAGGACGTCCGAGAAGGGCGGCTGACGGTGTCGCAGGCGGTGGACGCGTTGTCGCTGCCGTCGGTCGAGGACCTCGGCTTCGCCAAGCTGGACGCGCAGCGGGGCGTTCGGCGTCGTTTCGGCGAGGTCGTGCTGTGCGATGGGAAGACGCCCGAGCAGTGCGCCGAGATTCTTCTGCATCTTCGGAAGCACCAGCGGCTCGCGTTCGGCACTCGCTCGGGTGAGGAGGTGGCCATGTTGTTGCGAGAGCGCGGCGAGCAACCGTTGTGGTTTCCTGATGCTCGCGTCGTCGCGTTGGGAGAGCCGTATCCGGCCTCTGAGCAGGCGCGCGTGGCTGTGGTTACGGCGGGCACGTCCGACATGCCGGTTGCCGAAGAGGCGGCGGTTACGGCGCAACTGCTTGGTTCGAACGTCGAGCGCGTCTACGATGTTGGCGTGGCGGGATTGCAGCGCGTGTTGCAGGCTGCGCCGAAGTTGACGGCATCATCGGTGGTGATTGTCGTTGCTGGCATGGACGCGGCGTTGGCAAGCGTCGTCGCAGGGCTGGTTCACTCTCCGGTAGTCGCGGTGCCGACAAGCGTCGGTTACGGAGCGGCGTTTGAGGGGTTGTCGGCGTTGCTCACGATGTTGAACTGCTGCGCGCCCGGCGTCGTCGTCGTAAACATTGACAACGGCTTCGGCGCGGGGTACTACGCCGCGCTGCTTGTTGCCAAGGAGAGCGAATGAGGATCGCATGGATAGAGCCGTTCGGAGGGATTGCCGGCGACATGATGCTCGCGGCGCTTTTCGACGTGGGCTGCGACGTTGACGACGTCGTGCGCGCACTGCGGACGATGCGACTTCCTGACTTCGAGCTGCGCGTGGAGGAAGGAACGCGCGGCTCGCTGCGGTGCCTGTTGCTCTCGGTGGAGGGCGAGGACGAGGCATTGCACCGACATCTGAGCGACATCTTGGAGATGATTGACGCCTCGACGCTTTCTCCGCGCGCGAAGGAGAGGGCGAAGGCGATCTTCTCCGCGCTTGGCGAGGCGGAGGCGCGCGCTCACGGTGAGAGCGTCGAGAAGGTGCACTTCCACGAAGTCGGTGCGCTCGACAGCATCGTGGACATCGTTGGCGTCGCCGTTGCAACAGATTTGCTCGACATCGATGCGCTGTATTCGTCGCCGCTGCCACTGCCGCGCGGCACGATCCGCGCCGCGCACGGCGCGTTGCCGCTGCCTGCGCCGGCGACGCTCTTCCTGATGGAGGGGATGCCGACGCGCCCGCAGCCCTTCGAAGGCGAGAGCGTTACCCCTACGGGCGCGGCGATTCTGCGAGGGCTGGCGTGCCGCTTCGACCCCCCTCCAGCGATGTGCATCGAGCGCGCAGGCGTCGGCGGAGGGACGCGCGACACCGAAACGGCGAACGTGCTGCGCGTTACCTTGGGGACGTCGATCGGCGCGGCTGAATCAGCACCTTCGAGTCCACCGAGTGAGTTGCCGCTGGACACGCCACATGAAGCGATGCGGATGGAGCCGATTTCCGTTGTCGAGGCGACGATTGACGATATGAACCCGGAGTGGTTCGAGTTCCTCGACGAGCGCCTGCGCGAGGCGGGCGCGGTGGACGTCTTCCTGCAAAGCGTCGTGATGAAGCGGATGCGCCCGGGCGTTCTGGTAACCGCGCTGTGCCCCCCTGAGCGCGCGGCCTCGCTGTGCGCCGTGCTGATGACGCACTCAACGACGATCGGCGCGCGCTTTCGCACGGAGATGCGCTACTGTTTGCCGCGCTGCGAGCGGACGGTTGAGACGGAGTTCGGCGAGGTTCGGGTGAAGGAGGTCGTGTTGCCTTCGGGCGAACGGCGCTGGTCGCCGGAGTACTCCTCACTCTCCTCCGCCGCGCGGGCGCATGGCGTGTCCCTCAAAGTGGTCGAGGCGGCAGTGTCGCGGGCGCTCGGAGAGAGGTGAGGTTAAAGCGTTAATCAGTTGCTGCGAGCACAACGATCTCTCTCGTAAGATTGTCCGGGTTATGACAGATGTGGTACGCCCACTTGCCATAGCCTCCGTGGTTGTTCACCGCCTTCGCCCACTTCTTGCCGGCAGCCACCTTAGCATCATCCAGGTCCCGGTGCTTTCCCTTGATCTCGAGAGCGATGTGAAGGTCGGAAATCAAAACAACAATGAAGTCCGGTCGGTGGTTGCGGGACTGCCCGGTGGTGAAGTCGAGATAGGGGATCGTGAAGTCCAGGTGATCATTGCGCGCGTAGGTTCGGACGAGCTCGCACGCCTCGAGGTGTTGGGCTGCGATCTTCTCCCAGAGCGGACTGTCCAGAACAACGTGGCTGATGTGGCTCTTGGTCGTTGGGTAACAAGGTCTACTGGTATGGAAGAAGACGTCCCGTGTCGAGCCTGTGCCGCGCGACCGCTCGATACGGGGCAGGATGATTTCGTGGCCCGTGTCGTCCACTGGGTGAATATGGCCGGAGAGGACGTCCACAAGCCGTTGCTGCCACTTGAGCAGCGCTAGCTCCTCCCGCGGTGCTTCCTTGAACACAACAAACTCCCGCATATAGCGCCGTACGATTGCGAGAAACTGCGGAAACAGCTCAGCCCGTCGATACGCCCCCTCATGGCTCTTCTCCCCAATGTACTGTTTCAGCAAGTCGCCAGCAACGCGATACAGGGTTGCTTGCAGGCGTACGGCTTGGTAATAGGGTGCTCGCGTGTGGGTCTTGCCGGGCCCTATGGCGGAGGGTCGTCCAACATGAATCCCGCCCACTACGCCAACGGTTGTGATCGTGGGTTCACCGCTCGCGCCGACCTCGATGGCATGCAGCTCGTCCCAAGCGCAGCGCACTCGCTGCCGGACCTCGTGCACGTAGCCCTCGACGCGGGGAAACGTAATCTTCAGGCGCTCTCGTTCCGGCAGTGCCCGCACGAGAGTCGTGACTGGAGGCTTGGCGCCCTTACCTGCTCTGGAGGCTTTGACGGGCATTACCTGAAATGGAACGCCGTAGATGTCCGCATACTCCGGCTGGAGAAGGCCGGTCTCAGGGTCAACGTCGTACGAGCGACGCCGGAGTGCCCGCCCAACTACTTGTTCGCAAAGGAGTTGCGACGTGAAGGCACGCAGCCCGACAATCTGCGTAACGTTGTTGGCATCCCATCCCTCCGTCAACATCGAGACGCTGCAGACGAAGCGAACCTGCTCGCCTGGCTTGCCTTCCTTGCCAACGGTGTTTAGGATCTTGCGCAGGCGCGTCTCCCTTTCCTTGACTTTCTCACCCTCCTCGGCCCGGCTGACGTCTTTCAGCGCATTGGAGTCGAACAAGAAACTCACTGGCAGCCTGCCTGGTTTGTTCGAAAAGTGGTCCCACTCAAACTCTTCACGCGTCGCTATGTTGAACACTTCTTTTGAGATGTGGGTGTCCTGGCAGACTATGATCATACACGGTGGAACACTGCTTTCACTCTTCTGCCACGCGTCGAATGTGCGTTTCCAGTTACCGATCATGGTGTTGATCGCAGGCTGTGCCTTGATCGCAATGCTGTGCGCGTTCCCGCGACGCGTAGCCTTGTAGCGGTCCTCCGGTGGTAACTGTTCGTTGACCCAGCGCCAGAGGTGGAAGTAAGCAGGCGGGCGCTTGCCGTCGCCGTGATTATCATCAACGGGCAGTTGAGGAATTTTCACCAAGCCGCTCTCGATGGCATCCAAGAGAGCGAAGTCGCTTACGATCCACGGGAACGGGCGTCCAGCCGGGTATCCGCTTCCGTGGATGTAGTACGGCGTCGCCGAGAAGTCCAAGCAGTACTGGATTGTGCGAACTCGGCCGATGCGCTCCAAGCCGTCGATCCACTGGGCGGCAAGCTCGTTCTCGGCCTTCTCTTCCTTCGTCGGCTTCCCGTCTGCATCATGGCGGCCTTTGGCTCTCGGACGGTAGCAGTGGTGCCCTTCGTCGTTGATGACGAGGATGCGTGGGGTTGAGCCTAAGTCCCGCTTTAGTAAGCGGTTGGCGAAGGCGCTGTCGCTCTCGGAACCCAACTTCACCACGCGGGGCCTGCCCTCGTCTCCGCGCGCTGCCATGGCCTGCCGGTGAAGTATGCACACGCGAGCCTGCCCCAGGTGTCCACGAAGGCTCGTCGGTATTAGATCAAACTGGTCGTAGTAGTTGTCGTCGCTGCTCGGGCGCAGCACTTGCAGCCGCTCCGCCACCGTTAGCCCCGGGCCGACGATCAAAAAGGCGTTTGTGAACCGTGTGTCTCGGGGATACAGCGCCTTGTTGATCGTTTGCCAAGCGATCAGCATAGCCATCACAACGGTCTTCCCCGTGCCCGTTGCCATTTTGCAGCAATAGCGCTTGAACGGCTCGTGCGCCTTGTCCAGCTCGATTCGCTCGCCGTCAACCGATTGAGTAAAAAGCGCTGTGCGGTCAGATGGCGAAGCCTCTGTGAGCCAGATCACAGTTTCGGCGGCCTCGCGTTGGCAAAAGAATAGGCGAGGTTCCCGCTGCGGGTCGCTCCAGTAATGCAGCAGATCCCGCGTCGCAGGCGTAACTCCGGGGTAACCGCCTTGCCGCCAGGCGCGCACGCGATCCCGAATCTTATTCACGCACTCGAGCGGCACGAACTCCTCTTCCAAGAGCGAGCCTTCGGCTTTGCGGCCGGCGCGATTGTAGAAGTACCCGGCGGGTCTGCGTCCCTCGGTTTTCCGCGGGGTCTTCTGGACCTTCGTCTCCCAGTCAACCGTATCCCAGAAGTACTGGGGCTCGTCGTACGGCGGGTTGAGAATGGGATCGTCAACGACGGCTGCGCCGGCATCGCGGGCTTGTGCGGCGGGGTCGTAGAGCGTGCTCATGCTGTGATCTCCTTCGCGGACGCAGCGCTGCTGCTCCTCCATTGTTTTAATAAAGCGTTCCCAAGACCCCTATCGTCTTCACCACGGCGTTGCCCCGGGCGTCAATCACTTTTACCTGAACCTTCTCTCCGGGTTCAAAAGGCAGCGAGACCTGCGACCGCATCGCCTCGAAGGCCTCTTCGTCAATTGTCCCCTTGAGGCTCCGCGCTATCTTCTGCCACGAGTCGCGCTTGTTGGGGAACAGCGCCTGGCAAATGCAGAATGACTTGCCGTCGTAGTTGTGGTCAATGAAGATGGCGTGGATGTCGCCACCGGTGTCGTGCTTGGTCTCTCCTGTGACCGGGTCGTACAAGTCCACCCCGCGCACCTCGATGAAGATCTGTCCGAGCTTCAGCTGCTTCAACCTGCGGCGGATCTCGGCGGCGCGCTCGCCCGCATCGGACGTGAGGAGTTCGAGATCTGGATCACCGTAGCGATAGACGAGCACGTCCGGCTCCCCGACAAGCGTGAACAGCTGCGATGCCTTGGTGTTCTTCAGCAGATCCGCCATCACGGTGTCGGGCGCGATGTGCGCCATCATCAACCGCTTCCCTGGGATAGGGTCGCTGTGGATGACCTCCTGGGCGGGCGCGGTGAACTCATACGCGCAGAACACGATTGCGTCATACGGCGCAGCGGCGCGAAGAGCGTCGCGAACGTGCACCTCGGAGAGCGCGCCGTTCTTGGGACCGAATACCACCGCGCACTTCGCCACCTTTCCTCGCAGGTTCCGGATATCCGGGTCGTCGGCGTCTGCGTGACCGTTGATGGCCAGTTCCCCCTCCGCGTGAATCACCTCGTGATTGAGGGGGCGCAAGTTCTCGAACAGCACCCTTTGCCCTTGCAGGTCTACAACCACGCCGGTCTTGCGCAGCGCCTCGATCATGTTCGCCACGTGAGCGGCGGCGTTGGCTGCGTCGATCTCCGTCTCCTGAGGGGTAAACAGCTTCACCTCCGTCGCGCCCTCGTCGGATGGGATAACCTCGAGCTCTACCTCGACGCTGATCTCGGCTGAGACGTTCGGCACCGCCTCGATGGTGAACGGGCCCGAGACGCGCACGATGCCGGGCTCTTTTAGCGGCTGGTCAACCAGCTCCTCGATCGGCGCGTTCCTCGAGATGCTCTCGTCAATCCGCGACTGCATCTCGCGCCTCAGGCGCCAGAACTTTTCGTGCGACTCCCGCGCCTTCTTCGGCCAGTCGTCTGGAAACTCCCTGGGGACCTCCCACTCCAGTAGGGCGTTGACTCGCACCTCTTGACCGGACGGCAGCTTGGTTGTCTTGCTGTCGGACGCGGTGAAGTCGAGCAGCGCCCCCTCCCTGCCGCCGGTCGAAACCCTGTACTTCTGCCTGTGGCCGCGTAGCGCTTTGTTGAGGTCGGCGAGCGCCTCGGCGATCTGCGGCTGATACTCGGCTGCGACCTCGTCTATCTCCATGTTCTGGGCGATGGATTTGAGGGTGATGTGGGGGACGGTTTTGTAGACGAAGCCGCCGGAGACGCCGGAAGCACCCTTGGCTTTTGCGGACGAGGGCGAGACGCCCTCGGAACTCGCGGGCAAGATGCCCGCGCCACCGGGCGGGTAACGGAGCCTGTAGTAGTCGAAGGCGGCGGTCATCAGGCGGTGGCGGGCGATGGCGAGGGCGACGCGGCTGGTGTCCATCGTGATCCACCTTCGGCCCCACTGCTCGGCGACGTAGGCGGTGGTGCCGCTGCCGCAGTTGTGCACAACGCAAGTCTCGGTCACAAACGAATGCGCACCCTCAACTTCTAAATCGTAGACCTCTTCGTCGGTTTGTTCGGTTAGAACTTCGGTGACGGTTGCTGGATGAAGGGAAATGGACGACCCCTCCCCAGCCCTCCCCGTAAACGGGGAGGGAGCATGCTCCTCCCCCGCTTGCGGGGGAGGTTGGGAGGGGGTTAGAACGACGTCGCCCGCGCGAAGCGATTCCGCAGTGCGCCACTCCCAGCCCTCGATGTCCGACGGGTGTGCCGAGTCGAGTGCGCGCTGGATCACCCTCATGACACCATCCAAATTGCGCAAAACCTCCGAACCGGTGAACCGTAAAACAGTCAACCCCATCTTTTGCATGAAGCAATTCCGTGACTCATCGTAAGCCTGAGCGGCGTCATTCCTGAAGTGTGCGTCTCCGTCTATTTCGATGACGAGAGCCGCCTCCCGCGAATAGAAGTCTGCGATGAATGGCCCGATGGGATGCTGGCGGCGAAACCTGAAGCCACTTTGCTTGCCTCTCAGGTACCGCCAGAGAATACGCTCGGATTTGGATAAGTCCTTGCGCATTTCGCGGGCACGTTCGAAATTCTTCTTTGGCATCTCGCTCCATCGGCCATGGTCGAACGCGATAAGGCGCTTCTTACACAGGATTCTATGCTCGCCCGTGACCCAAAGGAGAGAATCTCCGACACGAAATCCGTACTTCTCTCCGACACTCCTCTTCTTGATCGTTCTCAGCACGCGGTGCGGCTGTCCGTCGTGCGCGATGACCCAATCGCCGGGGCGAAGGTTCTCTATCGCCGCAGGTTTCCACCTCTCCCCGGCCCTCCCCGCAGGCGGGGAGGGAGCATCGGCGTTCCCCCCGGTTGCGGGAGGACAAGTTGCGGGAGGACAAAGGGGGGTGCAGTTCTCCTCCCCCGCTTGCGGGGGAGGTTGGGAGGGGGTCAAGACGCGCGTTCCTTTGCGCACGCAGGTGGGGTCGAGCACGAGGTCGCCGGGGTCGGTGGTCATGAGGATGCAGCGGGCGACCACCTTTTCCAGCGTCTCAACCACGTACTCCTTCTTTCTTCCAAACCCGCTTATGTTGGTGTCCTGCCACACGTTGTTGAGCGGGAACACGGGGAAGTCAACAAGGAATCTGACATAGCGTGGAGTGTCGCCGACCAACATAAGGCGGTTTGCCCGGATCAGCCGGCGCATCCCGTCGGCATTTGTTTTCCAGCCCCCTTTTCTGGGTCTATGCGTCCTGCCCTGGAGCTCGAAACCGAAGGTGATGGAGTCACTTGGAGTTTGGGAAGTCAGATTGTCGTGGCTGAGCATTCGGCCCGTTCGAGGTTCCTCCTTGCCCAGCTGCCTGCGCATTCCAAAGTCATCTTCGATCCAGTCCATCTGCGTTGCCCCTGCTTCACCGGGCGCCTTCCAGTCATACAGCTTCCTGTATTTCACCGTCCCCTTAGAGCGGCAGTACCACAAGATGGTGTCGAACGCCGAGTCGAGCAATGCCATTCCCAAGCCCGGAGTCTTCATGAATGCAACTTCACAACAGAAGTTCTCCTCCCCAAAAACCTCGTCCATCAGGCAGCGCACGCGGTGGACGTTTTCGTCGCCGATCTGCACGAAGATCGAGCCCTCGTCCTTCAGCAGCTCGCGCGCAAGGAGCAGCCGGTCGCGCAGGTAGGTGAGGTAGGAGTGCACGCCCAGCTCCCAGGTGTCGCGGAACGCCTGGACCTGCATCACCTCGCGCGTGAGGTCCTCGTCCTTGCCGTCCTTCACGTCGCGCTGATCTATGCGCGGCTGGAAGTTGCTGGCGTACTTGATGCCGTAGGGCGGGTCCATGTAGATGCACTGCACCTGGCCGCGCATCCCCTCGCGCTCCAGCAGGGAGTTCATGATTAGGAGCGAATCGCCGAGGATCATGCGGTTCGACCAGTCCACGTCGTGCTGATAGAACTGGATTTCTTTGGTGAACTCGAGCTCCGGGTCGGCGAAGAGGCTTCGCTGGGCGTCTTCGCGGCGAACGCTCCTGAGGATCGCCTCCGCGCTGATCCGCTCGTGGATGTGGAGGTTGACGATGGGCACCTCGATGCTCGCCTCTTCGTCCACCTCCACTTTTTTCATGCCCGCCTTCTTCGCCCAGATCAACTGGGGCGACTCGCGTGGGTCCCAGCAGTACTCCCTCTTGGTCGCATTCGTCTTCGGGACGAACTCGACGAGGCCGGCTTCGGGGTTATTCTTACGCGTCTCGTCGTGACGGTACGCCTCCGTCCGTTTTGGCTCCTTCGGTTTCCTACCCATACCAGTGTGAGGAATCGTACCTGATCGAGTTCGCCGCAAATCGCAACCGTCCCCCGCCCAGCCTCCCCCGCAAGTGGAGGTGGGGTTACTCCACCGTAACCGACTTCGCCAGGTTCCTCGGCTTGTCAATGTCGCAGCCGCGCAGGTGGGCGACGTGGTAGGCGAGGAGTTGGAGCGGAAGGGCGGAGACGGCGGCGGCGATCGTCGGCGAGTCAATGTACGGTATGCGGATCGTGCGATCCAATACCTCGGCGCTGAGCGTGTCGCTGTCGAGGATGATGCCTACGGTTGTGCCGCCCCGCGCCGCGACCTCTTTCACGTTGCTGAGCGCTTTGTCGCGCGTTACGGGGTTCGTTATGCCGAACACTGCGACGACGCCGGGTTGCACGAGCGCGAGGGGACCGTGCTTCATCTCGCCCGCGGGAGACTCTTGCGTCGGGATGTATGCGATCTCCTTCATCTTCAGCGCACCCTCGAGCGCGACGGCGGCGTCCGCCCCTCTGCCCAGGAAGAACATGAGCGGCGCTTGGTGAATCTCTTCGGCAATCGGGAGGATCGCGTCGTGGCGGCGAATGACCTCGGCGAGAGACTCGGGCATCGCGGCGAGCGCGGCTTGCAAGCGCGCGGTCTTCTCCCTGTCGCCACCGCGCAAGTGGGATGCATAGAGAGCGATGAGCGAGAGCATCGCGACCTGCGCGCTGTACGCCTTTGTGCTCGCGACGCAGATCTCAGGGCCCGCTTGGGTGTAGAGGACCGAGTCGCACTCGCGAGCGATGCTGCTTCCCACAACGTTGACGACGCCGAGCGTGGGGACTCCCGCCTCCTTCACAAGCAGTAGAGCCGCGAGCGTGTCCGCCGTCTCCCCACTTTGACTGATGACGATGACGAGGTCGCTCGGTCGCAGTATCGGGTTGTTGTATCGAAACTCGCTTGCGTAATACACCTCGACGGGCACGCGAAGGATCGCCTCAAGCAGAAACTCTCCGAGAAGCCCGGCGTTGTACGCCGTGCCGCACGCGACGATTAGGATGCGCTGGAAGTCGGTCCATGTCTTTTCTTGTAGCGTGTCGCCCAGCGTTACGGTGCCGTCCTTCATCAGGCGTCCGGCGAGGCACGCGCGCAAGGCGTCGGGTTGTTCGAGGATCTCCTTCAGCATGAAGTGCTCGTGCCCGCCCTTCTCCGCAGCCTCGATGTTCCAATCCACATGGGTTACGTGCGGCAGCTTGGGTCTCCCCATCGCGTCCTCGAGGTGAATGCGCTCGGAGGTAATGACCGCGAGGTCGCCCTCTTCCATCACGATCACGTCTCGCGTGTAGGGGAGCAGTGCGGGGATGTCGCTTGCCAGAAAGTTCTCCTTCTCGCCGATGCCGAGCACGAGCGGCGAGGCGTTGCGCACGGCGACGATCTTGTCCGGCTCGTCTTCGCAAAGGATAACCATTGCAAAGGCGCCGCGAAGCCGTCGGACGGCGGAGCGCACGGCTTCTACAAAGTCGCCGGTCTTCTGGTACTCCCTTCCGATGAGGTGCGCGGCGATCTCGGTGTCGGTCTCGCTGCTAAGGGAGACCTCTCCCTCCTGAAGCATCTCTTGGTATAGTTCGATATAGTTTTCGATGATGCCGTTGTGGATGACGGCGATGCGTCCTGTGGAGTCGGTGTGCGGGTGGGCGTTCTCGTCGGAGGGCTTGCCGTGGGTCGCCCAGCGGGAGTGTGCCATCGCGATGTGGGCGGTCGGCTTCTTCGAGGAGACCTCGCCGACCAGTCGGTCGAGCCGCCCCTCCTTTTTGAGGATGGCGATGCCGTTCCCGCTCCTCCAGGCGACTCCCGCGCTGTCGTAGCCCCGGTATTCGAGGCGTCGGAGTTGGTCAATGACGATCGAGACCGCCTCTCGCGGTCCCACATAGCCGGCGATTCCACACATGCTGTCCTGATTATGGTACGCCGAGGGGGCGCGGGCTGTGCCATTTCCCGTCAGCGGGGCACGAGGTCTCTTCCGCCCATGATGGCGAGCGACTCGTCGGCGTCCGCGGGCGGCTTCGTCAGCAGGTTGAAAATGATCGTTGCGAGAAGGGATGCGCCGAATCCTGGCACGATTTCAGTGGTAATGCTTGTTAGCGACGGGTTCGTTCCCCAATAGAGGACGGTTACGGTGCCGGTGAGGATTCCCGCGATGGCGCCCGCTCTGGTGAGCCTCCGCCAGAAGACGCACAGGATCAGCGGCGGCCCGAGCGACGGCGCTTTCGCCCATCGCCTATCTATAAAGGCGGATTAGCCGGCTTGTATGGACTAGGAATCGGTCGGAACGATGTCATCAACCCGCACGACGACGGCTGTAGCGTTGTCATGTCCGCCTGCTTGGAGCGCCTCGTTGACCAGCGTCCATGCGGCTTCCGAGGGAGGCAGGAGAAGAACCTCGGCAATGCGCGCATCGCTTACCAGGTTGGTTACGCCGTCGCTGCACAGGAGGAACACGTCCTTCGGCAGCAGGTCGTGGGCGGCGATCTCCGGCTCGACGGAGTCCTCGACACCGACGGCGCGGGTGAGCACATGGGAACGCGGGTCTCGGCTGGCGGTCTCCCTGTCCATCAGCCCGCCCGCGACGAGCTCTTCCACAAACGTGTGCTCCGCGGTAAGTTGAGTGAGATCGCCGTTTCGTAGGCGGTAGACGCGCGAGTCTCCGACCTGCGCGGTGATGGCGCGATCTTGCACGAGCATGAGCGCGCTGAGGGTGCACCCCATCCCGCGGCGCTCCGGGATCGCCATGGCGGCGTCGCGGACGAAGCGATTGGCGTGGCTGACGGCGGTGCGGGATGCCTCTTCCGGGTCGGCGGATTCGTGATGGAGATATGCGTAGAGGAACGACTTGCACGCGATCTCGCTTGCGATCTGGCCTGCCGCGTGCCCTCCCATCCCGTCGCAGACGACGAAAACAAGCCCCCGAACCGCGAGCAGCGGCTCCGACTCGGGCAAGAAGAACTCGAACTTGTCTTCGTTGTTCTCCCGGACGCAGCCGATGTCGGTTTTGCACGCGACGGTCACCTTTGGGACGCGCCTCAGTGGCACGGTCGCCGCGCTGAGTTCCTCACGCGAGAATTCGGCAGTTGTATCCATCACGCTTCCTCGGGTTGGCTCCACTCGAGGGTGAAGTCCATCTGTCCAATTTTGAGCACGTCGCCGGGTTGGAGTGTCGTTTTCTGCTGCGGTTCCAGGCGGGCGCCGTTCAGGAAAGAGCCGTTTGTGCTTCCCGTATCGGTGTAGTGCGCTGTGCCGTCGCCGATCGTGAGCACGCCGTGCGATCCGCTCACGTAGGGGTCGGCAATGGCGACATCGTTTTCGGGCTTCCTTCCGATCCTGTTCTCGCCTTGCCGCAGAGCGTGCCGACCGGCATCTCCAACGAGATACGCGACCGGTTTCTCCACGGCGGGCGGAGCGTCCAGCGCGGCGGTCTTGTTTGACTGCGGCAGTTGAGTTGCGCCCACCTCTCCTGGTAAGTGCAGCGTCATTTCGACGCCGGCGAAGGCGACCTTGTCGCCCTGCTTGATTTCGGTCTTCGTGCTCGGTTGCAGCGGCTCGTCATTGACGGTCGTGCCGTTGGTGCTGCCGACGTCTTCGACGAAAACCTTACCGTCCTCGAGGTACACCTTCGCGTGCTTTCTGCTGCAGCGCGAATCGGTCAGAAGGATGTCGCCCTCGCGTCCGACGAGGTTCTCACCCGGTCGGAGGTGCTGCTCTCTGCCGGCGGCGTCCACCAGGCAGGGCGGACGGACCGGCGGCGCGCTGAAGACGTCGTCCGGCAGGCTGTCGCTTGTCGAAAAGACAAGCCCACACTCGACGCAATACAGCACACCCGGCGGATTGTGCGATCTGCAGACAGGGCACTGGATCGGCTGAATCGTCTGCGTCGCCGTCAGGGAAGGCGCGGACGTGATGCGCGTCCGGTTCGGATCCTCCTCCAGCATCTGCGTCTTGTGCGGGTCGGTCATCGGGTTAGAGTATGGCGCGAAATGCGCTCCTTCGTGGCGGGTCAGGTGCGGTTCAGAGCACGGGAACGGGAACCGGTTCGCCGCTCTGCGCGCTCTGAACCGCGGCGATGGCGACGGCGGAGGCGGCGAGGCCTTCGTCCAGCGTAATCGGCGGCTCTCGCCCCTCGGCGACCGCGCCGACGAAGGCGGCAAGCAGCTCCCGGTCGAGGCTGCTACCGTAACCCACCTCGCGGTGCGTGGGCGCTTCTTCGGTGAATAGGTCGAGCGCTTGGGCAAAGAGGTCGGTTTCCATCACGCCTTTCTCGCCGGTTGCAGACAGCCGCACGTCGCCCCACGTCTTGTAGCCGCTTGGTCGTGACCAACTGCCATCCAGCGTTGCGAACACCCCGCTCGGGAACGTGAGGTGGAGGAACGCGGTGTCCTCGCAAGCAAGGTTGAGCCTCAACGAATTGACCTGCGCGTACACCGTTGTGGGAGACTCGCCGAGGAGGTCGCGCATCAGGTCAGCGACGTGCACCACGTGATCCATCAATGCGCCCCCACCCGACTCTGCAGGCTCGACGAACCAGTCGAAGGGGCATGTGCCGTGATTCGTTCCGCACAGCGCGAGCACCGCGCCGACCGCACCCTCCTGCACACGCGCGCGCATCGCAGAATACGCTGGGCTGAGGCGGCATGGAAAGGAGGTCATGAAGGTCACGCCTGCCGCCTCCACAGCCTCGCGGATTCGGTTCGCCTCATTCTCGGTCGTTGCGATCGGCTTCTCGCAAAGGATGTCCTTGCCCGCCTTGGCGGCGCGCTCGATGTGGTCGGCGTGGCGCACGTTTTCGCTTGCGATGACGACAGCGTCGGCGCGATCGAGCAGCCCGTCCATCTGCCCGACATCGGGTATCTCCCATCTCTGGGCAAACTTGGACGCCCGCTCGGGTTTGTGATCCCAGACGCCGACGAGTTCGATGTCCTCGCGCTCACGCGCGGCGTAGGCGTAACCATGCGCATGCATGTGCGCGCAAGACAGGATGCCAAGTCGGAGCGGCATGCTGCGACTTTACCCCTCGGTCGAGAAGCGGCGGTAGGGCGAGAGGATGTCGGTGTCTGCGCTGTCCCCTACAAGCGACCACACGACCTGTGCCACACGGAGGTCGAGGCTTTCGAACGGTAGAAACAGCCCAAAGGGGCGACCTTCGTACGGCGAAACCTCCCACGGCAGTTCGCGAATCTCGCAACGCACGCCCTCCGCCTTCAGCGCGTCCCTCGCCTCCGATGCAAGCGCGTGCGTTGGGAACCATGCGACCGACACCATGCCCGGCACGGCGCGCTGCTCGCCCTCCAGGTAGGGCTGGAGCGCCTCTCGGTTGGCGCTGTTGCCCAGAACTGCGAGGATCGCCTGCGCGGTCTCCCGATTCAATTCCTTCTCATCTATATAAATGCCGCTCGACGCGACATCCGCGAACTCCGAGATCACCGAGCCTAACTCTGAAAATGCCGGCACGCCGGCGGAGCGCAGCATCTGCTCGTAGATTTGCGCCTCGGATCGCGTGGCGACGTGTCCGACGAGAACGCGGCGACCCAATGCTCAGCCCCCGAGTTGGCTCATGCCGCGGCCGGTTACCTTCTGGCCCTCGGCGAGGTAGTGGCGCTCGGGCTTGGCTTGGACGACCTGCTGGAAGAGCGCCTTGATCTCTTCGTCCCTCGCGCCGAGGCGCAACGGCGTGCGAAGGTCCAGCTCGCCATCCGCCATCAGGCAGGGTCGGAGTTGCCCGTCGGCGGTCAGGCGCAGGCGATTGCAGCGGCTGCAAAGGTCGTTGCTGATTTGGCTGATGAAGCCTACTGTGCCCGCTGCCCCATTCACGCGGTACGTCCTTGCTGGGCCGTTGGTCGGAACCTCGGCGGGCGACATCTTGCCCAGTTCCTTCTCGATCGCCTGCCGCGCGACCTCCGTCGAGACGACCATGCGGCGCATCTGGGCGTCGCTGAGCATGCCGTCGTCCTTCGCGATGCGCAGGCGAAAGAGATCTCGGTTCCCAGTAAAAGCGGCGAACGCATCCATCGGCTCGGTCTCGTCGAGGTTCCACCGAATCGGCATCAGTTCGATGAAGCGGACGTGAATCGGGCGGCTGAGGGTCAAGCGCGCAAAGTCGACGGCCTCGTCGTCATTGACGCCCCGCATGAGGACGCAGTTCAGTTTCACCGGGTCGAGGCCGACGGCGAACGCCTCCTCGATACCGTTGAGCACCTCCTGCAAGGAGCCACGTCGCGCGATGCGTGCGAAGCGCTCCGGGTCGAGGGTGTCGAGGCTGATGTTCACCCGTTGAAGCCCGGCGTCCTTCAGTTCCCTTGCCTTCGCCTTCAGAAGGAACGCGTTGGTTGTACAACTGAGGTCTCGAACGTATGGGTGCGATGAGACCTTGCGAATCAGGTCCGGCAAGTCTCGGCGGACGAGCGGCTCGCCTCCGGTGAGTCGAACCTTCGTGATGCCCAGG
The DNA here is from genome assembly GCA_037446435.1 of Armatimonadota bacterium. GTDB lineage: Bacteria > Armatimonadota > Fimbriimonadia > Fimbriimonadales > ATM1 > J051. Next base: position 29,570 of record JBBIIO010000009.1, read on the forward strand.
TCAGCAGCCACATGGATCAGCCGCGCCATCTCCTCGAAGGTGAGCAACTCCGCCTTGGGTGAGACCGGATAACCCTCCTCCGGCATGCAATAGACGCAACGGAAGTTGCAGCGGTCGGTTACGCTGACGCGAAGATAGTCAATCGTCCGTCCGAAACTATCGCGCACCCGTCGCCTCCTGGAGAATCTGCTCAAGTTTGTGCGTGAGCGCGCCGTTGGTCACGATGCGGTCGCAACCGGCAGCTTTGCCGCGCTCGATGAGCTCCTTCTCCTTGTGTCCGGCGTGACCGATGACGAAGCACCCTCTGCCCTTGAGGGCGCTGATGGTCGAGGGGTCAACCTCGGCAAGGTTCACGATCGCCACATCGGCCTCGGCGTCCGGCTGGTTGAGTAAAGGCTCCGCACCCAAGTGATGGACGCCCATGCGCAAGCGCTGAGACCAGAAGAGGTTACTCTCCAGCAGGAGAACCCTCATGCGGCGGTACCTCGATGGTCGGGGGGGCGGCGTGCAGGCCGAACTTGTCCGCCAGCAGCGGCCACATGAGGTAGTAGCCCACAAAAAACAGTAAGAACGGAATGAGTATCCATTTCATGGCGCGCAGAACGAACCTGCGCGATGCCTCGTTCACGGCTCGATTGTACCTGTCGGTAGAATGCGGGCGTTGTCCGTCAACGCCTACCAGGTGCCCAAGGAGGAACCGAGCGCGCCGGCTGAACTCGTCTGCGAGAACCGGTACCTTCGCGTGAACCTGAGCGCGCGCGATGGAGGAAGCGTCCAAGCGTCGCCGCGAGAGGGAGGCGAGGCGGCGGTCGCCGCTCCACTCTCTTCGCCCGGGCGAGCCGTCCTTTCCGCACTCCGCGAGGGTGAGCAGGAGGCACGCGCGTTCCTGGGTGGAGTTGACGGGGAGACGGGGATCACCTGGGAGGCGCAGGCACGGGTCGAAAGCGGCTCTGCGGCGTTGTTGCTCAGTTGGAATCTGTTCAATCGGAGGATGGCGCCGAGCCACGGCACCCCGCTGCCCCTGCGGTTGCCTGCCACGGCAGTGGCGTTTGCCGGCGGGGCGTTCTGCTCTCTCGACGGTAGCACGGTCGTCGCTGCCTTGGATCAGCGGGTTGGCGTCGCGACGCTTCGCGAGGGCGCCGTGCTCATCGAGGCGCGCTCTCCAGCGCTCCTCCCGCCGCTTCGCACTCGCTCCGTGTCATGCACGCTGCATTTTGTTTCCGCGCCCGGCGTTCCCGTCGCGGCGAACCAGCGGTTCGTCGTGCTCCAGGATGAGGAGGAAGGAAAACTGCGTGTGCACTCCGCAGAGGACACTCCGAGTGCGAAGGTGTTCCTGCAGTTGGAGAGCGGCGAAACGGTCGAAGCGATGCTGAGCGCCTATCCGGAGCGAGCCGCGGAATACACCCTGCGGGGGCTTGGCGCCCCGCCCAAGCGGATTCTGATTCGAAGCGAGGAGGGTGAGGCGTTGATGGACGCCCCATTCGGCCGCCGCGACCACGACGAAGTGTGGGCGACAACTCCTGCAGAGTGGGAGAGATGGGATGGGTTGCCGTTGGCGAGAGGCCTGCGCCTGCTTGCCGAGGGAAGCCAAACCGAGGCGGAGCGCCTGCTGCTTGCCGCGACGCACGCGCCGGGCTTGGAGCACGCCGCGTGGTTCGCCCTCGGCCTTGCCGCCATGCGCAGCGAGCGATGGCTCCTCGCGGCGGCGGACTTTGAAGAGTCGCTGCTCTATTGCGGCTCGAACCCCCTGGCGTGGTGGCTCAAGAACTGGTCTCTTCGGCGCATCGGCGAGGAGGATGAGCACGACCTGCCGAACGCGCACTTCCTTGCGCCGCTCGAACCGTGCCTTCGCGTGGAGGCATTCCTCTCCGGCGGCGGCGAGAAGGTGCTTGAAGAGTTCGGAGCCGACCCGGTGCCGTTCCTCGAAGTCGCCGACCTGTTGTGGTGGTGCGGGGAAGAAGCGGAGCGGCAGATGGTGCTCGCGGCAGGGGCGGAGCAGACGTCGGACGCGCTTCTCCATCGCCTAAGGGCAATAGGGCTCCGCCGGCAAGCGATGGAGATGGAGGCCGCGGAAGAAGACCGAAAGGCCGCAACGGCGCAAAAGGGCGCAGAGCCGCACAGAACCAGCGAGCTGATGGAGTTGCAGAATGCATGAAGCCCAGCACGCTACTGCCGCTCCCGACGATGGACGCCCACCGCAGCCGGGTACGCTCGGACCGCGAGACAATCGGAGGAGGAGATTGCGAAGATGATACGAGTTGTGATTGCCGATGACGAAGAGGCGTACCGCAAGGCGCTGCATCGGATCCTGGCGTCCACGAAGGGCATAGAGTGCGTCGGCGTGGGCGCAGATGGGCGAGAAGCGCTCGACGTCTGCATGACCGAGGACGCGGACGTGCTCCTCACCGACATCGAGATGCCGCGAATGAGCGGGCTTGAGTGCGTCCGCGAGCTGAAGCGAAAGAAGCGCGACATCGAGGCAGTCGTCCTCACGGTGCACGAGGAGAACGAGTTGGTGTTCGAGGCTCTGCGCCTGGGCGCTGTTGGCTATTTGCTGAAGACCAGTTCGCCCAACGAGGTCATCGAGGCTATCGAGCGCGCCGTCGCGGGCGAAGCGACCCTGTCGCCGACGATCGCGACGAAGGTGCTGCAGGAGTTTCGAAGGCAGCAGGAGGATGAGGAGATTGAAGACGAGCATCTCTACGAACTGAGCGACCGCGAGAAGGAGGTGCTCAGCCTCATCACCGAAGGCCTGCGCAACAAGGAGATCGCCGATCGGCTCGGCGTCGCCGAGAAGACCATCAAGAACCACGTCTCGAACATCCTTAAGGCGCTGCAGGTGAACAGTCGCACCGAGGCGGCGATGAAGGCAGTGCGCGAGAAACTGCTCAGCGATTAGCCCCTTCTGGAACTCCTACCCCTCCACAGCTTGCTGTGGAGGGTGCCCGTGCGCTTCACTCCTCAATCCAAATCCAGGTGTTCGCGTAGCGCGGCATACTCCAGGTCCTTCGGCGCAACGCCTAACGCCGCGCAAAGCGCCGCCGCCGCGCCCGCCGCCTCACCCATGGCGCGGCAGACCGGCTGAATGCGCGCGCTCGATTGTGCCGCAAACGTCGCGCTGAGGCAACGACCCGCGACCAGCGCGTTCACGATCCCCTTCGGCACCAGGCACCGGTACGGAATCTCGTGGAAGTCGTCTTTGGGCAGAGCGCGCAACTCGACTCCGCCTCCGACGAGGTGGATGTCAATCGGGTATCGGTTGCGCGCGATGGCGTCGGGGAACTTCCGCGCCGCCTGGTGATCCTCCTCCGTCAGGACGTACTCGCCGACAACTCTGCGGCTCTCGCGATTTCCGATCATCGGCGCAACGACGGAGATGTAACTGCGCTCGAACCCGGGGATGAGCTGCTGCAAGAACAGATGCACGCGCTGAATCGCAAGTCGCCCGGCGGATAGCGCTTCGCTCACCGAGAACGGGTCAAGCGGGTCAAAACCAACCAGCCGCGGGCAGTTGAATGCCAACTCGCCGGGCCTCCCATGGATCGTGAAGAATTGGAAGTAACCGATGTCGTCCTCCCTCAACACCCCCTTAGCGACTGCTTCCGCAACAACGTCCCCAATCGGCGACTGCCTCGCCTCGGCGAAGCCGACGTGAAGGAAGCGCTCCGTGGCGGGCGAGGCGTGCTCGCCGAAGTACGCGATGACCTCGGGCAGCGCTACGTTCGCAACAGTGAAGCGCAGCGTCATCGGTTGGTTGACGCCGTGCTCGTCGCCGGAGGTTGTCTCTCCGCCGGCAAGAAAGACGACATCCGCGTCCCCCGTCGCGTCAACGAATGTCTTCGCTTTGAAATGCAAGGCGCCTCCCTTGGTCTGAACGACAACCTCTTCCATCCGGACGCCATCGCGTGCGGCGGACGTTGCGACGGACGCCAGCATCGCGTTGTAGAGTCTCCCGACGCCCGCCTCGTCTGCCATCTCCTCAAGGATTGCGGAGACGGCGACGGGGTCGTACCACACCTGGGCGTTGGGAACCTCTCCCTCGCCGTACCGCGCGGCGTGGCGCTGCTGTATCTCCAAGTTCATCCCGCGGCACAGTTGTTCGTCACCGAGGTAGTTGGGCATCATCGGGGTTACCCACGCGAAGGTTTGGGTTCCGCCAAGCCCGGACAGAGCCTCGACGACGAGCGTCCTCGCGCCGAGGCGCGCCGCCTTGATGGCTGCCACGGCGCCCGCCGTTCCGCCTCCGCAGACGATGACGTCGTATGCGTCGGAGCGGCTGGGCATCGCTACGTCCCGGGCAAAGGCGGCGGTGCGAGCGTAGAAGGGCGCTGCAAGCTCGGCGTCGCCTCGCTGTGCAGACGCCAAAGGACGCCCTCGATGCCGCGCGCTTCGAGCGTCTCGCTCCCGACTGCATCCGGCCCACCCGGGAACAGCATCGCGGCGTCGCGCGAGACCGCCACGCCGCCCGGGGGCGCAGCCTTCTGGAGGTGCGCGGCAACGTCAATGACGTGAGAATAGTTCACCGACGATGGGTCGCCGCCGATCGGCGTAACCACTTGACCCGTGTGGATGCCGCACCGCAAGCGGAACGGTCGGTTCGTGCGGTTGAGGTGCGCGTTGAATTCGATCATCCCCGCTTGGACCCGTTTCGCGGCGAGGAATGCATGCTGTGGATGATCGAACGCAAACAGAAGACCGTCGCCCGCGGCGCTGTGGAGCGACCCCCCAAACTGCTGCGCGATCCGGCACGCGTAGCGGGAGTACTCGCCGAACGAATACTCGGCTGCGAGCGGCTCGCATTCCGCCTTGATGCCGGTGCTGTCAACGATGTCCACCGACAGGAAGGTAAGCGTTCGCTCACCGACGCGCAACTCGTCCTGCAGTTCGATGAGTTGGCGGAGCAACTCTTTTCTTCGAGCTTCGGGGTCGTGTTGGAACCGCAGGCGCAGAATCGTGTCGCGCAAGCCGCCGACGAGCCACCCCAGACCCGCACCCACCAAGGTCAGACCTACGATGAGCATCCCGTCGAAGGGCGCATCCGGCTGCAGCAGCACGGAGAAGAAGGCGCGCCCGATGACATACGACGCCCCGATGGTCGCCCCGACGAGCGTAGCCAACTCGCGCCGCCGCGCCAGCGCAGTATTGTAAATGGCAAGCGCGATGAGGAGCACCTGAGTTACGGTTCCCAGGCCGTAGTCGTCGCCGAACTTCGCGCCCAGCGCAGCCACCAAGCCCGCTTGCAAACCAAGGAACGCCGAGGTTACGGTGCGCCGAGTGGCTTCACCCATCTGGGCGACTTGCGCGCGTAGTGTGCCCCACCAAGTGCGCCGAACCCTTGATCGGTGGTCAACTTCGTTCAGGGTGCTCCGCAGGGTCTCCGCCGATGCGCCGGTTTCCTCGGCAATCTTCGTCAGCAAGTCAGCGAACTCGCGCTCCGAGTCGGCTTGCGCGAGCCGCACCGCCAACTCCTCCGCCGTCAGGCGTTGTGGCGGTCCCTGCTCCCTATCTTCACCGGGCATTCTGTGCCTCATTCTACTGGAATCGGTACACTCGCGGTATGACCGTTCCGGTGCTGCTTTTCGCAAGCCTCCGCTCCAAACACGGCGACTGCGTGCCGGTCGAACTACCGGCCGACGCCACCGTAGGCGTCCTTAAGTCCGTGCTTCGCTCCCAAGGCCTTTGGGTGGACGGCGCCAGGGTGGCAGTCAACCGCGCCTTCGCAACAGATGAACATACGATAGAGCAGCGCGACGAAGTTGCGGTCATCCCCCCGGTGAGCGGCGGATGATTCGGCTGCAGCCAGAACCGATCGACCCTGAACTGATTCGCCGGAGCCTCGAGGGCACGGACGCAGGCGGCGTCGCCCTGTTCTGCGGCGAAGTACGGGCGGTAACCGGAGAGGTGCGCACCGAGCGGGTCGTGTACACGGCATACGAACCGATGGCGCTCGCCGAGATGGAGCGACTGGCGAAGGAGGCGGCGGAGCGCTGGAACGCCCGCGTCGCCCTCGTTCACCGCCTTGGAGAGTTGCGACCGGGCGATATCGCTGTGGTAACCGCTGCCGCTTGCGCGCACCGAGCCGAGGCGTTCGGGGCGTGCCGCTTTCTCATCGAGCGTCTGAAGGCGGACGTCCCGATTTGGAAACAGGAGTTTGGTCCCGACGGAAGCGTCATCCGCGAAGGCGAGCGAACTGTTGAGGTCGAGAACGCGGACGAGGTGGGCGGGTGAAGGACGTTACGATCATCGGCGCAGGCCCGGTCGGGCTGTTCGGCGCGTTTTATGCAGGCATGAGAGGAATGTCGGTTCGCGTTATTGACTCTCAACCGCAGACGGGCGGGCAACTGACCGCGCTCTACCCCGACAAGCCGATTTACGACATGCCGGGCTTCCCCGAAATCGCAGCGCAAGACTTGGCAGACGCAATGACCCTGCAAGCCGGTCGCTTCCACCCGGAGTACGTTCTTGGCTGCCAGGCGGAGCGCCTCGAGAAGATCGATCAGGGCTGGCGACTCGGCACCAAAGGCGGCGATGCGCACGACTCGCGCACTGTCATCATCTGCGGCGGAGTCGGGGCGTTCCAACCGACGAAGATCGGAATCGAGAACGAGGCTCGCTTCGTGGGCAAGGGCCTCGGCTATGGGGTGCAGGATCGAGCCGCACTCAACGGCAAGCGGGTGGTCGTTGTCGGCGGAGGAGATTCGGCTGTAGACTGGGCGCTCGCGCTCGAGGGCGTCGCTCGCTCGGTTACTCTGGTCCACCGCCGCGACCAGTTCCGAGCACACGAGGAAAGCGTCGCTCGGCTGATGCAATCCGGCGTCCAACTTCGCTGCTGGGAGGAGGTGGTCGAACTCATCGGCAGCGATGCGCTCGTCGCCATAGTAACACAGAACCGACAGACGGAAGAGCGCACCGAGTTGCCGTGCGACTTCCTCTCCATCAACATCGGCTACAAGACCGACCTCGGCCCGATTCGCTCGTGGGGCCTCGAGTTGCAAAAGAACAAGATTCTCGTCAACAGCCTGATGGAGACGAACCTGCCAGGCGTCTACGCCGCGGGAGACATCTGTACGCACGAGGCGAAGTTGGACCTCATCGCAACCGGCGTCGGCGAGGTGTGCATCGCCGTGAACGTCGCGAAGACGTTCATCAACCCGGACGCCAAGCGGTTTCCGGGACACAGCAGCGACATGACGCTTCCACCCATCGTGAAGGAGGAGGCGTGAAGGTCGCCGTAATCGGCGCGGGAGTGCATGGCGCCTGCTCCGCGCGCGCACTTTCCCTGGCAGGACACGAGGTGCACGTGTACGAGCAGTTCGATGTTGGGCATTCGCGCGGCTCCTCTCACGGCACGTCGCGCATCATTCGCCGGGCATACGCCGACCCCTACTACGCCGAGCTGATGGGTGAGGTGTTTCCCCTTTGGGAGGAGTTTGAGCAGCAACTCGGTGAGCCGTTGCTGCATCGCTGCGGCCTGCTCATCTTCGGTCAGAGCACCGACGAGTGGTTCCGCAACGCGCGCACGAGCCTCACGTACACCTCGACGCCATTCGAGCCGATGGGTCCCATTGACGTTGCGCGACGCTTCGGTGGGTTTCACCTCGAACCGGACGAAGAGGCGCTCTTCGAGGAGGGGGCGGGCTTCCTCAAGGCGGAGCGCGTCATTCGCGGCGCGCTGGAGATCGCGAAGGAGAACGGCGCAAAGGTGCTCGAGGGCGTGCTCGCCCAACCGACCGACGACGGCGTCATCGAAGGCACCCAGTACGATGCGCTCGTCGTGTGCGCAGGTGCATGGATTCGTCAGTTCGTGCCGCTCCCGGCGGAGGTTCGGCTTCAACACTTCGCGTACTTCACGTTGAGCGGAGGGCTGCCGCCGATGGCGTGGGTGGAAGCGAAGGAGGATCACTTCTACGGCTTTCCGGACTATGGCCGCGGCGCGAAGGTCGGTCTACACCGATACGGGTCGGAGGTGGACCCTTCGGAAGGCCCCTTCCAGCCCAACCCCGAAGTCCTTCGCGAAGTCGGAGAGGTCGCGCGCTTCCGGCTCGGCGCAAACCCTACGCCGCGCGAGTCGTTCACCTGCTTGTACACCGTTCTGCCCGGAGAGGAGTTCGCCGTCGGCGCGCTCGCGATGAAGGTGCCGGCGTTCTTCGCGAGCGCCTGCTCTGGCCACGGCTTCAAGTTCGGCGTTTGGGTCGGCCGCCTGATGCGTGACCTCGTTGAAGGAAGGGCGACACTCGATCAGTATCCGCGCTTTACAAAGCTGACACAAGGCAACACAGGAGTCTCCTCATGACCTTCGAGGAGTTCAAACTCGAATGGCAGCCTGCAATCGAGTCTTTCCTCGAGCGAGTTCTGAACCAACAAGCCGAAGGCCCCGCCGAAGCCTTGCAGGAGGCGATGCGATATGCCGCGCTCGGTGGCGGCAAGCGGTTTCGACCCCTGCTCGCCCTCGCGATGTGCCGCGCGGTGTGCGGCGAGCCTGAGCGCGCTTTGCCCGCCGCGTGCGCTGCGGAGTTGATCCATTGTTTCTCTCTCGTTCACGATGACCTGCCTTGCATGGACAACGACGACCTGCGGCGTGGAAAGCCGACTTGCCACGTGAAGTTTGGCGAGGCGACCGCGCTCCTCGCGGGTGATGCTCTGTTGGCGCTTGCGTTTCAGTGCGCGCTCGAGGGCGGCATGAGCGTCCCGCACACGGACTCTCCAAGCGCCACCCTCCGCGTCCTCAGCGCGCTCACGCGTGCCGTCGGCGTTCAAGGCATGGTCGGCGGTCAAGTGGGCGACATGCTCTTTCAGGGCGAGGAGCCCACGCTGGAGCGGGTCAACTGGATTCACAGCAGGAAGACCGGCGCGCTCATCTCAGCCGCCGCCGAGGTGGGGGCAATCTCCGGAGGGGCGGACGATGAGCGGGCTGCCGCCGCCGCCCGGTTCGGCGCCGAAGTCGGCCTCGCGTTCCAAATCCGAGACGACCTGCTCAACGAACTGTCACCGACGGCTCAAATCGGCAAGTCGGGCGGCTCCGACCGCGAGAGAGGCAAGGTCACCTACCCGGCGGCGGTCGGTATGGAGGAGGCGGGGCGGCTGATGCTGGAAGCCGTCGAGCGAGCGTGCCTCGCCGCCCGCTCCCTCGAGGACGACGGCCTGCTCGGAGACATCGCCCGCAGCGCCGCCGACCGCAACGCGTAGGCACGCCCCCGCCCGGTTTGCGCGTCTCGCGCATCTTGACCGGTCCAGAGGAATCGCGGACGGAGCGGTACATGCTAGCCATCCACAGCAAGCCGTCGAGGCATAGCGCCTGAGATGGCGCACCGACGCCCGAAAGTCCCGCTGCGCGCGGGGCGGCTTGCGCCGAGCAAGCGTTAGGGCGTATCCTCTGCGAGCGAATGGCGGAGATTCGAGCATTTCAGGCTTTGCGGTACACCCAGGATGCGGGGAGGTTGGAGCGCCTCGTCGCGCCCCCGTACGACGTCATCTCCCCGGAGATGAGGGCGGAACTCGGCGCCCGCAGCGAGCACAACGTTGTCTGGCTCACGCTGCCCGAGTCGCTCAGCGACGACCGGAGCAAGTTTGTGAAGTATGCCCGCGCCGCATCGCGCCTCTCGGAGTGGCGGCGCGACGGCGTCCTTGCCGCCGACCTGGAACCGGGCGTCTACCGCCTCGAACAAAGGTTCGTCAACCCTCTGCACGGCGTGGCGCGCGTTCGCACCGCCCTCATCACCTTGCTGAAACTGGAGCCGTATGAGAAGGGCGTCGTGCTCCCACATGAGCAAACGTTTCCCAAGCACAAGGAGGACCGCCTGCGCCTGCTGGAAGCCACGCGGGCGCACCTGGAGTGCATCTTCGGGCTGGTCGAGGATGACGACAGGAGGATGGTCAAGCTCTTCGAGTCCGCCCCGTTCGCTTCCACGAGCGATGTCGTCACGGACGACGGCATCTCGCACTCTCTATCGCGCTGCACCGACGAGGAGGCGATTCGCGAGATCCAGCGATACATGGCTCGCTCTCGCGTCTGGATCGCCGATGGGCATCATCGCTACGAGACGGCGCTCAAGTTCCGCGATGCGCTCGGCGACCAGCCCGCGCTGATCCCAGAGGACTTCATCCTCATTGCTCTCTCCAGCATGAAGGACCCCGGGCTTGCTCTGCTGCCCACCCACCGCATCGTAACCGGTTTCACCACGCCACTCGCGGAGGCGAAGGTTCGCTTGGAGACCTACTTCAACACACGGCGCATGGGCAACGACGAACTTGCCGACGCCGTGAAGGAATTCAATAGCCCGAAGGTTCGCGTGTTCGGGATTGTTCTTCCGGGTCAAACGGGGTTGCTTGCCACGCTGGATGACCCGGGCATCGCGCTGAAGTTGGTGGACGGCGGCTCTGAGCTGCTCAAACTCCTCGACGTTACCATCCTACACGAAGTCATCCTGAAGCGATGCTTCGGTATCGAGGGACTGGATCGAGTCGAGTACACGCGGGACGCGCACGAGGCAGTGAGGCGCGTCGAGTCTTCTACCGACGCGATGGCGGTCATCACGAACCCGCCGACCGTCGAGGATATGCGCCGCATTGCGGAGGCAGGCGAGAAGATGCCGCAGAAGTCAACCTACTACTATCCCAAACTGTTGAGCGGTCTGGTGATGTGGTCGCTCGGTGACTCCTGAGCCGCACCGAGGTTCATCGTGCGCATAACATTCACCGGAACCGGCGCGGCGAACGGCATCCCTGGCTACTTCCAAACCGATCGCGTTTCGGAGCACGCGAGGAAGCACGGCGGCAAGGATGTTCGATACCGCGCCGGCGCAGTGATTGACGGAATCCTGAAGATAGATTGGGGCCCAGACACATTCGCCTGCTGCGAACGTTTGGGCATGCGCGCCGCCGAGTGGACGCACGTGTTCTTCACTCACTCGCACGACGACCACTTCGCCCCGCGCGAGTTTCAGTACCTCTTCCCACCGTTTCTGCCGATTGAACATCATAAGCCGCTCGTCTACGGCAACGCGGCGATTGTCGAGGGCTTCGTGGGACAGTTCGACCACGCCGAGGAGTTGGAGCGCATTCTGATTCGCAGTTTCGTCCCGATTGAAGTCGCAGGCTATAGGGTAACGCCGATCCACGCATATCACAAGTTGGATGAGGACAGCCTTAACCTCATTTTTGAGCGCGACCAGCACTCCATACTGTACGCGACCGACACGGGGGTGTATCAGGAGGACACTTGGGAGTTCCTCGCAGGACGAAACCTGGACTGCGTGATCCTCGATTGCACCGACGGCATGGCGCCCAGCGAGTACTGGGGGCACCTCTCCTGCGAGCAACTCCTTTCCGTGGCTGAGCGGATGCGCGCCATCGGAGCAGCCCACGACCGTACGACCTTCTGCTCGACGCACCACGGCTCTGCGGGCGGGGCAACGCACGAGGAATTGGAGCGCTTCTTCGCCCCCCATGGCGTCCTCGTCGCCTTCGACGGATTGACCCTGGAGGTGTGACCAGATTGGCGGCGGCTTTTTGCGCCTTTGCGCCGTCTTTTCCTATGCACCCGGGGACTGGGGAGACATCGTCTGCTTGCTCCGCGTCTTCTTTCTGCTACCCGGGTCCAACGGGGACGTCGTTGCGGCTTCGGCGTCCCCACCCCTTTATCCGGCTTCTTCGGTGGGTAGGAACTCCGCCGTCGAGAAGACGGCTATCGAGACGGCGAGGGACAGAATCGTCAGCACCGCCAGGGTGTTCCAACAGGTGAGCGGGTCAATCGGCGCGGTTTGGAACGCTTCGGAGAGCGCTTCGAGTGGATTCTCCTGACCCGCGACGTCGGCGTGGGGCGAGAGCTGCTTGAGGTAGGTCATTACGGATAGTCTTCGGAAGTCGCCGGGCACGTAGGTGACCCAGGTTTCCCAAAAGAAGCCGAAGATCGCTGCGATGAGCCATGGGCGCTTTGACAGAACTGACAGCAGCCCGAAAAGGCTTACGTAGGTCACGGCTCCTGCGCTGAGAACGAGCATGTCGCGGAGCAACATGTTGGTGTCGAATTCGATGCCGAAGGAGAGGACAGCCGTTAGGATGCAGGCGACGACCGAAGTCGCCGCCGTCAACACGACGGCGCCGAGCCACTTACCCATGAAGAGCGTCCAGCGAGGAACCGGGCGAGTGAGGAGCAACGGAATCGTTCTGCCGAGCACCTCAGACGTGACGATGCCGCCACCGTACGCGATCGCCGCAAGCACGAGCGTCGCCGAGAAGATGCCCAACTGCACGCTTGCGTCGTAAGTCTCCACCGGAGTGAACCCAAATGCGCGAAACAGGAGGGCGAACAGCGGGCCGATGATTCCCAGCAGCACGGCGGTAACCGCTCGCTTGGGTTGCAGCGTGTCCTTCAGGAACCAGATGGCGATAGCGAGTGCGTTCATCCCTTGACCAGATAGCGGAACACCGCCTCTAGGCTGTTGTCCTGCGAGTAGAACGTTCGTAGCGGAATGTTGTTGGCAAGCACGATGTCTCGGAGTTGGGTGTAGAACTCATCGGGGCGGGGGGTCTCAACGATCAGGCGCGACTCATCGCCCTCGATGCGGGCAGCGACGACGGACGAAAGCCCGACCAACTCCTTCGCCAGCAGGCGCGCGGAGCCGTCCGTCTCCACCACGACCTGATGAGGGTGACGGTCAATCAGGTCACGAATGCGGCGAACGTCGCCCTGGGCGAGCAGCCTTCCGCGATGGAGCAAGAGGATCGAGCGCGTCAACGCCTCGACTTCGTAGAGGATGTGGCTGCTGATGATGATGGTTCTGGTGGCCCCGAACTCAAGCAGCAGGTCGCTCATCTCCTTCCTGCCCACGGGGTCGAGGCCGCTCATCGGCTCGTCAAGGATGAGAACCTCCGGGTCATGCTGAACCGCTTGCGCAATCCGAATCCGCTGCCGCATCCCCTTGGAACATGCGCCGAGTTTGCGCTTCCTGGCTTCATGCATCCCGACGCGTCGGAGAGACCTCTCCACGACAGCCTTTGCTTCGGAAGTGGGAAGGCCTGACAGACGTGCCATGAGGAGCAGAAACTCCTCGCAGGACATATGGTCGTAGAAGCTGTCCGTCTCAGGGCAATAGCCAAGCCTTCGATACACGGCTGAGTTTGCGAAAGGAACTTCGCCGAACACGGTAACCGTGCCGGTCGTCGGACGGAGTTGTCCTGTGACGAGTTTGATCAACGTGGACTTGCCGGCTCCGTTCTCTCCAAGCAGGCCGGTGATGCCAGGGCCGATGGAGCACGTTACGTCGTTGACGCCGATGACTTGGCCGTACCAACGGCTGGCTCGTTGCAGCTCGATCACCCTTTGACCACCTCCACCGCCCTCACGCGCAGCACGGCGAGGGTAAGCGACCCCGCGCACAACACCAAGGCGAGGCCAAGCAGCGGCGCCCACTCGGGAAGAGGCAGCTCGGATCGGAAGCCGGGAGGCGTTCCGCGGGTGCCGACCAGGTTGAAAATCAGACCATAAATGACGCCTCGTGGATTCAAGAACAAAACCGTCGCGCGTGCACTCTGTTCGACGATGGGCGCGAACGCGATCGAGGTCGCAAGGAGGTTCCAAACAATAAAGACGCCCGTGTATGTGATGCCCGCGATGGCGGGTGTGCGGTTCAGCGCCGAGATGCCGATGAGCATTGAGGCATGCATCACCGCCGGGATCAACGGCACAAGCGGGAACACCAGCGCCAGCCGCGGGTACGAGCTTAGGAACTCCCCGAATCCCTGATCGAGCGCCGCGTAGAGCACCGCCACGAGCATCGGCACAAATTGGGCCAAGTAGAGCAGGATGACCATGCCCGCCCACTTCCCGAGGATGTAGTCGGCTCGCGTCAGCGGCTTGCTCAAGTACACCTGGATTGCATTGGCGCGGTTGTCGGCAGCGATGCTGCCTGCGCCAATGAACAGAGCGATCGCGAACACCCATATCCAGATGTCGGTAACATCGACAAACGTGTTCGCGAGGTTTAACGCACGCAGTTGGCGCTGCGCTCCGCCGGTAATCTGATCCGCTTGCGAATTGATGAAAACGAACAGGGCAAAGAGCATCCACTGCATGCACAGCAGGCCGAACAGAACCCAGAACGCTTTCTTGCGCATCGCAGTGCGAATGAAGGAGCGCGCGATCGTCCACCACCGCAACGGACGAAGTGCCTTCGGCCCGTCGTAGTTGCGGTACGTGAGGTCGGCGATTGGAGGAGGGGCAACGTCTTGGCTCACGATATTGCCTCCAGGAACGCCTCTTCCAGGGACCGTGAGGCGGGCCGCAAGCCGCGCACCTCGGCCCCTACTTCGCAAGCAACCGCCAGGATGAGCATCGCCGCTCGTTCGCCCTGCGGAACCTCCACCCGGTACAGATTGCTGAGGTACGACAGAACCTTCGCGCCCTTCGCTTCGAGGGCGGCGGGGAACGACTCGATCGGCTCCTTCAACTCAACATCCCACACCGAGTCGCTTGCGCCCTTCATATCAGCGACCGAGCGCTGGCTTCGAATCTTGCCCTGACTCATCACGAGGATCCAGTCGCAGGTTCGTTCGATGTCTGGAAGCAGGTGAGACGAGACGATGCAGTTGACGCCCTTGTTGTGAGAGATGTCGCGGATGAGTTCGAGCATCTCCTCGCGGCTTTCCGGGTCAAGCCCGTTCGTCGGCTCGTCGAGGAAAAGGAGTTGCGGCCCGTGCACGAGCGCCTGGGCAATCTTCGCCTTTTGCTTCATGCCTGTCGAGTAGGTCTCGACGAAACGGTACCTTGCTTCGCCGAGGCCGCAGTACTCGAGGACCTCGTGCGCTCTCTGCATCGCGTTCGCGCGAGGAAGCCCGCTGAGTTCTCCCGCCAGCGCGACGTACTCGACGGCGCTGATGCCGGGGATGTGGCAGTCGCTTTCAGGCATCAGACCGACGTGCAAGCGGAGTGCCAGGCTTGCGGAGCGGATATCGTAGCCAAGGATCGTCCCTTCGCCTTCGCTTGGCTTGAGGAACCCGAGGAGCGCCTTGATCAGCGTCGTCTTTCCCGCCCCATTGGGCCCGAGCAGGCCGACGCACCCTTCTGGGATGTCACAGGTCGCGCCGGAGACCGCCACGTTCCGCCCGTAGGCGACGGTTAGGTTCCTGATGTTCGCGACCATGGTTTCGGTACTTACCTGATGGAGCGGTGTGAGGTTTCAAAAACAGCGCGCCCCGGCAAGCCGGGGCGCAGATGAAGAATGGTCTTGCCTTCGGGCTTAGTGGCCGCCGCCGCTCCCGGCGTCGGTCGAGCCTTCGGTCGTGCCGGTGTTGGCACACGGGTTGCCGGCACCGCTCGTGCCGGTGTTGGCACACGGGTTGCCGGCACCGCTCGTGCCGGTGTTGGCACACGGGTTGCTGGCACCGCTCGTGCCGGTGTTGGCACACGGGTTGCCGGCACCGCTCGTGTCGGCCGGGGTGGAGGGCTCGCCGGCCACATCGCCGGTGGCTGCGCCACCGTCGGCAGGCGCGGTGCCGCCTTCAGCCGGCGGTTCTTCCGTGCCGCCGTTGCATCCGAAGAGTGCGAAAACCGCGATCGCGGCGATCGTCATCATCATCCATCGCTTCATTGTTGTTGTAACCTCCTGGTGGTTAGTGTGTAGAAGCAAGCGCACGCGGCTACCTGCCTCCTGCCGGAGTATACACGACGGGCGGGTGGCGGGGAAGGGGCGGCTGCCCTAACCCCCATCTTCTCCGAGGGGATCCTGGTACTTAGGCTCCTCGTAACCCCTTAGATTTGATGGTGAATCTTCAGCGTTCGGGGCTCGAGGGACGGGCTGTTGGGGTGCGCCGCCCCGGTTCTGTTCGCCTCCACCGTCCCGCATTCCAGGCCCCGGCTCGGTGCTAACGGGCGGCGACTCAGCGCGCCCGGCTTCCTCGCCTTTGCTGCATCCTACGCCGATCGTAGCGAAAAGGGCGATCGCCATTACGGTACAAACCGCTTTCATCTTGCTGAGAAGGTACCCGGGAAGGGGTGAAGTTCGCAATCTGCGCCTCATTTGTCGTATTCTCTGGTAAGCCTGTGGAGTTACTCGCTAACGTTCTCGATGTGTTCCTGCACCTGGATGAGCACCTTCAGGAGATCATCCAGAAATACGGCACGCTGACGTACCTCATCTTCTTTCTCATTGTGTTTGCCGAAACCGGCCTGGTGGTTACGCCGTTTCTCCCAGGAGATACGCTCCTGTTTGCCGCGGGCATGTTCTCAGCGCAGCCTGAGTTCGGGCTCAACGTGTGGGTCGTTTCGCTGACGTTCATGGTTGCCGCGCTAACGGGCGACATCGTGAATTACAACATCGGGCGCTACATCGGGCCGAAGGTGTTCCGCGGCGGGAAGGAGAGTCGTCTCTTCAAGCGTGAGTACCTCGACAGAACACACGAGTTCTACGAGCGCTACGGCTGGCTGACCATCATCATTGCGCGCTTCGTCCCGATCGTTCGCACCTTTGCGCCGTTTGTGGCGGGCATCGGGCGCATGACGTTCGGCAGATACATCTGCTTCTGCTTGCTTGGCGCCTTTCTTTGGGTGCTCGTGTGCGTGGGCGCGGGCTACACGCTCGGCCGCATCCCCGTCGTGCGCAATAACTTCGAGTTGGCGATTGTTGGGCTTCTCGCCGTGTCCGTGATCCCGATCATCATCAAGGTGGTTCATCACCGCCTTCGCAAGCGGAAGGCGGCGGCGGTCGCTGCGGAGGAGTGATGCGTTCGGGAGCCTCAATTGAGGATGCCTGTGAGGCGGTCGCCCAACGCCTGAAGGCGCTTCCCGCCCAGCCCGGCTGTTACCTCTTCAAGGATGAGAAGGGCCGCGTGCTCTATGTGGGCAAGGCGCTGTCCCTACGCAGTCGCGTGCGCTCCTACTTCCGAAAGTCCTCCAACCTCGGTTCTCGCATCGCGAGGATGGTCGCCTTGATTCGCGACATCGAGTGGCTGGTCGTTGACAGCGAGTTAGAGGCTTTGGTTCTTGAGTGCAACCTTATCAAGCAGCATCGCCCGCCGTTCAACGTCCGCCTGCGCGACGACAAGAGTTACCCTTACATCGTCGTAACGAAGGAACCGTTTCCGCGGGTCATGTTCACGCGCCGGTTGCGCAAGGACGGGTCGCGGTACTTCGGGCCGTTCACGAGCGCGCAGGCGGTTAGAGAGACGCTCACGCTGTTGCACAAGGTGTTCCGTTTGATTCCGTGCGGCAAGAGTTGGAGCGGCGACGCGGTGCAGCGCCCGTGCCTCTACTATCACATGGGGCAGTGCCTGGCGCCGTGCGCCGGCCTGGCAGACCGACAGGAATACGAACAGGAACTCCGCAGCGTGCGGCAGTTCCTTGAGGGCAAACAAGACTCTCTGCTCAAAGACCTTCGTGAGCGCATCGAGCGAGCCGTCGAGCGCCTCGACTTCGAGGCAGCGGCTCGCTACCGCGACGCGGTGGCAAGCATCGAGCAGGTTCTCGAAAGGCAGAAGGTAGTTGGACAAGCGGGTCGAGATCAGGACGCCGTCGCCCTGGTGCGCGACGACCGAGGCACAGCGGTGCAGTTGTTCTACGTGCGCGGCGGCAAGCTCATCGGCCAGCGGATCTTTCACTTGGACGGCTCGGGCGAGAGCAGCCCCGCCGAGGCGGTGCAGGAATTCGTCAAACAGTACTACGCCGACGCCCCCGAGGTCCCGCAAGAGGTGCTCCTGCCCGTCGAGATCGAGGAGCGTGCGATCATCGAATCGTGGCTGCGGAGCAAGCGAGGGAGGTCGGTGCGCGTCGAGATTCCGAAGCGTGGAGACAAGCTGAAGTTGCTCGAACTAGCGGCAACGAACGCCGAACTTGCGCTCGAACAGATGCGCCAAGAGGAAGAGAGCCAGGCCGCATGGGCAGAAGCAGCGATGCAGCAGCTTCAGGAAGCCCTGAGCCTGCCGTCCCCACCGTGGCGCATCGAGGGGTTCGACATCTCGAACATCCAGGGCACTGCCCCAGTCGCCTCCATGGTCGTCTTCGAGGACGCCCAGCCCGCCAAGCCCGAGTACCGGCGATTTCGCATCCGCTACAATCCCGAATCGCCCGATGACTTTGCCATGATGAGAGAGGCTGTGCTCCGAAGGTTCAAAGCCTGGAAAGACGGCAAGGAGGGATTCCAGAAACTGCCGGACCTGCTCGTGATTGACGGCGGGCGCGGTCAACTGCACGCCGCGCTCCAGGCGCAGAGTCAAATCGGGCTGACCGTCCCGACGATAGGGCTCGCCAAGCGGCGCGAGCAGGTTTTCCAGCCTGGCAGAGCCGAGCCGCTCGAGATGCCGCTGAACGCTCCCGGGCTGGTGCTCATACGCCGACTCCGTGACGAGGCGCACCGCTTCGCCCTTTCGTACCATCACAAGTTGAGGGACAAGCGGATGTTCGGCAATCCGCTCGACGAGGTGCCCGGCATCGGCCCGAAGCGCAGGCGCCTCCTCCTCCGTGCCTTCGGTTCACTGGAAGCCATCCGCCGAGCATCCGTCCAAGAAGTCGCCGCCGTCCCTACGATGACCACCACCCTCGCCCAGCGAGTGAAGGAGGCTCTGGAATGAGAGTTGCCCCCATTGGCGTTCTGTGGTTCGCGGCGCAGGCTCTGGGCTTCGCGTCTGGTGTAGGAGCACGACAAGTGTCGGGATTGCCGACGGAGGTTCGTCAGGCTCACCAGGCGCTCGCTCAGGTAGTGGTCAGCGCGAAGGTGTCGGGCAAGGGTCTGGGCACCCTCGAGTGGAGGCTGTTCTTCCACAACGCCGAGAGATTCAGGCTCGACATCGGCCCCGACGGCGCCGCCGAGCGAATCGTCATGGTTGAGGGCGCGCGCGTTACAGCCTATGAGCGCGCGACGAACCAGTACGTCGTCAAGCGTGTGTCGGGAAGGATGTTCGACGGGCTTGCCGCGATCCTGGGCTCTCTCGATCCAATGCTCGAGGTGTACCTTGATCCGGCAACGGGGCTGCTCAGTTTCCTCTCAGGTTTCGGTCCCCTTCAGTTCTCTCGAGCGGGGGAAGGCTCGCCGGTGTACCGAGCTTCGCCGAAGGAGGGCTATGCGGTCGAGATCGAGGTGGGCGCCTCCGACCACCTGCTGCGCCGCCTGACGCTCGACTCTCCGCAGGGGGCCGTCGCAGAGTGGCGCATAACCGTTGAGAGAGGAGACCTCGAGGCCCCGTTGCGCTATGCCCCCCCTGAGGGCGCGCAACGTGTGGAGATGTTCGGGGTCGTGGGCGACCCGCCTACCTTCGCCGAAGGTGCGCTCGGCGCGGTGCAGCGGTCGAAGGAGAAGTACCAGAAAGTTCCGACTCTGATGTACTCCTCCCGCACGTATCAGTTCACCGAAGGCCAGCAGCGAACCCTGAAGTCGAACGGTTGGTGGGAGCGGGGCGGACGGTTCCGCTTTGGCGTTACCCTCGACAGCCCCTCGCGCTCGTTTGCGGTGCTTTACGACGATGGGCTGCTCGTCGGCTGGGATAGAGTGGAGCGCCGCGTCTATCGAGGGGCTGTGTTGCGCGAGGAGGCGTTCGACCGCATTCGCCGCACCGTCACGGTCATGGAGCCGCTCATGGTCGCCTTGCTCTCGGGTGCAGACCCGTGGCGCGCTTTGGCCTCTTCGGGGGCTAAAGTGTCGCTACGCGGGGAGTCGGCGCTACTCGGCGGCGAGGAGCACGACGTTCTGGACATCGAGCAAGCGGACGGATGGTTTGCCGTGGTGTACGTGAGGGGCGACGGGCTCATTAGTCGAGTGGAACGTTCGCGCCGCGTAGAAGAGAGCACGACCTTTGCCGAGACGGTACTGTACGACTACTTCATCGTCGGCGACCCGATTCCGCCTTCTGCGTGGGACATTGGCGCGCCGAAGGACTTGACCCCGGTGGGCTGGCCGCCGGGTTAGCGAGAGACCGCCCACACGTGCTTGCCCGCGCCGAATCGGCGTGACCAGTCGCGGCCGCCGTGCCTCACAATGAGGGTGAAGGCTTCGTTCGTTTCAATCTGGACGGTTGGCGCGGCGAAGCGGGACGCGCGCTCGTCGCACACCAGAGAGACGGTCGCGGAGCCGAATCGCAGGTTCTTCAGACCGTGTCGGTCTCGACGCCAGGGTGACCAGTAGATTGTTTTCCTCGAGGCGTCTACGTTGATGCCGATGACCGCCTCGATGAGTCCGGCAATGGTAATTGGCCCGGCGGCGAGTGCGCTCTCGTGCGCGTTGGGCGCCGGGCGAAGCGTGTCGGGCCCGTAGTCGCTGAGCGCCTTTCTACTCTCTCCACCGCAGCGTTCAATGACGCGAAGGAACCCCTCGGTTGCGTACGCCGCTTGTTCGCGCTTGCCCGAATCGAGCAAACCGCGTGCAGCGAGATAGACGAACAGTGGTCGCGCGCCGGCGTCGCCGCGGTACTGTGAGTGGCGATACGGGAGGAGCGGCCACCACACCCTGCGCCCGAAGAGGTCGGGGGATGAGAGCGCAGCGCTCAGACGGCTCGTGGTTGCCTCATCCAGCGCTCCGCCAAGCAACGCCCAAGCCGTGACGAGCGACGGCTGCTCCGCAGGCGCATCCGCCTCGTCCCTGCCGATGGGCATCCCGAATTCCTCGTGCCACAAAGCCGCGAGTTTGGCTGCGTCGGCTCTCAGCAGGCGGCGATAGAGCGCCGCAGATTCCCGCAGGCCCAGAGCGTCCGCTCCCCGCGCGAGGTGCACGTTCGCCTGGATGGACAGGGCAAGCGCTTCTGCCGACACCAGAATGGATGGCCCCGGGCTTACGGGCAGCACAGAGAACTCGGGCGGCACAAAGCGCGGCCCTTCGCGCGTCTTGATGATTGGGCGGCGCGTCTTCGGGTCGAGCAGGATTGCCCCCGTTTCCGGGTCGGTCTCTGCCTCCGATTCGATGTGTCCATACACCGACTCGAGGAACGCTTGCCTTCGCACAGCGGGCGAGAAGCAAGCTTCGAGGAGTGCGCGGTCGCCGCTGAGGAGGTAGGCGTCGTAAATCGCGAGCGGAGCAAGCGGCGGGCCCACCGCGACGCCGTCGGCAGCTCCGGTTGCCACCGAGATCGCTCGTGGCGCCTTGCCGGTGGGTTCGACCGCCTGAAGCGCGAACTTCAGCGTCTCGTTCGATGGCGCCGCCTTCCAGCCCCACTTACTGAAGAGAGTGATGGCAACGGCGTCGTCGAAGGCTATTTCGTCGTTCGGCGCGGCGTACCGCGGAGGGAACAGGGCAAGCCGCACATCCTCCCGGACGCAGTCGTGGTACGCCTCCCAGGTCTTCCAATACAGAGCGACGAAGCCGGGATCGTCCTCGAGGATCGGCTCCGGCGTGCCTGCACGCCAGCCGAGTTGCGGCGAAGTGGCGAGAGCGATCACGCCGACGAGGAAAACCACACAGCGAGTTTACCGAAAAAGCGGGCGGTAGGTCATGGCCCGCCGCCCGCTCATGTTGGGATCCGCTAGGGCGTGATGTTCCAGACTGTCTGGTCGTAGCGAGCGCCCCAGGCTGGGAATGTGACACCCCGGTCGTGGTACCCGATACGCGCTTTGATTTCGCGGGTGTTTTGGTTAATGAGCCGCGATGCGTTGCTCGTGATGACCACGTTTACGGTTGTGTCGTTGGGCACGCCGTTTCTTTCATCCACAGTCTCCCAGGTGCCGCTGACATAGTTGAACAGCTCAATGCGCTGTCGGACAGGATCGCCGCTGGTCGCCGCTTCAAGGACGAACTCGAAACGACTCGCCGAAGTTGATTGTGCGGTTCCCGTGACGACGATCTCTACGCTTGCAGCAGCTATTTCAGTTGGACGTCTTGCCTCAACGTTGTAGTACGAGTTGTCGCTGTCAAAGAGGTCCGGCAGCCCACCGCTCTGAAATGCGCCTCGTGTTACCTCAACGCTCTGGGGAAGAATCGGACCTCCAACAGGTTGGAACTCGTACGCTCCCATATCAACGATCGGGGCTGACCCGTTTCCTGTATCTGGGGTTGCCGGGTCGTCGACAAAGCGGTCGTTACCCGCAATGTCTTCGGTTACCCCCGAGGGAACAGCGTCGTTGTTGCCGGCATCAATAGCAGGGGAGCCGGCCCCAATGCTGTAGTCCCCATTGGACGGGTCTACAAACAGTGGGTCCGCATCGATGTTCCCCGGGCCAGAGAAACCACCTTCGATGTCGGAGTAGCTGACGTTCGCCGTGCCGGCAGCAACGCGGATCGCCTGGGGGGCTTGGTTGCCATAGACGATGCAGTTGACGAAGGTCGCCGTCGGATTTGCACCACCCAGCAATACCGCCCCTTGCGGAGAGGTATTACCGGAAATCGTACAGTTGATGAAGGTGGCGTTACTGTTGTTGAAGACATTGATCGCACCACCTCCGCCAGTCGCAGAATTCCCCACAATTACGCAATTGATGAAGGTTGGACTGGCGCTTCCGATGCCAATCCCGCCACCGTCGAACTCCGCGCGATTTCCCTTGATGATGCAATCCTTCACGATGGCTGCCGCGCCTGAGCCGCTCCGAATACCGGCGCCGAAGTTGCTGAAGCCTCCGGTGATGGTGAAGCCTTGCAGTACCGTGTTCTGGTCCTCCCACGGATGGTCAAGCCAGAAAACGGTAGAGGCGTTCTCCGCGTCAACAATACAATTTTCCGGGCCATTGGCGCTCATGACGGTGATCTTTTTCCCATTGAAGCGAATATTTCGGTTGCCCTCGCCTCGGTAAACACCATCCGCGACAATGACACGGTCGAAGTCCGATGCGACGTTGATTGCTGCCTGTATGGTCGGTTGCTCACCAGGGACGTGGATGTCCCGCGCTACGGCACTAGTTGAAGCTATGGTAAATGCTGAGGCGGCTAGTGCCAGACCCGCCAGAGCACCCCTTCTCGATTGCATTACCTGCATGTTTAACCTCCTTTGGGCACGGCTCACGCCGAGCCGCTAAGATTGTAACCGACTCGCGCGCGATAAGGGGACTCTGAAATGTACCGGGTTGCCCGGTACTGAAACGGGGACACACCGTGGCACGTCCAATCGGTGAATTCGGAGATTCCTATGAGTATTGCTGTGCTGTTGCTTGCTTCCGCCCTCGCCGGGCAGGGTTTCGGCGGTCGCGCTGGGTACGACCCGATTCCGCCGACGACGCAAAGTCCGGCGCAGGTGCGCTGGATTAACGCCATGCCGGAAGAGAGCGCCTACTTTCTCTACGTTGGCGAGTTCGGCCGCTACCTACCGTACGGGCAGAGAACGACCTACGCCGAGATCAAGGGCAAGACGGTTGCCGTGTATGTCGGCTCCCTGCAGGGAGAGCGCATCGTGAACGACGTCATCGTCTCGATTCAGCCCGCCTATCCGCACACGATCATCTTCACCGGAACGCCGTCCGCAACCGGAACGTTTACGCCAATCGTGCATCGCGACTCAACGTACGGCCCGCCCGGCAAGGGCCAGGCGCAGTTTCAGATCATCAATGCGCTTACCGGCGGGCCGGCGGTTGACATCTACCTCGACGGCAGGCCGTGGGCAGGTGCTCAGAACATCGCGTTCGGGAAGTCAACCAAGATGCTCGGCATCAGCCCGAAGGTCGCGGAGTTCGAGGTGCGAGCTGCAGGCGGCGGGGCGAGCCTGTTCAAGATGCAGGTCACCGCACAGGGCGCCGTGCGCTACACGGGCGTAGTCATGGGCAGTGTCGGTGCGCTCGGCAATCGCGGGCCGAGGCTCTTCTTCTACTCGTTCTGAAACGGTAGCGGCGCCTCCGGTTCAAGCGCCTCGCCGAGCAGGTCGCCCAACTCGCCTGGGTCGCGGATGGCGCGGGCGCCGCTCTCGACGAGAGCCGCGTTTCCTGTCG
The DNA here is from genome assembly GCA_037446435.1 of Armatimonadota bacterium. GTDB lineage: Bacteria > Armatimonadota > Fimbriimonadia > Fimbriimonadales > ATM1 > J051. Next base: position 53,394 of record JBBIIO010000009.1, read on the forward strand.
AGGGGCGTCCGGCGAGGTACGCAAACACGGGGCAGAGGCGTGAGCGAATCGCCGCCACAGCGGCGTGCCAACTGCCTCCCCGATTCAAGCGACTCGCGACGACCACCGCCGCAACGGACGCCGCATACACCCAGCGGTTCCGCGTGAGCGCCTCGATTCGGTCGAACGGGGCGCCCTCTGGGTCGCGGCAGGCGACGGGGAGGCTCCTATGGCGCCCCGTGCCCGACCCGGGAAGGAAGTGAAGCCCAATGCCCGCCCCGCGCAACCCGAGCGTGTCCGCCCCGACCGCGCCTCCGGAAAAGACCTGGAAGCCCAATCGGGCGCACTCTTTACCGACCGCAACGGCAAACCTGCGCTCATCCGCGGTGAGTGCGCGGCTGCCGACGATGGCGACGCCGGGAAGCGTTCCGTCGCACTCATAGCCTCGCGACCAAAGAAGGGGTGGGGCGTCCCGACCGAGCCGCTCGACCAAGCAGGTCGGATAGCCCTCGCTCCAGGAGGCGAGCATCGTCCAGCCACCCGCTGAGAGGCGCTCTCGACGAGCCTCCGCGGCGGTGCGGAGGTTCTCGTCTCGAAGGAGATCGGCGACATCACGAGTGCCGCGGTTGCCGAAGTGGTACGCGGCCGCCTCGAAGGACGGCGCGCTTCGCAGGGTCGCGATGAGTTGCTTCCATGCGCGCGGCTTGATGCACGGGGCGGGGCGCGCTGCCCAGTTGTCGAACAGCGCCTGCCAAGCCAGTTCGAGAAGCGCTCCTTCCATCGTGGCATTCGCTCGCGGTGTGCGCGTTGCGCGCATGGTACTTCACGCCTCGCTGTGCGCGTATAGAGCATGGTGTTGGCGAGGCAAATCCCCATCGCGGGCGGGGATGCCTGCGCCCGCTCGCAGCAGGTGCTTTGGCGCTTGGCGTTGAACCAGAATAGCGGCCCATGCTGAAGCATCCCCCGTTGACCCGCAACCGAATCCGACAGTTCGTGCGCGAGACGCTCGCGCGAGACCTGGTCGTTGCGACCGAGCCGTTGCGCGTCTCCGTGAGCCTGCAGCAGCATCGCAATCGCCAAGAGGCAGAGAAGGCGCGGTTCAAGCAGATCGAGAGGGGCTTCGCGTGGGGGCCTGTTTGGTCAACGGCGTGGTTCCGGGTGCAGGGGCGCGTTCCGAACTGGGAGGGGCTGGAGGTCTTCGCCTGCCTCGACGTCGGCGGCGAGCGCACGGTGTGGGGGGAAGATGCGCCGCTACAGGGCGTTGACAGCAAGCACCGGCTCTTCCCCGTCGCACGAAGGGCGCGTGGAGGCGAGAACGTAGACCTGTTCGTGCAGGCATACGGCACGAACCCCAATGTCAGCGTTCACGGCAAGCCGACCGACCCGCCGGCGAAGCCGTTCGTCGTTGGAGACGTGCGGCTCGAGGCGATTGACGGCGATATCTTCGACCTGCTGATGGACTGCTCGTTCGCTGAGCGGCTGCTTCAGTCGCTCGACGATCGCGACCCGCTTGCGGCGAGGCTGCTGGTCGCCCTCAACGACGTTGCCAACCTGTATACCGACCGCAGCGCCGCACCCCGCTGCCGGAAGGCGCTCCGCGAGGCGCTGGAGGCTGAACAGCCATCGCCGTACCACATCCTCACGCCCGTCGGACACGCGCACTTGGATACCGCCTGGCTCTGGCCGCTCCACATCACGCGCAAGAAGATGGCGCACACCACCGCCACGCAACTTGCCCTGATGGAGGAGTACCCGGAGCACCACTTCGTTCACAGCCAGGCGGCACAGTACGAGTGGCTCGAAGAGGAGCACCCGGTGCTGTTCGGCCGGGTAAAGCGAATGGTGAAGCGCGGGCAGTTGGAGCCGCTCGGGAGCATGTGGGTGGAGGCGGACACGAATCTGAGCGGCGGCGAGGCGCTCGTTCGACAGTTCCTCTACGGCAAGCGCTACTTTCGCGAGCGATTCGGTATCGACACGAAGGACATGTGGCTGCCGGATGTGTTCGGCTACTCCGCTGCGCTGCCGCAGATTCTACGCCAATGCGGGATTGACTACTTTCTTACGCAGAAGATTTCGTGGAACCAGTTCAACCAGTTTCCGCACACGACGTTCTGGTGGGAGGGGATTGACGGTAGCCGCGTGTTCGCGCACTTCCCGCCCGCGAACACCTACACGGGAGACGCCTCGCCAGAGCAATTGCGCAAGCATCTGACGGACAACAAGGACGCCGGTCGGTGCGACCGAGGGCTGTACGTGTTCGGCTTCGGCGACGGGGGCGGTGGACCGACGCGAGAGCAAATCGAATTCCTGCGCCGAGCCGAGTGGATGCCGGGAATGCCGAGCGTTCACCGCACATCCGCGCTCGAGTTCTTCCGGGAGGCGGCGGCGAGCAGCCGCGACCTGCCCGTGTGGGTGGGTGAACTGTACTTCGAGCTGCACCGCGGCACGTACACGACCCAAGCGCTCGCCAAGCGAATGAATCGCCTTTGCGAGTTCCTGCTGCGCGATGCCGAGGCGCTGTGCTGTCTATCCGATGCGTTTCCACACGATTATCCGCAAGCGGAGTTGGAAAGGTTGTGGAAAACCGTGCTGCTCAATCAGTTCCACGACATCCTTCCCGGCAGCAGTGTCAAGGAGGTCTACGACGAGGCGGCTCAGCAGTACGCGGAGGTTCGAGAGACGCTCGACGCGCTCATTGACGAGCGCCTGCGCCTCGTTGCATCGAAGTTGGACTGCAACGTCGCACGCCCGGTGGTGCTGTTCCACTTCGCCGAGGTGCAGAGTGAAGGCTCGATTCCGTGGAAGGGCAGGGGCGCACCGAAGTCGCTCGCATGCGGAGGCGAAGTCGTTCCGGCGCAGGTTACTGACGACTTCGGCGAGCGCAGACTGATCTTTCCGGTTCCGGAGGCTGCGCTCGGCGCGGTGGCGGTGGGCTCGCTCGAGTCGCGGCCCGCGCCGAACTTGCCCCGCCGCCGGGCGAAGGCTCGTCGGCTCGAGAGCGACGAGTGGGCGGTGCGCTTCGACCGCCACGGCAACATCCGAAGCATCCGGTCGGTCGAGGACGGAACGGAGTACGTCGCGGAGGGCGAGGTGGCGAACGTGTTCCAACTGTTCCGCGACCAGCCGATGTTCTGGGATGCGTGGGACGTGGATGCGTTTGCGCTCGAGCAGTGCGAGCCGCTGCTGAAGAGTGAGCGATTCGAGGCCGTCGAGGAAGGGCCCGTGCGATGCGCGGTGATGGTAGAGCGCCGATTCGGCAACAGCCGGATTCTGCAGCGCATTAGTCTTGGTCCCACACCCGGGATACGATTCGATACGCTGGTGGACTGGCACGAGGACGAGCGAATGCTGAAGGTTGCCTTTCCGGTCAACGTGCGATCTGCAGCCGCAAGGTATGAGATACAGTTCGGCAACATCGAGCGCCCGACCCACCGCAACACCTCTTGGGACGTTGCGCGCTTCGAGGTGTGCGCGCAGAAGTGGGTGGACCTAAGCGAAGGCGATATCGGAGTTGCGCTGCTGAACGACGGCAAGTACGGCCACGACGTGCTGGGCAACGTTCTGCGCCTGACGCTGTTGCGCTCGCCGATGGCGCCCGACCCTACGGCGGACCGCGGGAAGCACCGCTTCACCTACGTTCTGCTGCCGCACTTCGGGCCGTACAACTGGGCGGGCGTCGTGCAGGCTGCCTACGCTCTCAACGCGCCGGTACACGCGGTGCTCATCGAGCCGAGCGAGGGCAGCGGCGGACGCGAGCCGCTCGTGTGGTGCGAAGACCGGAACATCGTCGTCGAAAGCGTGAAGAAGGCTGAGCATTCCGATTCCGTCATCGTGCGAATGTACGAATGTCATAACGCTCGCGGGCGGGCAGAGCTGCTGTCCGGACGGCCGATCGCGCATGCCGAGCGGGTCAATCTGCTGGAAGAACCGGTTTCTGAGGTCGCATTCACTCCCCAGGGTGTCGAGTTCGAGTATAAACCGTTCGAGATCATCACGCTTCGGCTTACGTGGGCGGGGTGAGCGGGAACTATGCGACTCTCCAAGGGCAAGTGGCTTTCCATCGGCTGCGGCGTCGTGCTCATTGGCTTGGCTGTATGGCTCTACCCGTTTCGCGAGGTGTTGTGGCTCTACGTAACTGAATCGTTCCGTGGCAAGAAGCAGTTCAATCCGGAGGGATGCGTCCAGAATCTCAAATCGCTCGGACAGGCACTCAATTTGTATCTGCAGGCGAACGACGCGTACCCTCCGGCGGACCGCTGGATGGACGAGTTGATCCTCTACCTCCATGCGGATGACATAACCCGAGAGAGTCAAAAGCGGAAGCTCGCATGCCCAGACGTCGGCGACGGCGAACGCGCGTTCGGCTACGCTTTCAATGGTGAGATCTCGTCGCTCTGGTCGGACGAAGTGCAAAGCCCTGCCGAAACCCCGGCTGTCTACGATAGCGACAAGCTAGAATGGAACGCTCACGACGCGAAGGCGCTGGATTCGTTGCCGAAGCGCGAGCGCAAAAGCGGGAACAACGTGTTGTATGCTGATGGGCACGTCCATCGAGAGGAGAAGAGGTGAAGATCGCCTTCTTTAGTGACTCACATCTTGGGCACAGACGCTTTGGGCGTATTGACGAACGCTCAGGCTTGAACGTGCGGGAGCTGGACGTGATGAGGACGTTCGAGCGATTTCTTAAAGCGATTAAGCATGAGCAGCCGGATGTCGTGCTCCACGGCGGCGACTTTTTTGACATGGTTCGACCTTCGAACCACACCATCCTAAAGGCGTTTTCATTGATGTCTGAGTTCCAACGATCGAGAGACGGCGCAGCGTTCATCGCCGTTGCCGGCAACCACGAAAAGCCGCGTGTACAGGGAACTGGATGCATCCTAAGCTTGTTTGCAGAGATTCCAGGCGTGCGCGTCTTCTGGAGCAAACCAGAAGAGGTCTTGATCGAACGAGATGGCGAGCGGGTGAGTGTTTTGTGCATCCCACACGACGGCTCAATGGCCGCCGGCGAGTTTCAGCGTCCGGACGGAGTGGACAAGCGACTGATGCTTTGTCATGGTGTTACGCCGGGTATCCCTCGGGTGCGTGAGGCGGACCTGCAGGTCGAGTCGTTCAAAGAGTCCTGCGACCTAATCTTGCTTGGCGACTACCATGTGCATCACACCGAGGGTAGGAAGGTGGTGTACGTCGGTTCGACGGACTACGTTAGCTCGAACATTTGGGAAGAGGCGGATCATCCCAAAGGCTGGCTCCTGGTGGACACACAGACGATGGAGTGGAAGTTCCACCGGGTGGAGCCCGCTCGCGCGGTTTGCGACCTCGCTCCGATTGACGCTTCCTCCATGGAGATGACGGACGTGTTGGATCGGATGCTCCGAGCCATGGAGCAGCTCCTTGACGAGAGGAAGTGGAAGGAGGATTCGCTGCCGATTGTGCGTCAGAAGGTTCTGAACGCTCCCGAGGGCTTTCGCCGGGAGATCCCCTTCGACCTGCTGCAAAAGCTGCGCTCGATGGCTCTCGACTATACGCTTGACGCCAGAATCGTTGAACCAGAGGACGAAGAGAAGCCTGGCACGGCTAGCGAATCGGATCGTCGCTCGGCTGAGGATCTGTGGTCGGCGTTCGCGCGGGAATACGAGATCCCGGAAGAAGTGGACCGCGAGCGATTCGTCGCGACCGGCTTGGCTTACTTGAAGGAGGCGCGTGATGCTGCTGAAGCGGCTTCTTCTTGAGAACTTCCGTCAGTTCGAGTACGCGAACGTTCCCTTTCAGCCGGGCCTTACCGCAATCGTAGGCCCAAACGGCGCGGGCAAGACGACGCTCATCGAGGCGATCGGCTTTGCCCTGTACGGTGAACAGCGCGGCGCCAAGAAGACGATTGAGCCGATCCACGGGAGCGGAGCGAAGCCTCGCGTCTTACTCTGGTTCGAGTTGGGCGGCAGAGAGTACAGGATCACTCGGGACCTCACGACCGCAGAGTTTGTTGACGAGACGGACGATCGAGTCGTCGCCGAGAGCCTTACTGAGGTAACTCGGGAAGTCGAGCGACGATTGCGCCTCACTCACGAGCAATTTGTTAACAGTTTTTGTACGGAGCAGAAGGGCCTACCCTTCCTTCAGTTTCGCGACCGGCAGCGCAAGATTGACGAACTCGCCCGCATGCTCGGTTACGATTCCTTAAAACTGGCGGCGCGCATTGCCGAAAGGCACGCGACTGCGGCTCGTGGCCGACGCGAGGGCGCAAAGCTTGCCACCGAGCGACTGCCCGCAGCGCAAATGGAGTATGAGGCTGCGGAGCGAGAATTGCTATTAGCCAAGGAGAACCGTGACGCGGCCGAGAGCGCGCACAAAGAACGTCTCTCCGCCTTGAAAGAGACAGAACCCCGGTGGCAGATCGCGACACAGGTCCAAAAACTGCTTCATCAGATCGCGGGCTTGGAAGATCAAAAGCGATTACTCGAGCAATCAGCAGCCGAGCGCGAGACAGAAGTTCAAGAGGCGGAGAGGCGACTCGCGGAGTGTAACGCCCTCGCAGAGTCAGCCCAACGCTACGACGCGCTGGTGAAAGAGCGCGACGCATTGCAGTTGCTCAAGGAAGCAGCCGAGGCACAGGCTCGCCTGGTGACCGAGATTGAGCATCTTGAACGACAAGCTGCAGAGATAGAACGGCGCATCGCCGAGATTGGGGTGGTTGATGTCGAGGCGGCCCAGAAAGAACTTGAGGTGTGCAAACGAGCGGCATCGGAGGCAGAAGCCGAAGCGGAGGCTCAGCGGAAAGCGTGGACCGAGCGGAAAACCGCGGCCCAGCAGCGAATCGCAACGTTGCTCGAGCGCAAGTCCGGCCTTGAACGTGAACTTCGCCAACTCGAGAGTGCGGTGAAGGACGGCGTCTGCACGACCTGTGGACAACCGCTGCCAGGCGGTCGCCTGCCCGCACAAGCGGAGAAGGAGGAAGCGCTCGCAACCGTTTCCGCCGATCTTGCCGTCGCCGAGCGTGCGCTGTCCGAGGTTGAAACTGAACCGGATGAGTTCAAAGTGGCGATGAAGGCGGTTGAGCAAACGCGCGAGCGCGTCGCGCGAGCTTCGGAAGCGCTTACCGCGATGAACGAGCGAGCCACTATGCTGCAGAAAGAACAGGATGCATTAAACGACGTGAAGGCGGCGTTGAGCGAGAAGCGTGGTGCACTTGGCGAACCGGTCGCATTCGACGCAAGCGCGTGGGCGAA
>JBBIIO010000010.1:0-60173 GCA_037446435.1 Armatimonadota bacterium
GGTCGCGACGCGGCGGAAAGCATGGAACAGACGGTCCTCATCCAGTGGCGGGCGTGCCCGCCCGTTCGGACAGCCGGAACCCCGGGCCGGGCTGGAGGTGCGGGGGTGGACAATTCTGCGTGGTTTGCAATGCCCAGCCTCCATTCGACCGCTATGCCCCCCTCAACCCGTCCATACTAAAGCGATGGCGCCCAGAACCTTAGGTCGGCGGCGCCCAAGGAGGAAGAATGGCAAAGTTATGCGGCTTCGCCGGCGCGTGCGCTGTCCTCGCGGTTGCGATGGCGGGGTGCGTGGGCGGCGAGGCAACCAAGCAGACCGCAGGCGGCGAGCGAGGCCTGAACCCCATCGAGAACTACAAGCAGGCCCGGTTCCGCGAAGCGATTCGCGGTTTGGACTACTCATCCGGGCGGGTGACGATTAACGAGCTTGAAGCTCGCGAGGTTGTTCCACCCGGCTCGCCTTTGAAGTTCGATGAGCAGATGGAGGCGGCGGAGGCGCTGCTCCTCGACAACGCGTACGTGGAGTCAATCGCCTCGTTCACCAAAGCGGTTATTCTCAACCCCGAGTCGGCTGACGCATACGTCGGTCTGGCGAGGAGTCTTCGAACGAAGGGTGAGTTGGAAATGGGGCTTGCGGCCTTGCGAACCAGCCTCGACCTGCGCCCCGACCACATCGGCACGCGGTTCCTGCACGCCGAGTTTCTGTGGCAGAACAACGAGACTGCGGAGTCAAAGGCTGCGCTCGAAGAGTTGACCACTCTTCCTGCGTTCACCGACGAAGATCGAAAGTACCAAGGCGAGGCGTGGCGAATGCTCGCCAGCGCCTATTGGTACGACGGCAACCCGCGCCAGGCGCTGGACGCGGCGCATAAGGCAATCGAGAACGGGGTGGACGTTCCGCCTCAGTTGCTCGACCTGATCAACGAAGCGCTTGCTAAAGGAGGTGTGCGATGAGACGGCACATCAAGACCCTCGCCGCGACGTCGCTCGCGATGCTCGCGTGCTACTCGCTGGCGATACTTCCCATCGTCGGTCCGCAGATTCGGATTGACGTGAACAACGGTACCGCGGCGACGAACGAGAACTCGGCGGCATCCATTGAGCCGCTGGGTCTTGAGGTTGTGGGAACGTCCAATGACTGGCGCTCCTCCGGCGGCAGCGAGATCATCCGCATGGCGGTGATGGTTTCGAACGACGGTGGCCAGACGTGGACGGACTTCCATGTGCGCCCGCCTGCCGCCAACCAGTCCAATGTTGAGGGCGACCCGATGACCGCCTACGACAACCGCACCGGCACCCTCTGGGTCGCCGCGATCTCGTTCGCCGGCAACGGCGGCCTGTTCGTTGCGCGCAAGAACCCGGGGGCGAACACGTTCCAGCCGTCTGTGCAGGTGCGCACCGAAGGTGGCGCGGACAAGTGCTGGATGGCTGCAGGCGCCGCGCCCGGGAACACAAACGCGACGCGGGTGTACATCTCGTACAACCGGGGAACGTGGCGAAGCGCCGACATGGGGCAGACGTGGCAAGGCCCCTTGTCGAACCCCGGCTCCGGCATCGGCTTCCTTCCGCGTGTCGGCCCGAACGGCGAACTGTATATGTCGTGGTGGGACTTCAGCACCGGCCACTGGGTCGTTCGCAGCGACAACGGCGGCCTCTCGTGGAACGCTCCCGTGCGTGCGGCGACTCGAATGGACACGTGGGGGACCCAGGACGGCTCTCGCTTTCCTGGCGTGTTCCGCGTGCCCCCTATGTGCACGCTCGCAGTGAACCCGCTCGACGGCAAGCTGTACCTTGTGTACTTTGACACGACGAACATCGTGAACGGCCAGCGAAACGTTGACCTATACATGACCACGTCAACCGACCGCGGACAGACCTGGGCGACGCCGAGGCGCATCAACTTTGATGCAAACCCGCCGGGCGACCAGTTCTTCCCGTGGCTTGAAGTGGATCGCAAGGGGCAGTTGCACCTGGGCTTCTGGGACAGCCGCAACGTCGTGCAGAACGACAACGTCACGAACGGCATGTTCGACAACTACTACATGTACAGCGGCGATGACGGCAACACCTGGACGGAGTTCCGACTCACGCCGAACTCGTGGAACAGCAACAACGACGGCTTGAACCGAGGCAACCAGTTCCTTGGGGACTACAACGGCCTTGCCGTTGGCGGAAACTGGGTGTACCCCGTGTACACCTCGACGCAGAACGGCAATCCGGACACGTTCACCAATGTCGGTGTCGACCCTGCGCTTGCTCCGGACAAGTTCACCGTGACGCAAGGCGTCCAGAGTTCGGGCAACTTGCAGTCGCTCGTCCTGAGCGACAACACGCGGCTCGTGGTCGAGGCACGCAGGCCGAACAATCCCGCCACCGCTTCCGCGGAGGTTGAGGCTATCGTTCGGTCCTTCACCGCCAGCCCGACGAGGATCCAACTCACCGTGGAGGTCGCCTCGACGGGCGCCCCCGCGCGTATGCGGACCGAGATGTTCAACTACGCGACGAGCACTTGGGAAGTCGTGGACGAGCGTGACAGCACGCCCGGCGACACGAACGTGGTCGTCGTCATCACGTCGAACGTCTCACGATTCGTCAACCCGGCGAACAAGGAGATGAAGATGCGCACGGGTAGCCACGACCGCGGCGTCACCTTCCTCGCTTGGGAGCATCGGATAGACCGAATCGAGTGGCTCGTAACGCCATAGGGCGCCGGGCGAAAGGACAATCGGAAGCCGGGAGCCGAGCGGCTCTCGGCTTCCTTACTTTAACTCTAGCAGCCGAAAGCGCCGGTCATGTTTCGTCGAGCGTTCGAGGAAACCTGCCTCGGGGTGCGCATCGGCAACCAGGCTCGCCTCAGGCGTACCTGTTCCGTGCAGGTCTGCGCCCACGCGCCACACCTCTTCGGCAAGCTCGACGGCTTGATCAAGCGAGAGCTGTGCATTGTGCTTCTCCTTGAGCAGGTCCATCATCTTCAGTTCGTGGTCGGGTGAGCCGCCCGCGACGCAGTAGTTGTGCCGAAGTTGGAAATCTCCATCATAGTCGAGGCGGAAGAAGTGATCGTTCTCCGGCGTCTGGCAAAGCTCTGCAAACACCGCGCGCACCACGCGCGGCGTCGTAGTGAGGTCTCCGAACGCCTGCCGGAGCGGGGTGCTGAGCGCGAAGCCGACGATGCGACCGCCGGTAACGTCTTGCTCGCTGCGCATATATCCCTCCCGATGAGCGAAGTCCACCGCGGCGATGCGAACCGCTTCGACGTCCGCCTGCTGACCCATCGCCGAGAACATGATGCAGTCGTAGACCTCGTACACCTTGCGCACGTTCTTGCGGTAGGTGTAAAGAATGACCCCTTCCTCGATTGACATGCCGACGATCGGCGAGCCGAACCGAAGCCGCTGTTCGATGTACTCTCCTCGTTGAGAGATGGACTCCTGCCAGTCGTAAGGCGAAAGCATCGCGTTGTGTTGCGCGTGTTACCCGATTGGGGGCACAATCCGCTTCTGTTGAACGCCGCGACCGTTACGCCCACAAACCTCGAGGAGGCTGCCGAAGCCGTCCAAGACGGAGAGCCGGTTCGGATCCAGGGCCTTGGGACGAAGGTCGCGTTCGGCTGCCCCTTGCGCGCCCGGCGAACGCTCTCGACACGCGGACTGTCGGGCATCGTCGAGTGGCGGCCTGACGATCTTGTGGTTACGGTTCGAGCGGGCACGCCGCTCGCCGAACTGCAGGCTACGCTCGCGGAGAAGGGGCAATGCCTGCCGCTGCCGCCTTGGCATGACGCGCTGACGTTTCTCGCGGCGGGCGCCCCGGGCACCGTCGGCGGCATGGTCGCCGCGCGGCTCCCAACTCGGTGGGATGCGCGCACGCGTGGCCCGCGGTACTGGGTGCTCGGCTTGCGGGTGCTACTGGCGAACGGCGATGTGATTCGCTGTGGGAGTTCGGCGGTCAAGAACGTAGCCGGTTATGACATCCAGAAGCTGTTCACCGGCTCTTGGGGCGCGCTGGGAGTCATCTGCGAGGCGACGCTGCGCGTCTTCCCGAAAGCCATGTTCGACGAGCAGCCTTCAGGAGAGCCGCCGATGTCGCTTGAGGGAAGGTTCGCCGTCGCGAGGGCGCCGCGAACGCAAGTGAGGCAGTACGTCGAGGCGACCGAGCCAAGCGAGTCGATCGTTGATGAGGAGACGGGCACCGCTTGGATGCGCGTTGAAGGCGCCGAGCCGCCCGCACCGCCGCGCGATGGCTGGGAGCTCTGCTGCGGGTTTGGCGAGCGCAACTTTCCCGTGCTGGGCGGTAACTTCGATATCATGCAACGTATCAAGGCGCGCCTCGACCCGCGCGGCGTGTGGAACCAGGGGGTGTTCGGAGCGCTATGAGCAGCCCCGGCGATGCGCACGAGAAGGCGCTGAAGTGCATCCGTTGCGGGTTCTGCCTGGAGGACTGCCCGACGTTTGTGCTGACCGGCTCGGAGGCTGAGTCCCCGCGCGGTCGCATCTATCTGATTCGCGACGCGATCGAGAGCGGGCGCTGGAGCGACCAGATGCGCCCTCACATCGAGCGCTGCCTCGGGTGCCGCGCGTGCGAAACGGCGTGCCCGAGCGGCGTCGAATACGGCTACCTGCTCGAAACAGCACGCGAGCGGTTGTGGCAAGCCCCCGCGCCCTCGTGGCTGCGTCGAGCGGCGCTTCAGGCGACGCTTGCGATGCTGACCCGCCCGGGCGTGCTGCGCCCCGCGGCGCGAGTCCTTTCGGGCTTGGGGCTGAGGAAGCCGCCCGGCTTCGTGAGTCGGGCGCTGTTTGGCGCGTCGGCGGAGGCCGCCGTTCCCCGCCCCGAGCGCAGGCGACCCCTCCCCGACCCTCCCCGCGGGCGGGGAGGGGGATTGGTCGAGCAGCTCCCTTCCCCGATCCGGTCGGCGTTTTTCTTGCAAGGATGCGTCATGAGCGCGCTATTCGAGCGAGCGAACGATGCCACCGTGAGGCTGATGCGACGGCATGCGTGCGCGGTGGACGCGGTCGAAGGCTCGCTGTGCTGCGGCGCGCTGCATCGCCACGTGGGAATGGCGGACGAAGCAAAGCGCAAGGCGCGTGCGCTGATTCAAAGGTGCATCGGTGATGCGCCGATCGTCGTCAACTCGGCGGGGTGCGGCAGCGCGATGAAGGAGTACGGCGAGTGGTTCGCCGGCGACGAGGAGATGGCGGAGGCGGCACGGAGGTTCTCCGAGCGAGTGATGGACATCACCGAGTGGCTCGCGTCGGCAGGCTTTCGCCCCCCGGAGGTGCCTGCCAGAGGCGTTCGCGTTGCGTATCACGATGCGTGCCACCTCGTGCATGGACAGGGCGTACGGAATCAGCCGCGCGAGTTGCTCGCCTCGGTGCCCGGAGTCGAGTTGGTTTCGCTTCGCGAAGCCGATCGGTGCTGCGGCAGCGCGGGCGTGTACAACGCCGTGCAACCGCAGATGGCGAGAGCGTTGCTGGAGCGAAAGTGGGAGGCGGTCGAGGAAAGCGGCGCAGAGGTGGTGGTCGCCGGCAATCCTGGTTGCATCGCCTGGCTCCGTCAGGCAGCGGAGGAGCGCAAGTCGCCGATTCGCGTGCTTCACACAGTAGAGGCGCTGTTGGGCGAGGGGCTGACGGAGTGAGACCCCACCCCAGCCCTCCGCGCAAGCGGGGAGGGAGTTCTGCCTATGTGCAGATCGAGCACGCGTCCGATTCGGGGTCGAATGGGCCTTAGACCTTCTGCTCTGCTGCGAGTTTCTTCCCCATCTCCTCGTTCTTCTTGATGTAGTCGGTCCACTCGGAAGGGACGTCGGTGTCAACGAAGATGGCCGTTACTGGGCACTCGGGCTCGCAAAGTCCACAGTCAATGCACTCGTCGGGGTGGATGTACAGCATGTCCTCGCCCTCATAGATACAGTCAACGGGGCAGACGGTTACGCAGGACTTGTCTTTGACGCCGATACAGGGCTCGGTAATCACGTAGGGCATCGCTTGTCGGGAGGCTATTCTACCGCACCGGCGGCTTGCCCTTTGGTATGCTTGGCGCGTTGAACAGCGCGGTCGTTCTTGGGGCGGGCAGTTGGGGCACGGCGTTATCCCTGCTTATTGCGCAGAAGGGATGGCGCGTGTACCTGCGCGCTCGTACGCCCGAGGCGGCGCGCCGACTCGATGAGGAGCGGGCGAACGCGCGCTACTTGCCAGGCTTCGTGCTACCCGAGAACGTAATCCCGTGCTTTGAGCCGCCCGAGACGGCCGACGTGTGGGTCGTTGCTGTGCCGAGCCACGCGGTGCGCGAAGTGTGTGACCTTTTGCCGCAACGGTGCCTTGCGCTGATGACGGCAAAAGGATTGGAGCCGGGCACCAGCCTTATGATGTCCGAGGTGCTGCTGCAGGTGCGACCCGGCGTGCAAGTGGCGGTGATGAGCGGGCCGAACTTAGGCGTCGAGATAGCGCGCGGCGTACCTACGGCCACCGTGGTCGCCGCAACGGATGTGGAGGTTGCCGAGGCAGCCGCAGAGCCGGTTCGGGCGCAGAGCCTTCGCGTCTACACGAGCACGGACGTCGTAGGCGTTCAGATGGGCGGAGCGCTCAAGAACGTGCTCGCGGTCGGCGCGGGCATGAGCGATGGTCTGGGTTTCGGCGACAACACGAAGGCTTCGCTGCTTGCCCGCGGTCTTTATGAGATGGCGCTGCTCGGCTGCGCCCTCGGCGGATGCAAGGAGACGTTCATGGGCCTCAGCGGGGTCGGCGACCTGATCGCAACGGCGGTCAGCCCGCTGAGTCGCAACTACCGCTTCGGGCGACTGATCGGAGAAGGACGCCCAACCTCGGAGGCGCTCGCGGAGGTCGGCCAAGTGGTCGAAGGGGTGCCGACCGCGGCGGCGGCGGTATCGCTGGCGCAGCGCGCCGGGGTGGACACGCCGCTGCTACGCGTGATTCACGAGATCGTCGAAGGGCGAATCGCTCCGTCGCAGGCTGTCGAGATGCTCATGACGCGGGCGCCGAGGCAGGAGACGCCACCCGAGCGAGCGCGTTAGTCGGTCTGCATGCGACCCGCGCTCGTCGCCCGACCACAGCGGTGACGGATTCGACTGCTCCGCGTCATAGCCGGCTCCGGTAGACTCCCGGCGTGAATTGGCTCACGATCGCGGTGTTCGTCTACTCGACGCTGGTCATCGTCGGCGGCGTGTTTGGCTATCTGAAGGCGGGCAGTGTCGTGTCGCTGGTCGCCTCGATCCTGGCGGGCGGACTGCTCGATGTCGCCGCAGTCATTTCGCTGAAGAACGAGACGGCCGGATTCTCCGTCGCCGCCGTCGTCGCGCTGGCGCTGGCTGCCTTCTTCGGCTACCGCCTTGCTCAGACGGGGAACCTGATGCCCGCCCTGCCCGCGCTCATCCTTTCGATTGTGATGCTCATCCTGCTCGCGGTTGGGCACTTCGTCCGCCGGGGCGCGGGCGCGTGAGCGCAGGAAGGTAATCTCGCGGCGTGCTCAAGCCGCTGAAACGCTCGCCCGGCGCGGAACTCCGCAAGCGCATGGGCGGAGACCTGGTTGTGCTCCCCGGCGTGTGGGACGCCATCACCGCTCGCATCGCCGAGGGCGCCGGCGCTCAGGGCCTGTACCTCACCGGCGCGGGTGTAACGAACTCCCGGCTCGGCACTCCCGATGTCGCGCTGCTTACGCTTCTGGAGATGGCGGAGCAGGCGCGCAACGTGTGCGACGCCGTTTCGATTCCGGTCATCGCCGACGCCGACACGGGCTACGGCGGAACGTGGAACGTGCTTCGCACGGTGCGCGAATTCGAGCGCGCAGGACTTGCGGGAATGCACATCGAGGATCAGGTAATCCCGAAGAAGTGCGGCCACCTTGACGGGAAGGAGTTAGTCCCCTGCGAGGAGATGGAATCGAAGGTGCGCGCCGCAGTTGAGGCGCGTACGGACGACTCATTCCTCGTTGTGGCTCGCACCGACGCGCGCGGCGTTTCGGGTCTTGAGGAAGCGGTTGCGCGGGCGAAGGCATACGTTATGGCCGGCGCGGACGTCATCTTCCCCGAGGGCTTAGAATCGAAGGAGGAGTTCGCAGAGTTTCGCTCGAGGGTGGACGCACCCCTGCTGGCGAATATGACGGAGTTCGGCAAGACGCCGCTGATCACGGTGGATGAGTTCCGCTCGCTCGGGTACAATCTGGTCATCTTTCCGATGACCGCGTTCCGCGTGATGATGAAGGCGGTGGAAGATGCAGTGCGCGTGCTGCTTTCTGAGGGGACGCAGCAGCCTCTCTTGGAGAGGATGCGGACGCGACAGGAACTGTACGACCTGATCGAATATGGGGCGTACGAAGAATTGGATCAGACGCTTAGCCGCGTCGAGAAGGACTGACGACAAGGAGATTTGACAATGCCGACAGCAACACCAGAATACAGTCCGGGGCTTGCCGGGGTCATCGCCGGCATCTCCAAGATTAGCGACATTGACATCGAGAAGTCGCGCCTCATTTACCGTGGGTACGACGTTCACGAGTTAGCGGAGCGGGGCAGCTTTGAGGAGACGGCTTTCCTCTTGCTTCACGGTCACCTGCCCACGAAGGGCGAGCTGGCAGACTTCAACCGCACACTCGCCGCTGAGCGCGCCGTGCCCGACTTCGTGTATCAAGCGATGGCTGCCGTCCCCGACAACGCCCACCCAATGGATCAACTGAAGGTGGGCGTTCAAGCGCTGGCGCCATCCGACCCCGACTACGACGCCGACCCGCTTGGCCACGACGCAAACGTCCGGAAGGCGGTGCGCCTCACAGCCAAGATGGGCGCTCTCGTCGCCAACGGCTGGCGGCTCGCCCACGGGCAGGACGTCATCCAACCCGACCCCGAGTTGAACACCGCAGGGAACTTTCTCTACATGTTGAACGGGCAGAGGGCGGACGACTACACGGTCAAGACGATTGACACCTCGCTCGTTCTTTATGCCGAGCACGGCTTCAACGCCAGCACGTTCTGCGGGCGGGTTACCGTGTCGAGCCTCAGCGACATCTACAGCGGCGCGGTCTCCGCCATAGGGACGCTCAAGGGCAAACTGCACGGCGGCGCGAACGAGAAGGCGATGGAGATGCTGCTCGAGATCGGCGAACCGGAGAACGCCGAGCCGTTCCTTCGAGAGCGGCTTGCCAAGAAGGAGCTCATCATGGGTTTCGGTCACCGCGAGTACCGCATCAGCGACAGCCGCGCCGGGATCATGGGTGAGATGGGCAAAGAGCTTGGCCGCCGCCTCGGGAACACGAAGTGGGGCGACATCGCCGACATCTGCGAGCGGGTCATGAAGGAGGAGAAGAACCTCTTCCCAAACGTTGACTTCCCCGCCGCGTACACCTACTACCTGCTTGGGATTCCGATCCCGTTGTACACTCCGATCTTCGCCGTGTCGCGCATCACCGGTTGGTGCGCGCACATGGTCGAACAACTCGACAACAATCGCATCATGCGTCCGAAGTGCATCTACGAGGGTGAATCGCTCCGCGCCTACGTGCCGATTGATGAGCGATAAGCCGGTGCGGCGCCGAGCGAGAACGATATCACCCTGGCTCGGCGCCAGGTCTCACGCTCGAGGTTCGAACCGAGCTCGTCGTTCGTCCGGCGGAGGAAGAAGAGGGCGCCGAGGGACGTGTTCAGCCCGCCCACGCCCCAGACGGACAACATCTTGAAGCAGGTGTTGACCGGCGGCGTGCCGCTCGGGACGATCAACGCGCTCGGCGCTTCGAGTGGCGTGATGCAAGCGGTGGGCGAGTTCCCGACGGGAGCGCAGTTCGGATTCGCAGAAGGCACTAAGCGAGTCATCGGCAACACGCTCATCGAGGTTCGCGAAGGCGATACGATCAGGCGAGCGTACTTCCACTGCCCGGACATAACGTCACTCGAGCGGCCGACGCCCATCGTGCTGGACGCCGAGGGGCGAACGATTGCCGTAGGGCCGACGATGGAGGTCGTTCGCCCGCAGATACAACCGTCGCTCGAGCCGGTGAACGGCCCTCCGGGCAGCCCGGCGACCCTGGTGATTGATTGCCGCGAGGTGCTCGCCATTCTGTCCCTCGAAGGGATGGGCGACCCGGATGAGTTCGACGTAACGCTGGACTATGCGAACTCGGGCGGCGCGACAGGCCCCGCGCGGGTCCCGATGAACGCCACGGGAATCGTCCGTGTCGAGGTTACGCGCGGCTCAGCGCCGGGCGGCTTCCAGGTGGGCATCGGCTTGGCGGCTCGCACGCCGGAGGGGTTCTCCGCAGGCGTGTCGTGTTGCGCGAAGAAGTAGGCCCCTCGTTCACCTCCCGCCCAGCCCCCGCAGGTCGAGCCGCCTCGGGGGCTTTCTCCTTTGTTGCGCGGCGATCGGGTCAGCGGCGACAGTGTCGCCTCACCGCAACGCCTCGGGCAGGGCGCGCGACGGGTACGCTTGGCGCGATGATCGCCCGCTACTCCACCGAGGCAATGGACCGAATCTGGAGCGACCATGCCCGCACCGAGACCTGGCTTCGCGTCGAACTCGCCATCTGCGAGGCAGCCGAGCGACACGGCGCGATTCCACAGGGCACAACCGAAGCCATCCGCGCCAAGGCGGCGTTCGACCTCGATCGAATGGCGGAGCTGGAGAAGGAGACGCGCCACGACCTGATGGCGTTCGTGCGCAACGTGGCGGAGAACGTCGGCGCGCCCGCTCGCTACTTCCACTACGGCGTCACGTCCTACGACGTGATTGACACGAGCCTCGCGCTGATGATGCGCGCATCGTTGACCCAGACCCTCCGCTCCCTGCTTGCGCTGCGAAAGCAGGTGAGGAGCCTGGTGAAGGAGCACAGAGACACGCCGATGATCGGGCGCACGCACGGCATTCACGCGGAGCCGATTACGTTCGGCTACAAAGCGGCGTCGTGGCTCACCGAGTTGCGCCGGGCTGCTCGCCGCCTGAGCGCGTGCAAGCGCGAGATCTCGGTCGGCAAGGTCAGCGGGCCGGTCGGCGTGCGAGGAGTTCTCGGGCGCGAGGTGGAGGCAGAGGCTTGCCGCATCCTCGGCCTGCGCCCTGACCCGACCTCAACGCAGATCGTTGCGAGAGACCGACACGCCAATGTGCTCAACATCATCGCCACGCTCGGAGCGACGCTCGAGCGGATCGCGATGGAACTGCGCAACCTCCAGCGCACGGAGATCCTCGAGGTGCAGGAGGAGTTCGCTGCCGGTCAGACCGGCAGCAGCGCGATGCCGCACAAGCGCAACCCGTGGCACAGCGAGACGGTCTGCGGCCTCGCGCGTGTGCTGCGAGGGAACGCGACGGCGATGATGGAGAGCGTCGCCACTTGGCACGAACGCGACCTGACGAACTCGAGCGTCGAGCGCATCGTTCTGCCCGACTCTTTCCACCTGATTGACTTCATGCTGAACCGGATGACCAAGGTGCTCGCAGGCCTTGAGATTCGAGCGGATCGCATGCGCGCGAACCTCGAACTGATGGGCGACCTCGTGTACAGCGAGCACCTGATGGTCGCGCTCATCGGAAAGGGTTGCTCGCGTGAGGAAGCGTATAAGATCGCGCAGCGAAACGCCGCGCGTGCCTGGGAAGGCGAAGACTATCGCGCCTGCGTGAGCGAAGACCCCGACATTCAGTCGCGGCTGTCGCCACAGGAGATCGAGGAGGTGTTCAGCCTGGAGCATCACCTGCGGCATGTCGGTCCTGCGGTAGATGCCGTGCTGAACGACCGGCGCACGTGTTGAGGTATTCTCTCGCCGCCCCGCCCCCGTAGCTCAGGGGATAGAGCACGAACCTCCTAAGTTCGGTGTCGCAGGTTCGAGTCCTGCCGGGGGCGCCACTAACCGAACAGGTGCATCGCTCTCGCCCAAAGCGAAACGTGGTAGGCGAGCAGCGCCGCCATCAGCACGTTCGCAGCGATCGTCGCTCTGCGCGCAAACGCAGAGCGAGGCCAAAGGAACAGCATGGCGGTGCAGACGAGCAGCGTGAGCGCCAACTTCAGGTACTCGAACAGCCCTACACTCAGCGCCCAGGCGAGAAACGGGTTCAACTCGCGTCCTCCTGCGCTGAGCGCCGCGAGGGTGAAGCCGAAGTCAGCCAGCCCCAGCGCGGCATAGAGCACGATGGCACGGGGCACGGGGGCATGAGCTTCCGTCCGCATCTCGGCATATCCTGTTCCACGTTCCAGCCCCGAGCGGCACCGCACAAGTTCGCGGATTCTTTCGGCGCGGCGTGGAAGATTGTCTGAAGGCAGGGACGCGGGTTGGTACACTCCGTGCATGGAGAAGGAGTTCACTCGACGGGATTTTCTGAAGGCGACGGGCGCGGCGGGAGTCGCGCTCTCAGGTGTGCGACTGGCGGCAGCGCAGGACCCCGTACCGCCGGAACAGGAACGCTCAGCGGCGGGTCTTCGCGTGCCGCCCCTTGAAGTCGTTCGGGTGGGCTTCGTGGGCGTTGGAGCGCGCGGGGCGGGGCATGTCGAGCAGTTCCTGCTGCTCGACGGGGTCGAGGTCAAAGCTATTTGCGACACCTTCGAGCCGGCGGCCAAGGCGGCTGCTGATCGGTGCGAGCGGGCGGGACGACCGCGCCCCGACCTCTACACCCAGGGCGACTACGACTACCACCGCATGCTGAACCGGGACGACGTTGACATCGTCGTCATCTCGACGCCGTGGGACTGGCACGTGCAGATGTCGGTGGACACGATGCTCAGCGGCAAGCACGCCTTTGTCGAGGTGCCTGCCGCGACGACGGTCGAGGGGTGCTGGGAACTGCTGGAGACTGCCGAACAGACGCAGCGGCACTGCATGATGATGGAGAATGTGTGCTACGGCCGCGAGGAGCTCCTTGTGCTAAATCTGTGTCGTCAGGGAGTGTTTGGCGAGTTGCTTCATGGGGAGGCGGCGTACATCCACGACTTGCGCTCTCAGATGAACGACATCGGGCGCGGGACTGGTTCTTGGCGGACGGTTCAGCACACGAAGCGGAACGGCAACCTGTATCCGACGCACGGGTTGGGGCCGATTTGCCAGTACATGAACATCAACCGCGGTGATCGGATGGAGTATTTGGTTTCGATGAGTTCGCCGGCGTTGGGTCGGGCTTTGTACGCGAAGGAGCACTTCCCGCCTGGCCACATCCGGAACCGTGAGAAGTACGTCTGCGGCGACATGAACTCGAGCTTGGTGAAGACGGTGGGAGGTCGGACAATCCTGATCCAGTGGGACACGACGACGCCTCGTCCGTACACGCGGTTGAACCTGGTTCAGGGTACGCGTGGGGTGTGGGCGGGCTTCCCGGATCGGATCGTGGTCGAGGGCATCAGCCCGAACACTCACTCTTGGGAGCAAGGTGAGGGGCTGTCGCGGTGGTTCGAGCAATATGAGCATCCGCTGTGGGCACGGATCGGCGAGGAAGCGAAGCGCGTTGGCGGGCACGGCGGCATGGACTTTGTGATGCTTTGGCGGATCGTGTACTGCCTTCGCAACGGCTTGCCGCTGGATCAGGACGTGTACGACGCGGCGACGTGGTCGGTGATTGCGCCGTTGTCGGAGTGGTCAGTTGCTCATCGGAGCCAGTCGGTGGAGGTTCCGGACTTCACGCGCGGGAAGTGGAGGACGATGGAGCCGCTGGGGATCGTCAGTTGAGGCTGGCGATGAGTTCGTTCTTCGGCTTGTAGGGGAGGATGACGGTAACTCCGTGTTGCATGGTGACACCGAACCAGACGGGTGCGGCGGCGATGGTCGTTACGTTGTGAGTGATGACGAGGAACTGAGTGGTCTTTGTGTAGTCTCGGATGAGTTGGACGTATAGTTCGACGTTTCTTCCGTCGAGTGGTGCGTCAAGTTCGTCGAGGACGACGAGCGGGCTGGGCTTGACCTTGAGGAGGGCGAACAGGAAGGCGCAAGCGGTGAGCGCTCGCTCGCCTCCGGAGAGGAGTTCGAGTCGCTGTCGCTTCTTGCCTGGGACGACGACCTCCATGTCGACGCCTGATTCGAGGAGGTTGTTCTCGTCGGTGAGGAGGAGTGTGGCCTCACCTCCGCCGAACAGTCGGTTGAAGGTCTCGGCGAAGGCATCGCGCACCTTGTCGAAGGTTTCGCGGAACGCTCCTCGTGTGAGGCGGTCGAGTTCAGCGACGGACTGGTCCAGTTCGGCCTTGCTTGTTAGGACGTCCTCTCGCTCTCGCGCGAGGAGATCGTAGCGCTCCGACAGCGCCTCCCATGCCTCGATGGCGCCGACGTTGACGTCTCCGAGGGCGCGTATCTCTCGGCGCAGCGTGCGGGTGAGTTTTTCGGCGTCGTCGGGCACGGAGACGATATGCGCTTGCCTCTCGGCGTCGTCTTCGTCGACTGCATACTCTTCGAGGAGCCTTGCGAGGGTTCCGGCTCGCTTTGTTTCGTGGCGTGCGCGTTGAATGTCATCCTGATAGGCTGCGTCTTCGAGGGCTCGGGCGTGCTCTCGCAACTGGTTGGCGCGCCGGGACTGTTCGTGCGCCTCGGTCTGGACGGCATGGCGCTCCTTGAGGGCTGTCTGCAGGGCGGTTTCCGCGAGTTCATAGGCTCTCGCCGATTCGGAGACGCCGGCTTCGACCTGCACCAACTCCTCTCGGAGAGATTGTCGCTCCGCTTCGATGGTCAGCAGGCGGGCGGCGGGCGAGTCGGACAGCTTCGCCTCTTCGAGTTCCGCCTCGGCGGCAGCCAAGCGCTCAGCGGCTACGGTGCGCCGCTCCTCGGCTTGTTGTGAGGCGCGTTTCGCTTGCTCGAGGTCGGCGCGCGCTGCGGAGAGGTTCTCCAGGAGGCTGTTTCGCTCTGCTTCGAGGGCGGCGACATCGTGGGTAACCCCACCACGGCCCTCCCCGCTTGCGGGGATGGGGTCGAGCGGCTCTTCTGCCTGGCGGCGTAGTTCGTCGCGCGTCGCCAGAAGCCGGGAGAGGGCGTCCTGCGCGGTGGTGAGGCGCTCCTCGGCGAGCGCGCGGGCTTTGTCCGCCTCGACCCGGCGATTCCGCGCGGCGGTGAGGCGGCTGGCGCTTTCCTCGGCAGATGCGTCGAGGCTTTCGCGCTCCCGGTTGCGGTGCGCGATCGCTTGCTGCGACTCCTCGAGATCGCGCTGCACCCCGGCTGCGCGAGCGCGCAGATCCTCCAGGTCGGCGGCGAGTCTTATGGGGCCTGAGCGGTCTGTTCGGTGCGCCCCGCCGGTAACTGCGCCGTTCGGGAACACCACTTCGCCGTCGAGCGAGACGATTTTGCGAAAGCCGCGCAGTTGCTTCGCGAGTTCGATGGCGACTTCCAGGGTCTCGGTGAGGATGACTCCGCCGAGGAGCGCTTCAACAACGGCTCGATGCTCCGGCGCGGACTGTACGCGGTCGGCGGCGACCCCAAGCACTCCCGGTCGGTTCGGAACGAACGGACGGCCTGCGCGGGGCCAGACGAGGTCGAGCGGAAGGAAGGTCGCCCTTCCCGCCCGCTCCTGCTTCAGCCAGCGAATTGCAGCGTCCGCTTCCGCCGCGGACGGCGTGATGAGGTCGCCTACCGATGTGCCGAGGGCTGCCTCGATGGCGGCGGAAAACTGCGCCGGCACTTGGATGGCCCTGCCGAAGGCGATAAACGACCCGGTTATCTGTCCGTTTTCGGCGGCGGCGAGTACGGCGCGCGCACCGACGGGGAGCGTTTCGTTGTTCTCGAGAGCGGTCGCGACGGCTCTCTCCCTTGCCTCGAGCGATGCTTGCTCGGCGAGGAGGGTTCTGCGCCCTTTCTCGAGTTCTTCGAGGTTCTGGTGGAGTTCGCGAAGGCGTTGCGTCACGTTGGATGCCTGTTGCTCGAGGGCTGCCTCGGCTTGCTGGGCTTGTTCAGCCTCGTGGTTGGCCTCGTGAAGGGCTGCTTCGGCGGAGCGCAACGCCTGGGCGAGCCTCTGCTGCTCGGCGCCGAGGGATTGGAGGCGTCGTCCCGCCTCTTCACGCGCGGCTATGAGGCGGACTCGGTGTACTTCCTGCTCTCGCGCGGCGGCGAGTTCCGTCTCCGCCGACTCCAGTCGCGCGAGCAGAGCTGTGGCAGAGGCTTCCAGTTGAGAGATCGCCTCGGCGAGGACCCGTACGGCGGACTCCTCCCTTTCTGCGTCGCGTCTCGCCTGGTTGAGCGCCTCGTTGAGGCGCTCAACTCGCGCCTCGTGTTCGCGCTTCATGCGGTCGGCGTCTTGTTCGATTTCGCTCAGGCTGGAGAGGCGTTGCTCAAGAAGCGCCTTGCGGCTTTGCGCCCTCTCGGACGCGGATAGCGCGTCCTGGACGCGTGCGCGCAGGGACTCGAGCCTGACCTCGAGTTCATCCGCCTGTTTGGAGAGGTCTTCCGAGGCGGCGTCCGCCTGTTGGGCTTCTTGGCGCATTTGCTCCGCCTGCGCTCGGCGCGAGCGCATGTTCTCTTCGAGGTCGCGGATACGCTGGGCGAGGTCGCTTGCTTCCTTGATCAGGACAGCGGATTCGACTTCACGGAGGCTGCCGAGCAGTTCCTTGTACCGGCGCGCCTTCTCGGCTTGCTCGCGCAGAGGCTCGCGCTGTCGCTCGATCTCTGCTATAACGTCATTGACTCGCTCGAGGTGGCGCACGGCGCTGTCAAGTCGTTTGAGGGCATCCACCTTGCGGACACGGTACTTTTGAACTCCCGCGGCCTCGTCAATCCAGATTCGGCGCTCGAGCGGGCTTGCGCTCAGGGCGGCGTCGATGTCGCTTTGGGTAACGACGGCGTACCCCGTGCGGCCGAGGCCGGAATCGGCGAAGAGTTCGTGGATGTCTTTGAGTCGCACTGGATGTCGGTTGATGAAATAGTCGCTTTGCCCGTCTCGTGTGAGGCGTCTTGTGACGACGACTTCGCTGGTGGGCATAGGGAGGGCGCCGTCCTCGTTGTCGAAGACGAGGGACACTTCGGCGTAGCCGAGCGGCTTTCGCTTGGCTGAGCCTGCGAAGATGACGTCGGTGGACTGCGCGGCGCGGACGCTGCGGGGGTTCAGCTCGCCGAGCGCCCAAACGATGGCGTCGACGATGTTGCTCTTGCCACAACCGTTGGAGCCTACGACGGCGACGAGGTCACCGTCCACGTCGAGTTCAACGCGGTCGGCGAACGACTTGAAGCCGTAGATGCGGATGGTCTTGAGTTTCACGTCGGTTGGGGCGACTCAGCCATAAGGACGTTCGGCGGACGCGTTTTGTAGCCGGGGGTCTTGCGCTTCGTTCGGGAGTGGATTCTACCCTCAGCGAAGGACGGCGAGCGCGGGGCGCTCGCCGTCCGTACTTGGCGTCTCAGGACCTGGTTAGGAAACGCCGACCTGGGCGAGATCGAACTCCGTGAAGAAGGTCGCCTCGTTGATTGGCAGGTTGACAATGGACTTCACGAGCATCTCGATGCGACCGTCGCCCGCGCGCACGTAGTTGGCCGCGGGGACGTTTTCAATCGAGAAGAACTTGAAGTCGGTCGTGGTTTGGAAGGTCGGGCTGACGACGTCGAAGTCGCCGGTGTTCCAGTTTCTGAACGAGATGGTCAAGAAGCCGCCGACGCTCTGGTTGATCTTGGCTTTGATCGTTGCGCAGAGGCGGCTGGGGTTACCGACGCTGGTGTTCATGCCCAGGACCATAGCCGTCAGGTTCGCCTCCTGGATGGCAGATGTGCCGTCTGAGAACGTTCGGTACACGGAGTCGTCCAGGTTGGCGAGGTCGGCGATGGTACCGCCGGCGTTGCCGCCACCCGGTGACCGGAAACTCACCGAAGCGATGGTAGGCACGACCGCGAGGGTCATGTCATCCCAGTACATGCCGCTGGTACCCGGAGGGTCGCTGTTGAACTCTCCCCCGTAGAGGTCGAGCGCAGCGATGTTGGAGATGCCCATTCCGCTCACGCCGTCCTTCCAGCTCTGGCCGATGACGAACGGGACGCCGTTGTAGTAGGTGTCCTGCTTGTCGTCGGTGAGGTTGATGTCAACCTTGTACGGGACCCACTGCCCCTCGATCAGGTTTGTCTCGCCTTGGTCAAAGTCGGCAACTACCATATTCGTGGTGGCGTTGAAGGTGACTTGGTGTGACCAGTTCAACGGGCTCGGGTACTGGTTGAGCATGATGAACCAGCCGCCGCCGGTTGCGTTGCTGGGTACGAAGCACCACGCCTTCATAAGGTAGCGACCGGTCGTGAGTCCACTGAAGCGTTGAACTGTGTCATCCCCGGCCGGACCTCCCGACACGCCGCCCTCGATCAGCAGCGACTTCGTGCCGCCGTGCGCTTGGGCGTTCGTCACTTGTCCCGATACGTTCTGCGAGCCGGTCCACTCTTCCCATCCTCCCTGGCCTGCGATGGGGCCAAGCGGATAGGATTCGAAGTTGTCTGACCAGGGCGCACCGCCACCAAACATGGCAACGGCGGCGACGGCCGCGGCGGCGCCAGCAAAAATAAGCGCCGTTCTCTTTCCTTTCATTGTAAGTTCCTCCGTTTAGGGTCTCGAGCGCAACAACTTGCGCGCGGAGTTAGACGCAGAGTATACCCGATCTGATGACCTCTAACCCAGAAAATTACCGGATTCTTGCGCGGAACGCCTGCTTCCTTGTCGCCCTGACCGCCTTGCTCGGTCTCAGCGCCACCTCGTGTAACGGGAAGCGGAGTGCCCAGACCTCCAGCGAACCACCGTCGCAGCCGCAGGGGAGGGCCACGGAGGCGGCAGGCTCCTCCACGCCGATCGTGCGCCTGGAGCCGCCCACGATGGACGAACCGAACGCAGATGCGCCGAAGGGTGAGTTGCTGCGGCTTCGCCTCCAACAGGGTTTCGAGGAGACGCGAGTGTTTGAGGGGCAGGCTCAGATCCGTATCGCGGGTGGTGAGCCGGTGACGCAACAGATCCGGATGCGAGTTACCGCCCGTGTACAGGAAGTGGATGGCGATGTCTACGCGATCCGGCTCGACCCCAGCCCTATCACCGTGCAGCAAGAGGGGCAAGAGGGCCAGTCAGGCCTTCTGACCGAAGAGCCCGCAGTCATCGATGTGGACGTGCGCGGGCGCGTGCTCACGCCGACCGACGCGCTCGTCAGCGCGATCCAAACCATTGGCTATGTCCCCCTGCCCGAGAAGCGCGTCGCACCGGGAGCGACCTGGTCGCTGTCCGGCGAGCGCAGTTGGCCGCTGCTCGGCAAAGTGAGCGTAACGGAGACCTTCACGTATCGCGGCGCGGAGCAGATGGACGGGCGGAAAGTGCATCGGGTTGACCAGTTGGTTCGCGGCAGCATCGACTCGATCAGAACCGAAGCAACCTACTACCTGGACGCGAAGACCGGCACCCTCCACCGTGGCGAGGTGCGCATCGGCGGCAAGATGGAGATCCCCGGCCCCGAGGGGGCGGTGACGCCCGCGGACGTCAGCATTCGCCTTACAATTCGCCGGGAGTAGCATCGGAGATAGAATGAAGCCGATGGAGAGGTACCGCGGCCAGCCGTCGCCCCCCGCGCCGCGCATCGCGCTCGTCGCGAACGATGCGCTTGGGAACTTTGCAATCGCCACGCCGCTTGCGCGAGCGATGAAGCGGCTTCACCCCGAATGCACCCTCGACTACTACGGCGGAACGCGAACCGCCGAGCTCGAGGCGGCGTCGGCGGGGTCCAGCGGACTGTTCGACTGGAGGTGTGACGCCCTCGGTGCCTCGCCGGCGACTGTCCTCGAGGCGGCACGGCGAAGGATGGAGCAGATCGGAGCCTATCACCTCGTGATGAACCTCGAGGCGAGCGAACTTCATCGCGTCCTGGCGGCTGTGCTCGGCGAAGACGGTTTCGTGTGCGGTCCGTGCATCGCGCCCGATGGTCGAGGCTCCTGGGACTACCCCGACGACGAGCGTGGAGACCTGTGGAGGGATCGGAATTGGGCGTCGAACGACCTCGCCGAGCGCTACTCTTTCCTCGAGACCGGATTCATCGCGGAGGTGTTCCTGCGCCTGGCTTACGTTCCGCCGCTTCCCGACGCGGAGTGGCCGGGCGGCGTTCCCAAGTACCTTCTTCCCGCTGCGGAGCCACCCGTTTCGACGCCGCCCGTCCTTATCTCGACCGGCGCCACACTTCCCGAGAAGACCTGGCCCGTGGAGCGTTGGGCGGAGTTGCTTCGGGATCTGCCCCAGCCGTGCGGCCTGCTGGGGGCGCCGCCGAAGCGACAGGAGCGGTTCTATCACAGCGCGGGATCTGAGGAGCGCCTCGTGAGCGAGGGGCTGGTGCAGGACTTGCGCGGGCGGCTGACGCTTCCGGAAGTGGTCGGCGCGGTCTCGAAGGCGGACCTTATTGTTACGGTAGACAACGGAATCCTGCACTTTGCCGCGGCCTTTGACCGGCCGACGGTGGGCCTCTATCGCCGGGAGGTGGTGCGGCTGTGGGCACCTCCGAACCCGAATCTCGTGGCACTCTCCTCAGAAAGTGGGGTGGCAGAGATCCCGACCGCCGAGGTTCGAGCGGCGGTTGCGGGCCTCCTGCCGTCTGTAGGACAGGCGGCGGATTAGGGGGCGATTCACAAAAAAGTCCCCCACTTTCGACGCAAGTGCTGTAAACTGAAGGCTGGCGCCTCGGCGCCGAGGAGGAAAATGCTGTGCAGAAGAAGGCCTTTACTTTGATCGAGTTGCTGGTCGTAGTGGCGATCATCGCAATCATGTCTGCCATTCTGTTTCCGGTATTCATGCGCGCCAAAGAGGCGGCCAAGCAGACCATGTGTTTGAGCAACCAGAAGCAGATGGGGATGGCTATGATGATGTACCTCGCCGACCACGACGACACCTGGTTCGCCGCCGCCACGTACACCCCCCTTCCGGGGTACGCCCCGCAGGAGATGTGGATCGGCTACGACAACAACAACGCCGGGATCTACGGCGCGTTCTGGGGTCGGGTGAATCAGCCCGCCCGAAATCAGCCGAGGCCGGGCAAGATTGACCCGTACATTCAGAACGAAGGGGTGAAGCGCTGCCCATCCAAGCCGCAACACTGGCAGATGAGCTACGCGCTGAACTTCTTCAACGGGCGCTACTCATCGCCGTACTACAACCGGAACCCCGGAGCACGCTTCAACGAATGGGGCCCGAGCGTCAAGGACTGCGGCTTCGTGTCGGGCGTCTGGCATTGCACTGGGGCAAAACACACCGAGGTGCAGGAACCAGCGGAGACGCTCCTCGCCTGGGAGCACCATGCCTGGGTGCCGGTGTGCAACTTCTTGCAAGTTGAGGATTGGTTCTGGAGTCCGCCAGAGAGGGAGAGCCTTCGCACCCACTTCCACTGGCTTCACATCAGCAAGGCGATCGGCCTTTTCGCGGATGGACACGCCAAGGTGCTCATCTACGGAACGCTGAAGCGCCCTTGGTTCTCCAGCAGGAAGGACATCTACCCCGACTGGAATCGGTAAAGCCATTTCCCGCGCGGCGTGAAACCCACACGGGTCAGTCTTGGCCCGTGTCGGTTTCCGTTATGAGTCGAGCGAGACTGGCGATGCGGTCATCTGGGGCGAGGTCAATCAGTTTCACGCCCTGTGCAATTCTTCCTACTCGTCGAATCTCATTGACGCGCAGCCGGATGGTCTTGCCCTTTGTAGTCATGACGGCGAGCCGGTCCTCGTCCATGACGATGAGCGCGCCGACCACCTTGCCCGTCTTTTTCGTAACGTTCATGGTCTTGATGCCCATGCCGCCGCGCTTCTGCCGGCGGTAGTCGTCAATCGTGGTGCGCTTGCCGAGGCCGAGTTCCCCCACGGCCAGAACGTCCAGCCCTTCGTCGTCCACGAGCATAGCGGAAACGACCGCATCGCCCTTCTTGAGGCGGATGCCTCGCACGCCCCCTGCCGCTCGGCTGCGGCTGGTCAGTTCTTGCTCGTTGAATCGGATGCTCATGCCGTCGCGGGTGACGATGATGACGTCCTGGTCTCCCTTGCTGCGGAACACCCAACGGAGGCTGTCGCCTTGCTCGATGTCAAAAGCCCGAATCCCGTTGCTGCGGATGTTCTGGAAGTTGGCAACTGATGTGCGCTTCACTTCGCCCTTTTGCGTCACCATGATGAAGAAGCCGTCGCCGCCCATGTCGCGTACGGTTGTCGCGGCTGTAACGTGTTCGCCGCTGTCGATGGCGATGTAGTTGATGACGGGCGAGCCTTTGGCATAACGCCCGGACTCGGGAATCTCGTACGCCTTCACCCGGAAGACGCGCCCGCGGTCGGTGAACAGGAGGATCGTCTGGTGCGTGGTCACCTGGAAGAGGTGCTGAATCTCGTCCGCCTCCTTCAGGCTTGTGCCGACGACGCCCTTCCCTCCTCGACGCTGGCTGCGGTATGCGTCGAGGCTGACACGCTTGATGTAGCCGTCTCGGCTGATGGTAACGATCGCCTCTTCGTCGGGGATGAGGTCCTCGTCGCTGATCTCACCCGGCTCGTGTGGGATGATCTTCGTTCGGCGCTCGTCGCCGTGCTTCTTCCTGAGCGTTTCGAGTTCATCTCGCAAGATCTGCGTAATGCGCTCGGGGCTGGTCAGGATGTCCATCAAGTCGGCAACCTTTCGCAGGATGCGCTTGTACTCCTCCTCCAGCTTCTGCTGCTCCAGCCGGGTCAACCTGCGGAGCTGCATGTTCAGGATGACGTTGGCTTGGTACATCGTCATGCCGAAGCGGCGCACGAGTTCGCGCCGCGCCTTGTCGGGGTCTTCGGCTTGGCGGATGACCTGGATGACCTCGTCGAGGTTGGCTCGGGCGATTTGATACCCTTCGCTGATGTGCGCCTCTTCCAGTGCACGGTTCAACTCGAAGCGGGTGCGGCGCTCGATGACCAGCCTGCGGTGCTTGATGTACTCGTCGAGGAGCGTCGTCAGCGGCGCAACGCGCGGCACGCCCTCTACGAGCGACAGAAGGATTGCGCCAAAGGTGGTGCGCAACATGGTGTGCTTCCGTAGGTAGTTGAGGACCTTCTGCGGGTTTCCGTCGCGCTTGATGGTGACTTCGATGCGCATGCCGCTTCTGTCGGTAAAGTCCTCGATGGCGGCAATCGCGTCCTGTTTCTTCTTCTTTACCAAGTCGGCAATCTGTTCGATGAGCGTCTGCACGTTGACCTGGTACGGCACTTCAGTGATAACAATCTTACTCTTGCCGCCCTCCGCTTCTTCGATGGCGGCCTTCGCCTGGCAGGTCATTCTGCCACGACCGGTTGTATACATCTCGCGGATGCCCTGCACGCCCATAATCATGCCGTAGGTTGGGAAGTCCGGCCCCTGCAGCACGGTCATCAACTCCTCGATCGTGCACTTTGGGTTATCGATTCGCATCAAGATGGCGGCAACAACCTCGTTTAGGTTATGAGGTGGCATATTGGTCGCCATGCCGACCGCGATGCCCGTTGCACCGTTGCACAAGAGGTTGGGGAACTTCGCCGGAAGAAAGACAGGCTCGTTCTTCGTCTGGAGATAGGTCGGCGTCCAGTCCACAGTCTCGCGCTCGATGTCTTCGAGCATCTCCATCGCGATGGGCGAGAGGCGCGCCTCGGTGTAGCGCATTGCCGCGGGCGGGTCGCCGTAGATGCTGCCAAAGTTGCCTTGCGGGTCAATCAACGGATAGCGAAGCGAGAATTCCTGCGCCATGCGCACGAGCGTGGGATAGATGACCTCTTGACCGTGCGGGTGGTAATCGCCTTGTGTGTCGCCGGCGATCTTTGCGGACTTGGTCCTCGGGCGGTCCGGTGTGTAGCCGCCCTGGAGCATCGCATAGAGGATGCGTCGCTGAACCGGCTTCAGCCCATCGCGAACGTCGGGCAGTGCGCGCGCCACGATAACGGACATCGCGTAGTTGACGTAGGACTTGCGCATCTCGTCCGCGACCGGGACGACTTGAACGTTGATGGTTTCTTCCTCAGGCATCTCCGTCTACGTGTGTCGCCGCCGCTCCATCGGCGTGCGTTCGGAGTATACCTCAACCGGCCCGTCGCTCGGGCTCGTCCAGCTGGACCTTCAGGTTGAAGAAGTCAATTACATCACGAAGGGAGAGAAGACCGACGAGGCGCCCGTTTTCGACCACGAGGAGTCGGCTCCTTCCGGAGTGCATCATCTTCGCCAATGCTTCAAGCGTGTCGGTGTTCGGGTGGATGCTGGTCGCCTCGTTGCAC
The DNA here is from genome assembly GCA_037446435.1 of Armatimonadota bacterium. Taxonomy (GTDB): domain Bacteria; phylum Armatimonadota; class Fimbriimonadia; order Fimbriimonadales; family ATM1; genus J051. Next base: position 24,109 of record JBBIIO010000010.1, read on the forward strand.
GGCTCCATAGCGTCGCGAACGGTGAGCGTGTGCCAACGCTCGCGCGGCACCTCGGTGAGGCTCGAGCTGGTCGCACAGCCCAGGACCGACTCGTCGTGGACGACGGGAAACATCTTGTAGTGGTATCGGTACACGAAATCCTCGACAAAGCGATCCAGGGGGAGGTCCGGGGGCACCGAAATGACGCTGCGATTCATGAAGCGATCAACGGGCTCGCCCTGAAGATACTGTCGCAGCAGGATCTGCTCATAGGAGTGAGTAGCGGCCGTGCGCACGAAGGAGCCAAGCAGTATCCACCAGAGGCCCATGACAAAGTACCCCATCAGGATACTCGCCACGCCGAGCGCGATGAGCAGCAGGCCGAACCCCGAGCCGATCGCGGACGAGATGCGCGTTGCCTGGCGCAAACTACCCTTCGCGTTCCAAAGGATGGAGCGGAGCACCCGGCCGCCGTCTAAGGGGAAGGCGGGGACCATGTTGAACACCGCGAGCAGCACGTTGATGTCCGCCAAGTAGCGCAGGGTGACGCCTACTTGGGTCAATTCGGCGGACTGCGCGAGTGCGGCGAGCCCGAAGCAAGCCCCGCCTATCAATACGCTGGCTATTGGGCCTGCGATCGCCATCTTGAACTCCGCCTGGGGGCTGGGCGGCTCATCGAGCATCTCTGCGACGCCCCCGAAGATGAACAGCGTGATGCCACGCATCCGGATGCCGTTCGCCCGCGCGACGACGGAGTGGGCGAACTCATGCAGCACGATGGAAAGAAACAGCCCAAGCGCGCCGCCCGCACCCATCAGCCAATAAGCCGTGCTCGTCTGTCCCGTCAGTTCGTTGGGGAATACGCCGGTCGCAAGGCTCCAGGTAACGAGAACGACGAGGAACACCCAACTGAAGTCGACGTACACGTCGAAGCCAGAAAGCCGAAAGATTCGCACTCGCTTGCCGAACATCAGGCAGATTCTATCTGTTTCCGGCGCGCTCGAATATACTTGCCGCTATGCAAGCGTTGTTCGCCCTCGTTCTTACGGCCGGGCTACAAGGCGCCCCCGCGCTCGACATCGTCAACCAGGCGAAGGCTGCAGTTCAGAGCGGCTCGTTTGCCGAGCTCCGCGCGCTGTTCTCCACCGCCGAGGCGATGCAGCCGCTGCGCCACATGGTCGGCGCGGAGGCGTCGCTCCGAACCATCAGCGTGCATGGCTTCCCTGCCCCACCCGGATACGAGCGATTCGGGAGAACGTGGCTCGTCTTTCACCGGTGGCAACGGCACGAGCATCAGCACGACGTCGTCGTACCCGTCATCTCGACCGGCGACGGCCCGAGGCTCGGCTCCGAGATTCCGGAAGACCTTCCCATCAACTACAGCATCACCGAGATGCGCTGCTCGGTGGACCTCCGCCCCGAGGAGCCGAAGGCTGCGTTTGACATCACCGTCTCGATACGGCGCGACGGCGAAGGCCCGGAGACCGTCTTGATGCGCATCAACGACTCCTACGTCATTGCGGAAGCCGAGTACCGAGGGCAAGCGCTGAACGTATTCTCCAACGAGGAACCGGAGCAGGTGCGCCTAAGTGATGCGCCCGCGCTGGTGCAAGCCGGCAGCATCCTGTATCTGACGAATGCAGGTGAAGGGGGCGACCTCCGCCTCAGGTACGAAACCGACATCCAGATAACGCGACAAGACGGCATACGGAAGGAGCACGCGCTCTTCCTGTCGTACTGGTGGCCGCATGTTGGGCGTCAGCCGTTCAAAAGCCGCATCACGCTGACAGGCCCGGTCGACTGGCTGCTGATGGCGAACGGCGACCTTGTAAGCGAACGACGCGACGGCGAGCGAAAGACCGTCGCCTATCGGAACGATGTGGCCGTATCGTATCACCACATCGTTGGAGGGCCATATCTCTTGGCTGCCGAGATGCAGGATCGCGGCCGCGTCATCAGGGCTTGGCACATCGGCAATGTCAACCGCGAGCGAGCGACGAGGGACGTGCGCTCCGCGGCGGACTCCATCGCGTTGTTCGAAGACCTGTTCGGGGAGTATCCGTACAACCACTACGACATTGTGGACACGCCGGACTTTTATGGCTTGGAGTGTTACAGTTTCACGGTGCTCTCGCCGCCCATCACGTCTTGGGCAACCTCGCACGAGGTTGGGCACACCTGGTTCGGAGGTCTGGTTCCAAACACGTACATCCGCAGCATGTGGAACGAAAGCGTAACGCAGTACGTGGACAGCATCCTGTTCAAGAAGAACGGCGACCGGACGCTCGAGCAGGGGTGGAACTCCAGAGGTGTTGACGTCGCGCTCGGCGAGTTGGTTGAGCCGCATGGTCAGCACGGCATCGTCGGCTACATGCGGGGAGCCTACGTGCTGAACATGCTCGCCCAGGAAGTCGGCGAGGAAGCCGTCATCAAGGGATTGCGCCTCCTGGTCGAGCGGAGGACGGGCAAGGCGTCCGATTGGAGCGATGTCGTCTCCGCGCTTCAGGAAGCGGCTGGACGCGACCTGCGGTGGTTCTTCTCCCAGTGGCTGTGGTCGAAGCAGCGCCCCGCGCTCTCTTTTGGGCGCGCGGAGACTGCGATGTCGGGCGGCGAGTGGATGACCACCGTCCGGCTGGTTCAGACCGGGGTTTCATCGGCCTATCGGCTCAAGTTCGACGTGGTGCTCGAGACGCCCGAGGGCGAAAAGCGCTTCACCGTTACAATGGACCAAATGAACCAGACGTACACCTTCAGCACATCGGCAAAGCCCAGCCGCGCAAGGACGGATTGCTTCGGCAAGTCGCTCGCCGAGCCTGCGCAAACGATCCTGGTGGCGGGAGGTTAAGCGCCGTTGAGGCAATCACCTGACGTCGAGGAGTTGTTGCTTCAGCCGTTGCGTGACAGACGCGTGTGTATCGTCGGCTACGGGTCGCAGGGGCGCGCACAAGCGCTGAACCTCCGAGACAGCGGCGTGGATGTCGTCGTCGGACTGCGCGCGGGCAGCGCGGGCGTCGCCAAGGCGCGCGAGGACGGTGTGGCCACCCAACCTATCGCGGAGGCGGTGGCGGAGGCGGATGTCATTGCGCTGCTCACGCCCGACTCCGCCCACGAAGAGGTCGTGCGAGACGTCGTGAACCCGGCAGCCAAGCGAAGCGCGGCGGTCGTCTTCGCGCACGGCTACAGCATCACCTTCAGCGGTGTCGCTCCACGAGAAGACCTGCAGCGCCTGCTCGTCGCACCGAAAGCAATCGGCCCCGAACTGCGTCGGCTGTACGTGGAGGGGCGGGGCGCCGCCGCACTCATCGCCGCAGAGCCTGGCGACCCCGACTTGGCGAACGCCTACGCCGTGGCGCTCGGATGCGGTCGCGCTGTGGTTCTGGAGTCCTCCTTTCGCGAGGAGACGGAGACGGACCTCTTCGGCGAGCAAGCGGTTTTATGCGGCGGAATGCCCGCGCTTGTGCTCGCCTCGTTCGACACGCTGGTCGAGGCGGGCTATTCGCCCGAGGCGGCGTGGTTCGAGTGCCTGTTCGAGGTTCGACTCATCGCCGAGATGATGATACAGCACGGCGTCGCGGGCATGGTGGAGCGAATCAGCGACACCGCGAAGTTCGGCGCCATGGAGGCGGGCGAGGCGCTTGTAGGTCCGCCGACCAAAGCCAAGCTGCGGGAGTTGTTGCAAGAGATCCAAAGCGGCCGCTTCGCCGAGCGGTACGAGAGCGAGCGGTCAGGCGGCTCCGTGCGAACCCGCGCGTGGCTGCAATCGCTCCGCGAGGAGCGCATCCAAGCCGCTCACGAGGCGTTGGCGAAGCGGATGGGGCTACCAGCTGCTGCCGCCGCCACCGCCAAACCCTCCGCCAGAGAATCCGCCCCCTCCGGAGAAGCCTGACCCGCCGCCACTAGCTCCGGATGATCGCGGCGGCGTCGAGGCGGCGCTGCCGAGCGAGCCGACGGTGCGCTCGAGGTCCGTTCCGAAGGAGTGGAACCCAAACCCGGAGTCCCAGGTGCCGACGTACCACGAAGGCGGCTGTTGCAGGACGCTCTGGAACGCCTCGACCCACACCTTCGTTGCGCCGAAGGCGACGGCGTGCGGCAGGTACGCCTCGAAGAGCGCCATGTCCGGGTGCTTCTTCGACATCCAGTCCATCTCCTTGCCGTTTGCTCGAAGGATGAACTCTTCGAACCCCTTCAGGTCGCGCAGGACCTTGGCTCCGCGCTGCGTGCGAGCCGGCATCAACCGCGCGAACACAACAACGAGGATTGCCGAAACTGCGCCGCCGAAAATCGAGGGCAAGAACGAGTCGGTGAACCCGAGAACGAGGAACGAAACGACGCCCACAACGATGAGGCCGACGACGAGCCAGGCGTTGCGGACGCCGCTTGGGTTCTTCAAATAGTATCCGCGGTCTACGAGCGTATCGTAAAGGCTTTGCTGCAAGTCGGAGATATGCGGCGCGACATCTTTGCGGAGTTCGTCCTCGCGGACGATGTTCCCGCAGGAGCGAAGTTTGGAGAGCAGCGAGACCTCGAAGTTGGTTAGGTTCTCGATCGGCTTGTCGTTGTTGTGCAAGAACGTCTCGACCGATTCGAAGAACAGCGCGGGCTTCTTCTTGCGTTCGATTTTGATGTACCCTTTGGTTGCGAGGCTGACGATACCGGCGGCGATGTCTCGCGAGTCCACCCGCTCGTCGAGCATCGCGCCCGCCTCCGGGCCCGTCAAGCTATCGGGCGGGTCGTACTGAACCGCAACCGGCCCGTGAGGAGGGTCCTTGCCGCGCAGCGACCAAGCGAAGAAGAACATCGCGCCGACCAAGAGCGGCATGAGCAAGCCCAAGTTCGGTAACAGGAACAGCCGCACCTGAGTAATCAGCGGCGGACGCTCGATGTGGTCCGCCGGAAAGCCGAGCACGATCGTCATGCCGCTGCCCGGGTGCAGCGGCGCGTGCCGCAGGGCGTCGGCGGAGTCTGCTCGCAAAGAGATGGTCGTGTGCGTAACGTCGTCTCGCGCGCCTTCGGCGAAGGCAGCCAGTTCGTTCTGTGCGCGGGAGCCGTAAGGGCCGGCGAAGACGCGAACCCTCACGTCTCCATCGGCGTCAACTGCGGGAAACTGGATGCGGCAGGAAGCGACCTCGATCGTGGTGTCCCACCCATCACCTGTGACGTTCCAATACAGTTCCGCCCTGCCCTCGGTCCATCCGTCTTCCGGCTCGAACCAGTTGAACGCGCCGGTTACCATGTAGGAGATGACGTACGTTCTCTCCGTCCCGGCCGGGAGCGTCACGTCCGGGTCGCCGATGCGAATCATCAGGTCCGCGCCCTCTTTCCAAACCTTCAGGCCCGGGTCGTTGCCCTCGCCGTCCTCCACGGAGACCGCGCTCACGTCTACGCGCCGCCGATAACCTCTGCCGGTGTCGTAGTCAACCGGAACGCTGCGGATGATGCCGCGCCTCGGCTCGTTGAAACGAACGGCGATGCGCTCCTGCACCGACAGGCGAGAGTCGGCGTGAATGCGGATGCTGCTCTCGAAGCGCTGAATGACATACGGCTGTGCGGCCACGCCTACGGCGGCGACGAGCAGTGCCGCCACGAGCAGCGTCCTCATTCCGACCCCTCCGAGTCTTGACTCATTTTCGCACTTGGAGCGGCAGCGTCGTCCGGCGAATCCAGCTCGAAGAACTCAGCCTTGCGATATGCGAAGACAGCAGCAACAAGGGCGCTTGGAAACGATTCGACCATGGTGTTATAGTCTCTCACGGCCGCGTTATAGTACCGCCTTGCGTTGGCGATGTTCGTCTCGGTTGCGCTCAACTCTTCCTGGAGGCGGAGGAACTGCGCGCTCGCCTTTAGTTCGGGGTAGTTCTCAACCACTGCAAGCATGCGCCGGAGACGGGCGCCCAACTCCGCTTCTGCGCTCGCTCGCTCTTGCGGGCTCATGTCGTTGGCGCTCACCCCTGCGCGCGCGCGCGTTACCGATTCGAGCGTCTGCTGCTCGAAGCCCGAGTAACCCTTGGCTGTTTCGACGAGGTTCGGGATGAGTTCCGCGCGGCGCTTCAGTTGAACGTCCACGTCGCTCCATGCCGCGCGCACGATGTTGCGCATGTTGGCCAGCCGGTTGTAAAGCGCGACCAGGGCAATCACGAAAGCTGCCGCGACGGCGATGAGCAGTCCCATGCTTTAGTCACCGTGCGCGGCGGTTGGTTCGACCTCTTCGTAGGCGGTTGCCAGGTCGTCCTCCTCCGGTTTGATGTCGGGGTTCCAGGTCTGAACAAGGCGGCTGGTTACGCCGTCTCCATAGACGTTGACGACCGTTCGCATCATGTCGAGCGGCCGGTCGATTGCGAAGAGGAGTGCGATTCCTTCGAGTGGCAGCCCAACAGCTGTCAGCACGAGCGCCATCGTAATGAGGCCCGCGCTCGGTATCCCTGCCGCCCCCACGGCGGCGACGACCGCCGTGAAGACGACCAGAATCTCCTGACCGAACGAGAGGTTGATGCCGTACGCCTGCGCGAAGAACAGCGCTGCTGTGGCTTCATAGAGCGCGGTGCCGTCCATGTTCGCGGTTGCGCCGACGGGCACGACAAAGCCGGCGATGCGCTTGGAGACACCCACGCTCCTCACGCAGGTCATCGTTACGGGCATCGTCGCGCTGGAACTGTCGGTGGCGAACGCCGTCGCTATCGCGGGGCTCATTCCAGCGACGAAGCGGCCTGGGCGGTACCTACCCACAAACGCGGTCAGCAAAGTCAGGAAGATGAAGTGCGCCAGCAGGCCCAGGACGACGCACAAGGCAAACTTGCCAAGGCTTTGCAGCAACATCCCGACGTACTCCGGCACCTGGATGCCAACGAAGTACGCGATGAGCGCGCCTACGCCGAGGGGAGCCGTCCACATGACCCAGCCGACGAGCACGTACACGATGTCGTTGAGCGCCTCGAAGAAGTTGAATACGGGCGCAGCGCGGTGCTTGCCCAGTTTCAGGATCGCGATGCCGACGAGGATGGTAAAGAACAGGATGCCGATGACGTCCAATTGCGCCATCGCCGCGATCGGATTGTCGGGCACAACGCGCAGGATGAGTTCGCTGACCGTCGGCGTGGCCTGGTCGCCGTCCTCGATGGGCCAGTTCAACCCTGAGCCTGGGCCGATTAGCGCCACGAGAATCAGCCCGATAGTTGCCGCCACGAGCATCGTGGCGATATACACGAACAGCGTCTGCTTGCCCAGGCGACCCATTCGTCGCAGGTCTCCCAAGCCTGCCACACCGACGAGCACCGTCGCAACGATGAGCGGGATGATGAGCATCTTGAGCAACTTGATGAACATTTGCCCGATTACGTAGAAGATTTGCGTTATGGGTGGCATCACGTCCACCGACGCCATGCTTCCGCGTTCCTTCAGCGACAGTGCCGTGGCAGGCAAGCCTTGCGCTTGCACGGCGGCGAGCGCGTCAGCGGTTTGCAGGCCGGCGACCTGAACCTCGCCTTCTGCGTTGCGCGTCCCTGCCGTCGCTTCGCCCGGGGCGACAATAGTGGATGCCACCGTGAGCCGCTCCGTTTCTCCGCCCGCGAGGCCCACCTCCACCACGTCGCCCGGTTGGAGCGGCACGGGCTGAAGGTACATGAGCGCGACACCGACGATCGCGCCGAGGAGCATGCCGAGGAGAATCCGTCCCGTAGTTGCGCCAGCCATCTCCGCTTCCTTTTCGACGGATGTGTACGTTACCCTGCTCGGCACGCCCTCTCGCCAAAAAGAGGGCCGGAAAGCATCCAGCCACAGCCTACCCGCTCGGCGCGGGTATACTGTATTTGTGAGCAAATCGGGCAGCCAGCCGGAGTTCCCGATTGTCCTGACGCCCCGGGCGATCGAGAGGGTGAAGGCGCTTCGAGCAAGGGAGGGGCGTCCTACTGCGTTTCTGCGTGTGGGTGTGCGAGGCGGAGGATGCTCCGGGCTTTCGTATGTCGCCCGACTGGACGAGGAACGAACGACCCTCGACCTGTCGCAGGAGTTCGACGGCCTTGAGGTGGTCGTGGACTCGAAGTCGGCGCGCTTCCTTGCGGGAACGACGCTCGACTACACCGGCGAACTGATTGGCAGCGGATTTCGCTTCGACAATCCGAACGCTGAGCGAGGTTGCGGCTGCGGGACGAGCTTCACTCCTCGCGCTTCGTAAGCGTTACCACCGACGCAAGCGGTTGAACCTTCATCCACGCCCCCTTGCGGGCGAGCGGCTTTCCTCCTTCGACCGCCCACTCTCCAGGTGCAGGCAAATAGATCGCCTGACTGCGCAGCCGCTCCGGAACCGCGACGTTCCAAAGCGCTCGCTCGTCTACCGCCTTGAGGATTCCGTTGTGCGCGTCCCTGGCGGTCGTGCCGCCTGCGAGCCTCGTGGCGCGGCCGAACGCTTCCGGAAGCGCCTCGTAGAACATCAGCATCAGGGCGAGGTACGAATCCATTGGAACCGGTTTGCCTGCCACTAAGTCCTGGTCGGGACCTCGGAGGAACACATCGTCGGCGAGAGCCGAGACGTTGGTTGCGACCCATGCCTTGAGCGTCTCCGCCGGAGCGCCCATGCGATCCTCATTCGCTATCTCGCTCGAACTGAGGTAGGATAAGAAGATTCGCTCGCCGAGCGCGCCGTTCGCCCACCGCTCCGGCTTTTCGAACCCTCCAACGGGGGGAATCACGACATGGCCGAATTCGTGCGCCACTTCGCGCGCCATCTCGAGCGGCTCACGGAAGGAGTCCAGATCGTAGATGTAGATGCAGTTGAAGCTTCGCAGGCGACCGCTCTCGTCCGGGCCTTCGAACACGCCCTGCTCTCCTCCCGGCTTGCCGCCCTCGCTCAGGAAGACGTCCACACGCCGCCCATAGGCGAGCGGGTTGTCGTACCCGAGGTGCGCGTGGGCGTACTCGATCATGCGCAGAAACTGCCGAGCAGCGAGAAGCGCGGTGGGATAGGTCCGCGCAGTTTGCGCATGAACGACGAAGCGCAGCCCCTCTTCGCCGCCCATGCCCAAGGAGGCGCGCACAACGAACGGGTACTCCCAGCGGTACTTCGGGTCCTGCCTCGGCGGCTGTCTGGGGTCAGGGTCGGAGACGACTGCAAGCGAATAACCCTCGAAGCGCGCAGGAATGGGCTGGCACGCCTCCGCACCCTGGACGAGCAGCAGCGCGCACAGGGGAATCACTTGTTGTGGAGCGCCTCGAGGTACCGCTCCGCCTCGATTGCCGCCATGCAGCCCGTGCCCGCGGCGGTAACGGCTTGGCGGTAAACGCGGTCGGCCACATCGCCGCAGGCGAACACGCCGGGTATCTTCGTCGCTGTGCTGAACGGCTTGGTAACCAGATAGCCCAGTTCGTCCAGGTCAAGCACGCTCTTGAAGAGGTCGGTGTTCGGCTTGTGCCCGATAGCGATGAACACGCCGTCAACCGGAAGTTCGGAAGTCTCGCCGGTTTCAAGGTTCTTCAACTTTACGCCAGTTACTCGCCGCTTGGGTTCGAGTTCTCCGAGGATGTCCTCGACGACGGTGTTCCAGATGAACTCGATCTTTGGATTCTCGAACGCGCGCTCTTGCATGATCTTCGAGGCTCGCAACTCGTCTCGGCGGTGCACAACATACACCTTCGATGCGTGCCGAGTGAGGAACACCGCCTCCTCCATCGCCGTGTCCCCTCCGCCGACGACAATGACCTCTTTGCCGCGGAAGAAGAATCCGTCGCACGTCGCGCAGGCGCTGACGCCGAAGCCACCGAACGTCTTCTCCGCCTCAAGGCCGAGCCACTTTGCGTCAGCGCCCGTAGCGATGATCACCGTCTCGGCGCGGTACTCTTGATCGTCCACGCGGACGATGAACGGGCGCTCGGTGAGGTCTACGCCGGTGACGACCTCATCGCGGACGCGCGTGCCGAAACGTTCCGCCTGCTTCCGGAACAACTGCATCAGGTCGGGGCCGAGGATGCCCTCGGGGAAGCCTGGATAGTTTTCGACATCGGTTGTGATCATCAACTGCCCACCCGGCACGGCACCCGCAAACAGCAGCGGCTCCAGATTCGCGCGGGCGGCATAAAGAGCGGCGGTGTAGCCGGCGGGGCCGGACCCGATGATGATGACGTTCTCGACTCTTGACTCGGTCATGCTTTCCCTACGCCGCCCCGAAGAAGCGGGTTCCCGGTGATTCTACCGCTGGCTGTGGCACGCGAATTGCGAATGGGAGATTCAGACGCCTTTGACCCGACAGCGGGCTGCTCGCAGCAGGCGAACCCCTGGCCTGCGGTGGCGGGACGCGGCAGCCCGCACCTCCGGAGGCGCGGCTCCCCCGAGTCCGGACTCGGCGGGAGCCGCTCTGTTTGCCGGGCGGAGCCTGTGCCAAGATTCGCAGCATGGACTTCGGCATTTCCGGGCGCGTGGCGATGGTCGCAGCGGCAAGCCAAGGTATCGGCAAGGCGGCGGCGAAGGCGCTCGCCGCAGAAGGGTGCCGCGTCGCCATCTGCGGCAGAACCGAACAGAACCTCGAAGCCGCCCTCGGCGACCTTCGCGCGCTGGGCGTTGACGCGCACGCGACGCGGTGCGACGTAAATAGCGCAAACGACATCGCGCGCTGGTTCGGCGAAGTTGCACAGCGCTGGGAGCCGCCCAGCATCCTCGTCACCAACACCGGTGGGCCGACGCCCGGAAGGGTCGGCGCGTTGGACGATCAGTTGTGGTTAGCCGGCGTCGAGACGACGCTGCTCTGTGCGTTTCGAATGACGCGGCTCGCCGTCCCGGCGATGGCGGAGCAGGGCTGGGGGCGCATCGTTCACGTTACGTCCATCGTCGCGATGGAGGCCAACGAGATGCTCGCCATCTCGACGACGTTGCGCTCTGGTATGCGCGGTCTGACGCGACTACAGGCGCGCGAGTACGGCAAGCAAGGCATAACCGTGAACGCGGTCCTGCCCGGCCACACGAAGACCGACCGCCAGGACGAACTCGCCGAGCGGCATCAGGCAGAGACCGGCGAAGCGGCTGCCGAGTACTTCCGGCGCCTCGCGGAGGCGATACCCGTCGGGCGGCTGGGCAAGCCCGAGGAGATTGGCGCCGTCATTGCGTTTCTGTGCAGCAGGCAGGCGGCGTTCGTGAACGGGGTGAGTCTTCTGGTTGACGGCGGCATGTCGAGAGCCGTTTAGGACGGTATCATAGCGACGCAATGGCTGAAACTCGATACTGGCTGTTCAAGCGAGAAGCGGACCGGTTCGACATGGACGCGCTCATGAAGAAGGGCAAGCCTGTGCCCTGGAAGAACGTGCGAAACTACACCGTGCGCAACTGGATTCGACAGGAGATGAAGCCTGGGCAAAAGGTGCTGCTCTACCAAAGTGGAGCGGACGAGCCGGCGGTGCTCGGCGTCGGAGAAATCGCCAAGGAGCCGTATCCCGACCCGGCGCAATTCGACCCCAAGTCACCCTACTTCGACCCGAAGGCGAAGATGGAGGAGCCGATTTGGTACATGGTGGACGTGATGCCGCTGACAGCGTTTCGCAATCCGGTGAAACTCGCCGAGATGCGCGCCAATCCGAACCTCGACGGCATGATGGTGCTGCGCAAGGGCAACCGCTTCAGCATGACACCTGTCGAAGCTAAGCACTGGAACGAAGTGCTCGCGATGGCGGGCGAGAAGGCGCCCAAGGCTTAGCGAACCGTGAAGGTGGCTTCTGGAATCTCGACGTCGCGCTGAAAGTTGACCGTCCAGCGGCTCGTGATGTTGTACTGCACGCCGCCGTCCATCAGCCCCTCCTCGTACACTACTCCGAGCAGGTCGTACGACTTGCTCACGTAGAAGTAGATCGGAATCTTGACCTCGGGGCGGTTCGCAGTCCTTCGGAAGCGGATGTATTGCCCCTTGATCACCCACGCCTCCTGCTCGCCCACCGTCCGATCCTCAAGCAGCGTCAAGGAGCCGAGTTCCTGCGTCAGCAAGCGCAGCTCATACTCGTTGTAAAACGCGACAGCGATCGGGAACGACCGGTCGAGCAACAGCGGTGCGAAGGCGTCCATCCCCTCGCTCACGCCCGAGTAGTCAGGCACCGCCTCAAACAGCTTAGGCGGGTCTCCGGGCAGAAGCCCCTTGGGAACGGTGTAGCCTAACTTCTTCCCGTCGGACACAGCGGCGAACGAGTTCGGCATCACGTCGTCCCGCGGGTTGCGCGATTGTTCGATGAAAAACTTCTTTGGCTTCGACACGGCGAGCCGAGTTGTGATGACAACGCGCTTCTCACCCGAGCCGCTCGTGGCAGCCTGTTCGAAGACGACTGTGCCCGATACGCTCTTCGCAGCGTGGTAGCGGGAGAGCATCTCCTGGAAGACCTCCTTCGCCGTGGGCTGCTGAGCCTCGGCTTCGGGCACTTGCGGCGCGAACGTTACGACCATCGAGAGAGCGAGCGTAGCAATCATTCAGACTTCCTCCAAACTACTTCTTGGACGGCTGAACGCGCGTTCGCGGTTCGCGCAAGCACGAACAGCAGGTCCGAGAGCCGATTCAAGTATACAAGAATCGCCCCGACCACCGCGCGCCCGGCGAACGCCGCGACGACGCTCCGCTCCGCTCGGCGGCACACCGCACGAGCATGGTGAAGGTGCGCTGCCTGAGGAGAGCCTGCCGGCAGGATGAACTCCCTCAGTGGGGGGAGCTGCCCCTCCAACTGGTCTATTGCCTGCTCCAGCCTTGCCACAGGCGGGAAGCTATCGGGGGGTTCCGCACCCGCAAGCGCCGCACCCACGTCAAACAGTTCGTTCTGGATGGCAGCCAGAGCCGCATCCAGCTCCTCGTCCGCGCCGCTTGCCCTGGCGACGCCGATGACGGCGTTCAGCTCGTCCACGTCGCCTATTGCTTGGACGAGCGGGTCATCTTTCGGGAGACGCTCCCCGCCGACCAGCCCGGTGTCGCCCTTGTCTCCGCTGCGGGTGTAGATTCGTGCCATGGCTTGCAGTTTACGGGATGAGGGCGAGCGAGGTGCCCCGCCATCGGTCGCCGCCGGATAAGTCAGCCGAAAGGGGGCGGCTGCCTCCAAGAATGAAGGGGGTCTCAAAAAAAGTCCGAACTCGGCGAACCAAACGCCCGGCACCTCCCGTCTAACGGCTTGATTCGCCCATTGGGCCGAATCATTCGATGCCTGCCTGCACATGAGGGGTCGGGCTTAGTTCCGACCCCCTTCTTCTTTCCCCTCATTCGCCGCCCGCGAGGCGTTCCCTGCTTCGGGGAGCCAATTCCCGCATTTTGGATGGGCAGTCGAGCGAGCATAATCGGCGCATGGTAGGGCTTCTCCTTGCGCTTTTGGGAGCCGGCGCGCCCACGACGACCCATCAGGTGGCGCTTGCTTCGGGATTCGTCTTCGAGGACCGAGACCGCGACGGCGCACGCGACCCGGGCGAGCGGGGCATCCCGGGCGTCCGGGTCTCTAACGGGGCACAGATCGTCTCGACGGATCGGGACGGCCGCTGGCGCCTCCCCTACGACGAGGACACCATCTTCTTCGTTATCAAGCCGACGGGCTGGATGACCCCGACGGACGGGAACAACCTGCCTCGGTTCTTCTACATCCACAAGCCTGGCGGCTCCCGGCAAAGCCGCTTCCCCGGCGTCGAGCCTACGGGCCCGCTGCCCGAGAGCATTGACTTCCCTCTCCATCGCCGCGCCGAAGGCAACCGGTTCGAGGTGCTGATGCTCGGAGACACTCAGACTCGAGACGTGCGCGAAGTCGGCTACCTTCGCCGGGACGTCCTCGACCATCTCGTCGGAACTCGCGCGGCGTTCGGCGTTACGCTGGGGGACCTCGTCTTCGACGACCTCAACGTGCTGGGACCGTATGTCGAGGCGGTGGCATCTGTGGGTATCCCGTGGTACAACGTCCTCGGCAACCACGACATCAACTACGACGCGGACAGCGATGAGCACTCAGACGAGACCTTCGAGCGCTTCTTCGGCCCGGCGTACTACTCGTTCGACCACGGACCGGTGCACTTCATCGTTGTGGACGATGTCTACTGGACGGTGCTCGACAGCGGGCGCAAGCAATACGTCGGTGGCCTCTCGGAGGAACAGTTTCGCTTCATCGAGAACGACCTTCGGGCGGTTTCACCTAATCGGCTGGTCGTGCTGATGATGCACATTCCGCTGACCTCGGTACGCGAGGAGGACCGGCGGCGGCTGCTCGGCATCCTGTCGCGGCACCCGTACACTCTCTCCGTCTCCGCGCATACCCACACCCAGGAGCACGTGTTCCTCAAGTCGGAGGACGGCTTTACTGGGCCGGTGCCGCACCACCACGTCATCAACGTTACCGCCTGCGGCAGTTGGTGGCAGGGAGCGCCGGATGAGCGCGGCGTACCCCACACGACGATGCGCGACGGCGCGCCCAACGGCTGGTCTCTCTTTCGGTTCGACGGAAACCGGTACAGCATTCGCTTCTTCCCCGCCGGGCGGCCCGAAACTTGGCAGATGCGCATCAACGTGCCGGAGGTCGTAAACCCCACCAGGGTCGAGGAGCGCGAGTTCACCGTAAACGTGTTCGCCGGTAGCGAGCGGTCGGTCGTCCGCTTCCGACTGGATCGCCGCGGTGGCTGGACAACGATGCAGAAGGTGAATCGTCCGGACCCGTGGTATGCCACCGTCTATGAGCGCGACCGCAGCCTGACGTCACCCTACCGCCCTCTGCCCGCGCCCGCGAACAGCACGCACCTCTGGGAGGGGACTTTGCCCGAGAACATAGGCGCAGGGCCACACCTCATCGAGGTGGAGACGACCGATATGTTTGGCCAGACGGACAGAGCCTACGCGTCGTTCGTCGTGACGAGGGGTTAGGAGTTCTCGAGGCGGTCGAGGTTTTGGTCGATGGCGTCCCGGTTCAGGCGTTCGGGCGCCTCTTCGGGGCCGGCTGCCTTCTCATAGGTGCCGTCGCCTCGATTGACATACTTGGTGAAGCCGGTGGCCTCGAGTTTGCGGTCGGTCAACTTGGTCGGCTTCTGGACGGTGGCGTCCAGGGGCATCGTCACAATGCGATGAACCGGGAAGAAGCAGTAAGGGCAGGTGCGGAGCGGGTCGTCCGCCATGGAGTGCGCCACTTCGATGACCTCGGGGCAGCCTTCGCCCCGCTCGTCGTCGTGCTCATATTCGTAGGTCGGCATCGCTGTTACGTTCTACGCCAGCCAGGCGCGGTAAGATTATGGGCTGACGCCGGGAAGGATTTGAGCGTTTGAGCCTAATTCGGCACGCGAAAAGTGCCGGATTTTGCCTGAACTCGAACCAAAACACCCTCGCGGCTGTCTAAACTATGGGTGCGTTGGCCGCGAAATTGCGGCGAACGCAACAGAGTATGCAAACTCTGAAAGGAGACCGGTCATGAAGCGTAATCTTATTCAAATTGTTACATTGGCGCTGGCGGCAGCGCCCCTCGTCCTCGTTGGCTGCGGCGGCAGCAGCGAAGCCGGCGGAGGCGGTGGCGGCGGTGGCGGCACGACGAGCCCGATCGTGTTCCAGAGCGACCGCTCCGGTAACACGGACGTCTGGATCAGCACAGTCACCCGCGGCGGCCCCGAGCAACTCACGACGGCACCGGGATTCGACGGCCAACCCGTTCTCAGTCGCGATGGTACGAAAATAGCGTTCACATCGGACCGCGCCGGCTCGCTGGACATCTACGTGATGAACGCTGACGGCTCGAACCAAGTGCGGCTGACGTTCTTCCCCGGCGACGCCAAGGACCCGTCGTTCCACCCCAGCGGCCAGCAAATTACTTTTGTTGCCCAGGATGTGGACGGCGTGTTCCAGGTGTACGTGATCCCGACCGCCGGTGGATCGCCCACTCGATTGACGACGGGCACCGCCGCGCACGCCGAGCCTGCTTTCAGCCCGGACGGGCAGCGCATCGCCTTCGCATCAGAGGAGGATGGCGACCTCGAACTGTTCGTCATGAGCGCGCAGGGCGGAAACAAGCAGAAGCTTACGAACAACGCCGTCGCTGACACCATGCCCGCATGGCATCCAGACGGCACGCGCCTCGCATACGTGTCCAAGGACGGCGACAACCGCGACGTCTGGGTCATCCTTGTTTCGAGCGGTGCCCGTCAGCGCCTCACCACTGACCCGGCCGAGGACATCGCCCCTTGCTACTCACCCAACGGCCAGGTTATCGCGTTCCAGTCAAATCGAGCCGGAGGAGTGGATCAGATCTTCCTCATGACCGCGGTGGACGGCAGCGGCGTGCAGAACGTGACGAACAGCACGAGCAACGACGGCGCACCCTGCTTCTAAGGACCGCACAGCCGGTTGAGAGCCGGGGTGGAGTCGAGGCTGCACGCCTCGACCCCACCCCATGCCGTTGACCGCCCAAAGGCGCATCAGGTAAGGTTGGGGCATGATCAGCAAGAAACTCGGAACACTTCTGGAAGCCCAAGTCGGCAACGAATTGCAAGCGAGCAACATGTACCTGGCCATCGCGGTGTGGTTCGGCGAGCAGAGCCTTGACAAGTGGGCGGGATTCTTCTTCCGCCAGTCCGACGAAGAGCGGGGACACGCGATGAAGATCATCCACTTCCTCATAGAGGTTGGACATCCCTTCAGCATCCCCGCCGTCGGCGCGGCGAAGGCGAACTACAAGGACGCGAAGGCGGCTGTAACCGCAGCGATGAAGAACGAACAGACCGTAACCGGCCAATTCAAGACGATGGCTGAAACGTGCATGAAGGAGAAGGACTTCACCACGTTCCAGTTCATCCAATGGTTCATCGAGGAGCAGGTTGAGGAGGAAGCCACAATGCAGAAACTGCTGGACATCCTCGACTCGACTTCGAACGCAAGAGAAGCAGAGCTTCACCTGCCGGAAGAAGAGTAGCGGGTCAAGGCGTTAACTCTGTACGGAGTCGGGGCGAAGAGGTGTCATCGCCCCGACTGCTGTTCTCGGCTTACCGCACCGCTTTTCCTAGTTTAGGTCGAACAGTTCGTCCGTTGTGAGGTCCCCGTCGAGGTCGAGCTCGCCGAGGTTGTTTTCGATCCACGGTTTCGGGTCATAGTTTCCGTAGCCGAATGGCTGGCGTCGCAGAGTCGGCCTCCAGACGCGAGCATGCGAGTCCGCCCACACGACGACGCCGAAGCCGTTGTGCCGCCCGTGCAGGGTCGGATACTCGGACGACGGCGGCTCGAGGTAGGTGCTACCCTCCAAGCGCGGCGCCTCGTACTGCCACGTGTTGATGCGAGCGCTGTCCGCAAACAGCACCGTCATCGCCGGATCGGCGATCTGCGATACCTTTACGGGAATCTGCACCTCGCGATAGTCCGGCGGGTCGAACCTGCTCGGTGAAAGGTATGCGTAGTTGTAGCCATAGCCGGTGAGACCGAGAGCCGTGCGCAACTCGTTCTTGAACACCGGGCACGCCTGGATGGCGCGCGTTTGCAAGTATGGGAACAGAAGCCCGCGGCTCTCGTCGAGCCGGTCTCCGTCCCAACTTCCCCACCAGTAGATGGTCTCACCTGCTTGAGGAATTGCGACGCGCATGCAGACATCGTCGTAGTCGGTGCCGTACAGCGTCCAAGCAAGTCCAATCTGGTGAACCTGGGTGAGGCATTGAGTCTTCTTCGCTGCATCCTTCGCCCGCGCGAAGACGGGGAACAGGATGGCGGCGAGAATCGCGATGATCGCGATGACGACGAGAAGTTCGATGAGCGTGAACGCCCTGTTTGTGTTTTTCATCTGTTTTCTCCAATGCTCGTTGGAGGGTCGTCGCTCGCGGAAACAGGGCAATCCGCTCGTCGGCATCCTCCCGTGCTCGCGGGCGACGACCAACCCAACCGTGCGAGACGGGTCATCGGGCTTGGGGCGCGAGCGCCCCACACCGTTGCGGCACAGCCCCGGACTCGCACCGGAGTTCCCCCGCGTTCGCGCGTAGCATACTACCTGACGGTTGGCCAGCGCGAAAGGGCGCACCGAGCCACTGCCGGAAACGAGCGACGTGCTGCAGTGGTCGAAGGTCTCCGGCAGCGCCTGGCAGATCCAGGCGGTCTCGGCTCTGACGGTTGACGTGAACCACGCCACCATCAACCCGGGGAGCATCTCCACCGGTGACTCCTTCGAGTTCTCCTAGCTCTCCGCCGGGTAGGCCGGGAGGGCCCCACCCGATTGGGGCGTCCCCCCGTTCCCATTGCAGGAAGCGGTACCATGCGCAACAACGGATGAGCGCGAACGTCCGCTTCTACAACTGTCTCAACTGCCCGGCGTGGTGCTGCACCTACACGCGCATCCCGGTGACCCAGCGCGACATCGAGCGCCTGGCCAAGCACTTCGGCCTCTCCTCCAGCGAGGCGAAGAGGCGATTCACCCGCAAAGGGGAGGAGCCGGGCGAGATCGTGCTCCGACACCAAAAGGACGAGTACTTCGGCAGCGCCTGTCGGTTTCTCGACGTGAAGGCCCGGCGCTGCACCATCTACAAAGCCCGCCCGGGCGCCTGCCGAGCCTATCCCGGGAATGTTCGGTGCGGCTACTATGACTTCTTGATGGCGGAGCGCGCCCGCCAGGAGGACGACGAGCACGTCGCGACGACCGACCACCGGCTCTTGTGAAGCGCGCGGCTCGAAGGGCGCTCTAACAGTCTTGAATCCATGGAGGCGAACAAATGGAATCAGCGTGGAAAGTCGGTCTCTTGGTCGTCATCGCCGGTCTGCTCATTGCCACGGGCTATCAACTCGTAGGCGAGCGCCTGTTCAAGGAACCGGTTGACGTTTACTACGCCGAAGGGCCGGACGTTGCCGGCATCCAGCCCGGCGCGGCGGTATCGGTGGCGGGCGTGGTCGTCGGTAGGGTGCGGGACGTCGGCCTTTCCGACGCAGCCCAGGCGCGGCTCACGCTCGCGCTGAAACGAGGAACGCAGATCATCGAAGGCTCGATGCTTGAGATCCCCTCGAGTCTCATCAGCATCGGTGAGCAGCGGGTGGCGATCGTGCCGCCCGAGGGCGGCACAGGCGGTTACCTCTCGCCGGGGGCTACGCTGCCCATCGTGAAGGAAACCTCGTTGAGCGACATCTTGGCGGGGAGCAAAGACACGATCGCCGAGTTGAACCGCACCCTCGTCGCGACCCGAGAGTTGCTCTCGGACAAGGAACTGAAGGATCAACTGCAGAGCGTGCTGAAGAGCACCGATGCCACCATCCGCCAGGCCGGCAGCCTGATGGCTGAGACGCGCGCCGTCATCGCCGAAAACCGAAATACCGTCCGCGACACCCTGCGTGAGGCGGCGATCGCGGTAGTGCAACTGCGCGAGGGCGTGGAGGCGGTGAACGCAATCGTGTCCGACCCCAGAATCCGCGCCAACGCCACGGAGATGCTGGAGACCCTTGCGGGCACGGCAAAGCGTGCGGACGAACTGGTGACGAACCTCAACGCCCTGGTAACCGACCCGGACTTGCGCCTCGCGATTGACAACACGCTGGCGAACACCGAACGAATCTCGAAGACAGGCGTCGAGATCGCGGAGGACGTCAAGCAGATGACCAGCGACGGCAAGGTTGTCTCCTCGAAGGCAATCGAGATTGCGGACAAGGCGAGCGCAATCGCAGACGAGGCGAAGGTGCTGCTGGAGAAACTGAACGAGTTCATTGACAAACTTCCCAGCGACATCCGCCTGCCCCGCCCGTTCTTCCAACTGGAGTCCGGCTGGAGCACCGAGCGTGATGCCGTCCAGACGGACCTTCTGGTGGGCTATCCTCTTCGCCCCGGCGCGACCCTGTACGGCGGCGTTTACGACCTGACGGAGACGAATCGGCTCACGCTGCAATACGGTCAGGAGTACCAGGACCTGACGCTGCGATACGGGGTGTTCGCGTCGAAGGCGGGTGTTGGGGTAGACTGGCGCCTCTGGAACTGGCTGGGTCTCACGGCGAACCTGTTCGACCCGAACGACCCGCAGTTCGACTTCCGCGCCCGCTTCCTAATTGGTCGAGACGCGTTTGGCTGGGCCGGGGTGAACAGCCTGTTCGGAAGAAACGAGCCGATTTTCGGCTTGGGCGTAAAGAGGTAAGCGATTCGATGAAGGTGATTCTGAAGCAGACGGTTGCGAAGGTTGGCAAGACGGGACAAGTCGCCAACGTCGCGGACGGATTCGCGAGGAACTTCCTGTTCCCTCGGGGCATGGCTGTCCCTGCAACGCGAGAGAACCTGGCGCACCTCGAGAAGGAGCGCGCAACGACGGACCAGGAGGCTGCGAAGACGCTGGACGGCGCTCGCGCCAAAGCGGAGAAGATCCAGGGCACGGTCATCCGGCTGGTCGGCAAGACCGCTCCGAACCAGACGAAGCTTTTCGGTCAAATCACCACGGCGGAGATCGCTGAAGCGATCCAGTCGGAGGTCGGAGTAGAGGTGGACCGCCGGCAGGTGGCACTGCTGCATCCGATTCGCCGCCTGGGGGTGTACGACGTTTTGATTGACCTGCACCGAGAGGTGGACGCCCACATCCGACTCGAAGTGGCTGACGAGAACGGCTGGCTGGGTCAGCCGATCATCGAGCAGCAACCCGGGGAGGAAGTAGAAGAGGCGACAGAAGAGAAGCCCGCCGCCGAACCAGAAGCAGTCGCCGAACCGGCACCTGCCGCCGAGGGTGATCCCGAAGCCGAAACCGATGCAGGAGCCACCGACGAGGGCGGCGAATAGAACCTGGGCGTGAACGACCCGGGCCGCCTGACACCACCTCCG
Source organism: Armatimonadota bacterium (assembly GCA_037446435.1). Lineage (GTDB taxonomy): Bacteria > Armatimonadota > Fimbriimonadia > Fimbriimonadales > ATM1 > J051. The sequence continues at coordinate 44,797 of JBBIIO010000010.1, forward strand.
CATAGTCTCGAAGCCGAGATGGTGGTGCTCGGATGCGCTTTGCAGTCCGAGCGAGCAGCCGACCTCATCGTTTACCGACTCCAAGAGCAAGACTTCTACAGTCCCACGCATCGCATGATCTTTCGCGCGATGCTGTCGCTCCAGAAGTCCTTCCGCCGCATTGACGTCGTGACGCTGAAGGAGGAGTTGGCGCTTCGGGGCGACCTCGAAAAGGTTGGTGGGGCGGAGTACCTGGAGCAATTGGTCGCCACCGTGCCGTCGCCCGAGTACGCGGAGCACTACAGCGACATCGTTGTTGATCGCGCGATCCTCCGAGACCTTCAGTCTGCCGCCCAGCACATCCTGAAAACCGTTGGGGAGCAGGAAGGCACGATCCAGGAGAAGATCATCGAGGCGGAGCGCGCCGTCTATGAGGTAACCCGCCGGCGCGTCGGCAAGGACTTCGTGCCTCTCTCGGAACTCACTCACCAGTTCTACGAAGATGTTGAGCGGAAAGCGGAGACCGGGGAGGCGATTCAAGGGCTTCAGACGAGCCTCGTGGACCTCGACCACATCGTAACCGGTTTGTATCCCGGCAACCTGGTGGTGCTCGCCGCGCGACCGGCGGTCGGAAAGACCTCTTTGGCTCTCTCCTTCGCATACAACGCGGCGGCCAGGACCAAGCAGCCGGTTGCGATCTTCAGCCTCGAGATGTCAAGCCTGGAGATTGTTCGTCGCGTGGTGACAACCATCGCTCGCGTGGACGCGAGCGTGCTCAAGCGTCCGGGGCGGATTCGCGACGAGGACACCGACCGGATTGTCAACGCGTGCGACAAACTGTACGATGTGAACATCTTCGTAGACGACAGTTCGGACATCAGCCCCTTCGAGATGCTGGGCAAATGCCGAAGGCTTGCCGCCGAGCACGGCGAATTGGCGCTGGTGGTCGTGGACTACCTGCAACTGATGCGTGCGCCCACGCGCACGGAGAACCGCGTGCAGCAGGTCGCCGAGATCGCGCGCGGACTCAAGAACATGGCAAAGGAACTTGAGGTGCCGGTGCTTGCGCTCTCGCAGTTGTCGCGCCAAGTCGTGCACCGAGAGAAGCAGATTCCGCAATTGAGCGACCTGCGCGAGTCCGGCTCGATCGAGGCAGACGCCGATGTGGTGCTGATGCTGTACCCCGTACCTCGGAAGGAAGATGACGGCGAGGCAGTCGAGCCCCTCGACACCACGGTGCCGAGGCCGGTGGCGATCCTGGTTCGGAAGAATCGAAATGGTCCGACGGGCGTCGCGCCGGTGGCGTTCATCCCTGCCTACACGGAGTTCTCGAACGCCGACCACGACTTGCGCGACGAGGTGTTTCGCGCGGTAGGCGGGGCGTGAAGGTCTTGGTGCTCGGCGGCGGCGGAAGGGAGCACGCGATTGCGTGGCGGCTGTCTCAGAGCGAATGCGTCTCCGAGGTGCTCGCGCTTCCCGGTAACCCGGGCATCGGCGAGTGTGCCCGGCTGATCGCTGCCGACCCTAACGACGCCGCGACGGTCGTGGATGTCGCCCGGAGCGAGGGAGTCAACCTCGTCGTCGTTGGCCCCGAGGCGCCTCTCCTTGCAGGAGTCGCGGATGCGCTACGGGAGGCAGGCACAGATGTCTTCGGTCCTGTGGCAGCGGCGGCGCAGCTCGAAGGGAGCAAGGCGTTCGCCAAGCGGCTGATGCGCCAGGTCGGCGTGCCCACCGCCGAATTCGACACTTTCACCGACCTGGACGACGCGGAGCGCTTCATCCGGGGGATGGAAACGCAGGGGCGCAAGGTCGTCGTTAAGGCGAGCGGCGCGGCGTTCGGCAAGGGCGCAATCGTTTGTGACAACGCTGCGGAAGCCGTCGAGGCGGCGCGCAGGATGCTGGTGGACGGCGAGTTCGGCGAGGCGGGAGAGACCATCGTCGTCGAGGAGCGCCTGAGCGGACGCGAACTGAGCCTCTTCGCCGTGAGCAACGGCAAGGAGTACATGTTGCTGCCGTGCGCGCAGGACTACAAGCGCGCGGAAGACGGGGACAGGGGCCCGAACACCGGCGGCATGGGCGCCTTCTCGCCGATCGAGGATATCAGCGCCGCCCAGGTTGATGCCCTCGGCAGGGCGTTCATCGCGCCGATCGTGCGGCACTTTCGCGAGAAGGGCACGCCGTACGTCGGTGTGCTGTATGCGGGCCTGATGATGACGCCGATGGGTCCCTTCGCGCTCGAGTACAACGTGCGCTTCGGCGATCCGGAGGCTCAGGCGATTCTGCCGCGCTTGCGTGGAGACTGCGGAGCCTTGCTGCACGCGGCTGCGCGGGGAGAGCCGATGTCGCCGCCTGACGTGGACCCACGGCACTGCGTAGTGGTTGTGGTCGCGGCGCGCGGCTATCCAGGCGAGTATCCGAGAGGGCTGCCGCTGCCGAGCCTCACCCTGGGCGAAGGGGTGATGCTGTTTCACGCCGGCACGAAGGCGGACGGCGGCGAGGTGGTCAGTTCTGGCGGAAGGGTGCTGAACGTGGTTGCCCTCGCCGACTCTCGCGAGGAGGCGGCGCGCCGCGCTTACGCCTTCCTCGAGGGCATCCCGGACTGCTGGCACTATCGCCGGGATATCGGCAAGCTCGGGTAAGTGGAGTTCCGGCAAGCCGCGGAACCATCCGGGCTACTCGCGAGTAAACTGTAAACAGGAGAGACAGAACCATGCTAGCCCTATCGTTAATCGCATCGGTCGCACTGACCGGAACCTACTTCGAAGCGCGGACCTGCTCGGTGTTCGCTGGGCCTTGCCACGTCTCCGGCGAACTTGTTACCGATGGCCGCACCGCGATCGTCGCAGTTGAGTTCGATTCCGGCGCCCTCTCAGGCTATCGGGCGGCAGCGCTCATCCAATCGGAGCGGAACCTCTCATTTGGCGACGGGCGCCGGAGCGTCTTGTATCTGGACGCTCGCGCTCCAGAGGCAGGACGAGTTGCGATTCGAGAGGCAGTGGAGCGGCGCTCGGGGCTGGCACTGGGCACCGTTGTCACGGTTGCGAACGCGGTGATTACGATGAACGTCAGCGGGAAGGCTGCCGCGGTGGAGATTCGAGAGCCGGGCGGCGGGCTTCTCTACTCAGCCAGGACGAGCGGGCGGGAGTGCCTTGCCTGCAGCATGCCCGGTGAGTTGTGGTACTCGCCCTTGAGCCGTGGCGCCTCGGCGGGTTTTGCCACGGTCGAGGAGCACCGCCTGACGGACGACCGCTTGGGTGAGACGTTTGTGCGCCGCGATGAGGCGGCTGCGTTCGTCGGACGCTTTTCCTGGTAGTGCGGTTATCTGAAAGTGAGAAGGGGGCGGTGACACGTTTCCGCCCCCTCTTCTGCTGGCGTTGGTTTGGAGTCAGAACCTCAGCGTCGTTGTTGCGCCGAGGAAAAAGTCCGACTTGAAGAAGCCAAGCTGGACGTTGAAGTAGTCACGGTGGGCGTACCGGATAGCGGCGTTGAAGTCTTCCGTATCCCACTCGCCGACGAGGCTGACGTTTTGGGTGAAGAGCAGCTCGCCCCCGGCGAAGAGTTCCTCATCAAAGATGCCGTTTCCGACTCCGGCGTGAACCTTGAGTCCGATGGTGGAGAAGCGCTCTCCCCGCACGTTGACCCTCCACTCGGGGGTAACGAGGTCAGCCGAGCCGACGACATAGAACGTCTGGTCAATCGCGTCGAAGGCGTCGATGACCCCGATGCCCACTTCGAAGTTCCGGAAGTTTTGCGGGATAATGGTGACCTTCGCGTTCGCGACGGCCTTGTCGCTCGCACCCGTCCGATCGAGGTACGCGCCGCCGACCTCGACGTACCGAATGATTCCATAGTTGCCGGACGCACTAGAGATGTCGTCTCCGAAGAACGCTCCGAACTGGAGGTTGTTGTGCTCGCTGCCGTAGGCGGTCGGAGTAGCGATGAGGCCGGTCGGGCCGAACAGCGTGTTCATCGTGCTCACCGCCTCTCTGGTTCCCGGTACCCACTGGGCTTCAGGGTTTGCCGGTGTTGCAGCGGTGGCTGCGATGGCGGTTGCGGCGGCGATTGCGGTCTCGAATCCAGCGATCATCTTGTTCATTACCCCCTTTGTTCGTTGTGCCGCCGGGACAGCCTTGCCCCGGCGGCACGGTGAGTTTACCCGCACACCGTTGCCGGGAACCGGACGCCCCTCGGTAAGAGGGGCGCCGGTTCGACTATTTACTGTTGTTGGTCGTGCCGACTCGGATGGGTCGGCGGATGACTTTCTTGGGGCCAACCTTCACAGGTGGCGAGACCCCCGTTGTCATCGGCTGCTCAGAAGACGTCTTCTTGGAGGCTCGCTTTCGCGTCGCGCGCTTCTTGGTGCCGGCCTTCTTCTTGGCGGTCGTCTTGCGCGCCGGCTTGTTAGCGGCCTTCTTGGTCGTCTTCTTGGCTGCAGCCTTCTTGGTCGTTTTCTTGGCGGCGGCCTTCTTGGTCGTTTTCTTGGCGGCGGTCTTCTTCGCTGCCTTCTTCGTCGCTTTTCTTGCCGGCGCCTTCTTTGCGGCCTTCTTCACGGTCCGTTTCTTAGCGGTCGTCTTCTTTGCCGCAGTCTTCTTCTTCGCTGCCGGCTTGCGTGCTGCCGTGTTCTTAGCGGCGGTTTTCTTCGCTGCCGGTTTGCGAGTCGTCTTCTTGCGAGGTGCGGCCTTCTTGGTCGCAGCCTTGTTCGTTGTGCGTTTCGTTGTCTTTCTCAATTCCGTTTTCCTCCTGATCTCGATCGAGATTTGGCCGAACCGACGTAGACACACGCCGACTCAACCTACTGTTAAGACGTTACAGATGCGAAAAAAGCCGCACTTTTGCGCAGTTCGTTTCGCGCACTTACTTTTTTTCGATGCGGAGGCTCTCGATGAAGAACTCCATCATTCGCTCAAAGCGTATGCCCGCGTGCCCTTGATCGGGCCCGAGTTGCACGTCGAAGCTCTTGTTTGCCCGCTGCAGAGCCTGAATCAGCTGGAGCGTATTCGAGAGGTGAACGTTGTCGTCGGCGGTGCCGTGGAAGAGCATCAGGCTACCCTTCAGGTTCGCCGCATACGTCATCACCGAGCCGTCACGGTAGCCCTGCTCGTTACCCTGCGGCGTCCACATGTATCGCTCCGTATAGATGGTGTCGTAGTTCCGCCAATCGGTAACGCTGGCGCTCGCGCAGGCGGCGGAAAACAGATCGGGATACCGCAAGAGGCACATGATGCTGGCGTACCCGCCGTACGACGTCCCGTAGATGCCGACGCGCTCGGCGTCCACATAGGGTCGCTTCAGCAGTTCCCTAACGCCCGCCGCCTGGTCGTCAATCTCGGTGATTCCGAGTTTCAAGTAGAGGTCATCCAGCGGCCGCTTCCCCCGCCCCGAGGCGTTTCGTCCATGGATGGTGGCAACCAAGAACCCGAACTCGGTGGTCGCGCTCGGCGGGGAGAACACCTCCCGCACGCCGCCCGAGTCCGGACCGGCGTATACGCTCACCAGCAGCGGATACTTCTTGCCGGGGTCGAAGTTGCTCGGCTTCTCGAGTGTGCCGTAGCAGATGGTCTGACCATCGGCAGCGACGAACGTGAACACCTCGGTTGGCTGAAGGCCGAGCGCAGTGAACTCGCTGATGTCGCTTTCGGCGAGCAGCGCCACCTGCTTGCCCTCACCGTCGCGAAGCACAGTCGTCGGCGGCGTCGAGGCGGTCTCGTACGTATCGAGGAAATGCTTGCCGCCGGGGGCGAGGTTGATCGTGTGATTGAACGCCGGGTCCGTAAGTCGAGTGTCCTCGGTGCCGTTCAACTTCACTCGATGCAGTTGCATCTTGTACGGGTTGTCGCCGCTGCGAGCCAGGTACCACATGGTGTCATCCTCGATTCGGAGGATCGGGCCGACCTCAAACTCGTGCTCGGTCAGCGTCGCGTGCAGTTTGCCGCCCAGGTCGTAGAGGTAGTAGTTCGCAAAGCCGTTCCTCTCCGACGTCCAGATGAAGCGCCGCTCGTCGAGCCATCGGACGCCCGGCGAGTTGGCGACCCAACCGGTCTTCCACTCCTCGCGAATGACGACGCGCACTTCTCCGGTGTCCGGATTCGCGGCGCAGAACTCCATCTCGTTCTGCCTGCGGTTCGTCCGGTTGAAGAGTATCTCCTTGCCGTCCGGCGACCAGCGGACGTTGAACACGTAGTGCCCGATGGAGTCGTCGCTGAACTCCTCGCCGCGCCTCACGTCTACTTCGACCGTCTTGCCGCTCTCGCGGTCGTAGACCATAAGGCCGAGGATCGGGTTGGGCGCGCCCGCCTTGGGATACGGCTCGATCAGAACGTCGTTCTGGACCATCGTGTGGCGAAGCGTGACGTAGTAGTCGAGAACCGGTCGGTTGTCCGTGCGATAGAACGCCAGTTTCTTGCCGTCGGGCGACCACCACATCGCCTCGTTCTGGTTCAACTCCTCGCCGTACACCCAACTCGCCGTTCCGTACACGACGCGCTTCTCCGGATCACCGTCGGTCGTAACTTGAATCGGCTGGCCGTCGCCGCTCCGAAGTCGAACCGTGACGTTGCCGTTCGAGTAGTCCGCTCGCCACTCGCCGTCGGCGGAGTAGGCGACTGTGTATTGCCTTCCCCTCGCCGGGCGCGGACGCGGGTCGCGGGGTCCTGCGGGTGGTGGAGGTGGCGCTTCAGTCTCGGTCGTAACCCCGGTCGCGACGTCGTAGCGGAAGTGCTTGCCCTCTTTTCGATAGACAAACGCTTTGCCTTCGTCCACCCAAGTCGCGGTCAGGTCTCCGCGAACGATGGAGCGTTGAATCTTTGGACGCATGTCGCTCCATCGCTCATAACCGGGCATCTGGGGCAACCGCCCCTGTCCACCGAGCAGCAGAACAGAAGCCACCGAAAACAGCGCAAGCCTCATAGCGCCTGGACGATACCTAACGGCAAGCGGTAGACTTGCCCCTCCGACCTCAAGTCAGAAGCAACTTCGATGAAAAGCATTTTCGTTCTCACGCTGATTCTTTGGGTTGCAGTTTCGGGCTGCAGTCGCGGCGATGAGCCACCGCCTTCCTCGGGTGTGGAGTCGGGCGAACTGCCGCCCGCCGAAGGAGCAGAAGAAGGCGCCGGAACAACGCCATCCTCCGACCCAGCAAGCACCGTGCCGGGCGCGACGCAGCCTCCGCCTTCGACGACGACGGAAGAGCAACCTCAGAAGCGGGAGGGGACCTCGTCGGTGAAGCAGTCCGACACAAAGAAAGGGGAGCCGAAGCAGCCGGGCGGCGCCTCCCTCGATGCCGCGCTCGTTTCGAGGGGCAAGGCGAAGTTCGGCGAGGTGGGCTGCATGAACTGCCACGCCGTCGGCGGAGAGGGTGGCAATGTCGGGCCCGACCTGGCGCACGTCGGGGCGGAGCACACCGACGTGAAGTTCTATCTGGACCTCCTCAACGACCCGACCAAGTTCGGCAAGCAGGGCATGCCCACGTTCGCGCACCTCGCGGCGGATGACCTGCGCGCGCTGGCGGAGTACCTGCGGTCGCTGCGCTAAAGAATCCCGAGCTCGTCCCAGATGGCGTCTATGCGGCGTTTGACGTCGTCACTCATTTTTATGAACGGCGGCCACTCTCGTGGGAAGCCCTCGCTCGCCCACTTGTGCGTGCAATCGAAGCCGGCCTTTCCGCCGAAGCCCGTCACGTCGCTGGCGTGATCCAGTTGGTCGAGCGGCCCCTTCACGAGCAAGCTGTCGCGCATCGGGTCGCAGTTTGCGCCGATGCGGAAGAGCACGTCGTTGATGTCGTGAACGTCCACATCCTCCTCAAAGACGAAGATGAACTTTGTGAACATCAACAGCCCGAGACCCCAGATTGCGTTCATCACCTTGAACGCGTGGCCCGGATACCGTTTACGGATCTTTACGAACGCCACGTTGTGGAACGCCGCCGCCGGAGGGAGATGGATGTCGAGAATCTCCGGCACAACCAAGCGAATCATCGGTAGGAACACGCGCTCCACCGCTCCGCCCATGTAGGCGTCCTCCATCGGAGGGTATCCGACGATGGTCGAGGGATAGACCGGCTTCTCGCGCATCGTCATGCACGTAACGTGGAAAACCGGGAACTCATCGGCAAGCGAGTAGTAGCCCGTGTGATCGCCGAACGGTCCCTCGATGCGGCTCTCGCTCGGGTCCACATAACCCTCGAGCACGATCTCAGCATCCGCGGGCACGCGGACGTCAACCGTCTTCGCCTTCACCAACGGCACCGGGCGGCGACGAAGGAAGCCCGCAAACAGCATCTCGTCAATGCCCGGAGGCAGCGGCGACAGCGCCGTGAAGATGAGCGCCGGGTCTCCGCCGAGCGCAACGGCAACCTCGATACGCGACCGCTTCTCCGCTGCGCGCCGCATGTGCTCGGCGCCGACTTTGTGCATCTGCCAATGCATCCCGGTCGTGCGCTCATCATACACCTGCATCCGGTACATCCCGACGTTGCGCTTGCCGGTCTGCGGGTCGTGAGTGAACACGAGCGGCAGCGTGATGAACGGGCCGGCGTCGAGCGGCCAACAAGTCATCACCGGCAGGCGAGAGAGGTCCACCTCGCGCTCCTGCAGCACGACCTCCTGGCACTTACCGCCTGACACGGTCATTGGCGGCGCCTTGAGGAACCTCGACGCCTTCTTCAGCAGCGCCCATTTCTCAGCGAGCGTGGCGGGAATCTCCGGCTGGAGGATCTCTTCCAGTTCGCGCGCCACCTCCTCGACGCTCTCCACGCCGAGCGCTATTGCCATTCGCCGCCACGAGCCCATCGTGTTGATGGCGACCGGCATGTCATGGCCTCTGGGCTGTTGAAATAGCAGCGCCGGCCCGCCGCCCGGCATCTTCATGCAGCGGTCGGCGATCTCCGTCATCTCAAGATGGGGGCTGACCGGCACGGAGACCTTACGCAACTCCCCTGCCTCGTCGAGCGCCTGAAGAAAGTGCTGGAAGTCGTCGTACATCCTGCGGGAGCGTACTCGAAAACCCCCTCTGGGCGTTCGGTACACTCCGCCGCATGTCCGGTCCAGCAGTCCAAGACCCTTCGATGACTTGGGACCTCACGCACCTGTTCGACGGCACTGACGACCCGCGCATCGAAGAAGCATTCGCGCAGGCGGAGCGAGCCGCGCAGCTGCTCGCGGAGCGTTACCGTGAGCGGATCGTGTCAGGCGAAGTCTCGCCCGCCGACCTACGGGAGGGCATCGAAAGCTTGGAGGAGATTGTCGAGCGCATTTCGCGCGTCGCCTCGTTTGCCAACCTGCGCTTCACCGAAGACACGAGCGATCCTAAGCGCGGCGCGTTCCTGCAGTCGGTTCAGGAGCGCCTGAGCGAGGTCCAGGTTCTGCTGTTGTTCTTCGAACTGGAGTTGCAAGCCGCGCCCGAGGAGTGGGTGCAGGGCGCCCTTGCCGCGCCCGAGTTGGCAAACTACCGCCATTGGCTGCAGCGCGTTCGCGTGTACTCCCCCCACCGGTTAAGCGAGCCGGAGGAGGTGCTTCTCGAGAAGACGGCAAACACCGGCATCCGCGCGTGGCAGCGCCTTCATGAGGAGGCGGTCGCAGGGCATTCGTTCCGCTACCTGGACCCGAAGACGGGAGAGACTCGGATGACGAACGTGGAGGAGCTGACCTCCCTGCTCCGTGAGTCGGATCGTCAAGTTCGACAGGCTGCCGCGGACGCGCTGACCGAGGGGCTGAAGGAACTCGAGCGCGTCGTGGTGTTCTGCTACAACACCATCCTCGCCGACCGCAAACTCGAAGACGACCTCCGCCGCTTCTCCTATCCCGAACAGAGCCGCAACATGGCGAACGAGTTGGACAGAGAAACGGTCGAATTGGTGGTTGACCTCTGCGCGGAGAATCATCCGATCGTCGAGCGGTACTACCTGCGGAAGCGCGACCTTCTCGGCCTGCCGGAGTTGACGCACGTTGATCGCTACGCGCCGCTAAAGGAGGCGAGCGCGCGCGTTCCGTACGACGAGGGCAAGGAGATCGTGATCGGCAGTTTCGGTCGCTTCTCGAAGGAGATGGCGAGCATCGCGAACGAGTTCTTTAAAGGCAGGTGGATAGACGCCCAGCCGAGGATGGGGAAGGCGTCCGGCGCGTTCTGCGAGTACGTAACTCCACAGGCGCATCCATACATCTTGATGTCCTATCAGGAGCGGCTTGATGACGTGATGACGCTCGCTCACGAGCTTGGCCACGGCGTGCATGCGTTTCTCAGCCGCGAGCAGACGCTGTTCAACTTCCACGGCACCCTGCCGCTCGCTGAGCTGGCGAGCATCTTCGGCGAGATGCTTGTGTTCGACGACCTGGTTGCGGACTGCACTGACGAGGATCGCCTCGCGCTGTACGCTCAGAAGATTGAAGGCATCTTTGCCAGCGTCTTTCGCCAGGCGGCGATGTTTCGCTTCGAGAAGGAGTGCCACCGAATTCGACGCGAGGAGGGAGAGCTCTCAGCTGAGGAGTTCGCGGAGATCTGGCAAGAGCGACTGCAAGAGATGTTCGGCGCGGGCGTGACGCTCGGCGAGCAACACAAACAGTGGTGGCTGTACGTTGGCCACTTCTTCTTCGCGCCGTTCTACGTGTATGCCTATGCGTTCGGCGAATTGCTGACGCTTTCGCTCTATCAGCGGGCGAAGAGCGAGGGCCCGGGCTTTGCGGACCGGTATCTCGACGTGCTGCGCCTCGGCGGCTCACGGTCTCCCCAAGAGTTGATGAGCCTCTTGGATGTGGACCTCACCTCCGCCGACTTCTGGCGCGGAGGCTTCGAGGTCATCGAGGGCATGGTCGCTCAGTTCGAGGGCTTGTCCACGAAGGCGATGCGCTGATTCACGTAGTCAAAAACGATGGTGAAGCGATCGAGGAACGCTGTGCCGAGGTTCCCCGCAAGATAAGGGTCGCCGAAGGCGCTGTCATCGCTGGTGGCGAACGTTACCGTAGGCTCCTCGATGCGCCTGCCTCCAACTTCGAAGTACTTGATCTTCCCCGCTTTCGCTTGGATCATCCCCCCGACGCCGCCGAGCATGGTGTTGGTCGTCTCTCGCCCCTCGAGCAAGCGGTACTTCCGCACCGCCGGCGAATGGAAGACAACGTTGTTGGGCGCGCCGGTATCCAACCGAAAGATGTCTCTGTAGTTGTTCTCGAAGGTCGCCTCAACGCACGGCAGTTTGCTGTTGAAGCGCAGACGAAGCCACTTGCCTGCGCTGAGCGTGAATGTCTTCGGGTCGTGAATCGCCACGGACGGCGTTGCGTGGTCGTACTCGACGACGGCATGCGCCAAGAGGTCGTAGCCGATGATTCCCGCAAACTCCGAGCCGAACACGGCGCGCAACATCCCTAAGTCAATGCTGATTGCGTTGATCTCCTTCAGCGTAACCGGGCCGACAGCAATCGTCTTCAGCGGGTGAAACTGAGCCTTCACCAAGCCTCCGATGCCCAGGACGGGCAACTCGCCGAATGCGTCCAACTTCAGGTCGTCGGCGACCTTCTGATCCAGCACCGTGATGCCCGCGCCTGAATCGAGGATGAACCACTTCTCCTCGCCACCGTTCAGGCTCGCGCGCACCATCGTGTGCCCAGTCATTACGCGGCGCGACACCACGCCCGCAGGCTTGGCTCGATCGAATGCCGCCCGCCCGCCGCCTCCCGGTGGCACCTCGAACGGGTTGCGCACGAACACCGGCATCGGCTCGACCGTCGTGATCGTGTATGTGTTCACCACGCCGCCCTCGGTCTGCGTCAGCGATACGGGAAACTTGACGCCGCGGAACTCGCGGTACTCCTTGAACTCGATGACTTCGTCTCCCGCCGGCGTCTCGCGCACATAGCGCTTGGGCAAGTGCGTCTCGGCGTCAACGAAGATCTCCGCCACCGCGGGGCTGTCGGGGAGGCGGAGCGGAATGACGTATGCGTCCCCCTCGCGCTTCGCGCTCAGTTTGGCGACGCGCGATTCCTCACCCAGCCATGAGTGAGTCATCACGGCGGCGAACAGGTGAGCGCTGTCCTCGTCCTCCATCTCGAGGATGCGCACGACGTCGTGCCAGTCCGCGAGCCACGTGCGCTTCCCGTCGAACCCCTGGCTCATCGTGAGACGGCCCGTGATCTGTTCCACAAACTCTCCCTTCGGGGTGAAGAGGAAAGAGAAACTGGAGTCAACGCCGAGGAACTTTGCCTTCCCGGTGAAGGACACCCCGCGCTCGATGCGCTCGATGGCGTCATAGCCGACGGCGGCGCGGATGTTGAGGCGGAGCGCGGCGTCAAGATCCTGCTGCTGGGTGGGGGCGGCGGTTGCGGAGGCGACGAGGAGTAGGGCTGAGAGCATGACAGTCCCAACAGTTTACCGCCTCGGCAAGAGCGATATTGAGCAGGTACATCCTACAGCCCCTCTACATCCGATGGACGGGGTTTGTCGGCGCAGAGGTTCTGCCTCTGCAAGCGAAGGGGCGAGCCAGCGTGCCCGGGAGGCGACTACCGCTTCTCTTTGATTCTGGCCGCCTTGCCCACCTTCTTCCGCAGGTAGTACAGCTTGGCGCGGCGGACGCGCCCCCGGCGGACGACCTCGACCTTCGCAACCATCGGCGAGTGCAGCGGGAACGTGCGCTCTACGCCTACGCCGTGGCTGATCTTGCGAACGGTGACCGTTTCGGCGATGCCTCCGTGCTTGAGCGCCAGGACGACACCCTCAAAAATCTGGATGCGCTCCTTGCCGCCCTCGCGAACCTTCACGTGCACCTTCACCGTGTCCCCAGGACCGACTTCGGGGAGGTCGGTGCGGAGTAAAGGCTCGGTTACGCTGGTCAAGATCGCTGCTTTCGACATCGTTCAAGTTCCTCGGAAAGGGTTAGACGGGCGCCCATTTTAGCACAACCCGCCCTCGCGTGGGAAGAGGGGGCAGACGGGTTCGTGCTATCCTCTTCCCCATGAACTTCCAGGCCTCCGAGGCGCCGACGGACGGGGTCGCTGGGCTCGTCCCCGTCGGCCGAATTGTGGGGACGTTCGGGCTGCGGGGAGCCGTCAAGGTGCTGCCCCTGACTACCTTCCCCGAACGGTTCGAGGAGGGCCGCACGCTGTTTCTGCGAGGAGAGCCGCGGGATGTGCGACGCAGCGCCTGGCACAAGACGCTGGTGAGGGTGTGGCTGGAGGGCGTTACGAGCATCGAAGCCGCGGCGGCGCTCGTCGGCGAACTGCTTTACGTTCCGGAGGAGGACACTCCGCCGCTGGAGGAAGGGGAGTACATGGTGCGGGACCTCATCGGGGTTGAAGTCTTCGACGAAGCCGGCAGACGCCTTGGGGAGTTGGAGGAGGTCATCGCCGCGCCCGCGCACGACCTGTACCGCGTCGGCGAAGCGCTGGTTCCCGCGGTGAAGGAGTTTGTCATCTCGATAGACCTCGAGGCGAGGCGCATGGTCATCCGCCCGATTCCCGGACTGTTCCCCGAAGATGAAGATTGATTTCGTAACCCTGTTCCCTGAGGCGGTACTGAACTGGACGCGCTTCAGCATCCTGCGCCGCGCGCAGGAGGCGGGGCTTGTCGCCTTCGACGCGGTAAACCCGCGCAGCTTCGCGACCGATGCCCACCAGACGGTGGACGACGCGCCCTACGGTGGCGGGCCGGGCATGGTGATGAAGCCCGACGTGCTCGCCGAGGCCATTGAATCCGTCATCGAGTTGCAGTCAACGGTTGTGTTCACAGACCCGTCCGGCGAGCTTTTTCGCCAACAACACGCCGAGGCGTTGTCGCAAGCCGAGCATCTCATCATCGTCTGCGGCCACTACGAAGGGATTGACCAGCGCGTCGTAGACGAGTACGCGCACGCGGTCTTCTCCATCGGCGACTTCGTGCTGACCGGTGGCGAGTTGCCCGCAGCGGTGATCGCCGACGCAGTTGTGCGACTACTGCCCGGGGCGCTTGGGTCGTCGGAGTCGCTGCAGGAGGACGCGTTCGCCGACGGCCTGTTGACGCATCCGCAGTTCACCCGTCCGGCATCCTGGCGCGGCCGCGAGGTGCCCGAGGTCTTGCTGAGCGGCGATCACGAAGCGATCCGCCGCTGGCGACGGCGCCGGCGCCTGCTTGCCACGCGCGAGCGCAGGCCGGACCTGCTTGCCCGCGCGCCGCTCTCCCCCGAAGACATACGGCTCCTCGAAGGCGAGCGGTAGAATGCCCGTCTTGATGGACTTCCTGCTGCTGGCTCAGGCGCATCCCCCCAGCCCGGGCCTGATTGAGAAACTGGCTCGCACTCCTCTCCACCAAATCGTCTGGTTCGCCGCCATTTGCACCGCCCTTCGGATCGTGGCGGTGTCTTGGATGCCCCGCGTGTCCGAATCGAACACCGCCGGCCGGGTCTCGCTCCGCATCTTGCACGACGCGTCGGACGCCTTGATCTACGCGGCTGTGGTCGTGTTCCTGCTGCTGAGGCCGTACGTCTTGCAGACGTTCCAGATTCCCAGCGAATCCATGGTGCCCACGCTGAAGGTCAACGATTGGCTGATCGTGAACAAGTTCGCGTACCGCATTGGGGACCCGAAGTTTGGCGACATCGTCGTCTTCAAGCCTCCGAAGCGGGCGTTGGCGCCGTGGCAACCGCCAGACCAGGACTTTGTAAAACGGCTCATCGGCGAGCCGGGCGACCTCATCGAGATTCGAAACAGCGTGCTGTACCGAAACGGGCAGGAGGTTCCTCAGCCCTACCTGAACGAGAGGGCAATCGGCGACTTCAAGTTGGTGAAATACAACGGTGAGCTGATCCCGCTCGTTCGGTTCGGCACCGGCGGCATCCCCCAAGACAGCCTCTATGTAGACAAGGTGCCGGCACAGGAGATGGGCGTCGTGTGGGACCTTCCTGCGGAGCCGGTCCCCGAGGGGCACTACTTGATGATGGGCGACAACCGGAACTGGTCCGCCGACGGCAGGGTCTGGGGCCTCGTGCCACGCGGGCAAATCGTCGGCCGGGCGTGGTTCATCCTGTTCCCGCCGTCCCGAATGGGCACCCCAGAGTGACGCTGAGGCGCGGGGCGCCCGAACAGCCAGAGCGATGACCGAAACGGTGCTTCTGAGTCAAGTGCAGGGCGACGGACTGAGCCGCCTGCTCCATTCGCTCTCCGACGCGTCGGCGCACCAGGTCGTGCTGTTCGCGGCAGTTTGCGCAGCAGCCCGCTTTGTTGCCCTCTCTCTGCTGCTGCGCGAGGGGCAGTCTCGACCGTGGTGGGCGACGCTGCCCGGCTGGACGCCCGGGACGATTCTCATCGCGCTCGGCGCAGGGGTTGGGTTTGGCGGCTGGCGATGGTTCGGAATCGGCCTCGCCGCAGTCGGGCTTTACCTTCTCGCCCGCGCGCGTGGATCGGTCTCCTTTCCGTGGCTGCGGGTAGCGCACGACGTTCTCGAAG
>JBBIIO010000011.1:0-59521 GCA_037446435.1 Armatimonadota bacterium
CTCCCCGCCTGCGGGGAGGGGGATTCGTCCGATCTACTCCGGCGTCCGTTCTGCGGCTGGGTGCTCAGGATGAGCGGCTGCGAATCCGCTGGCTCGCGGGACGCTCGCCCTCCCCACGCCCCCTCCCCGACCCTCCCCGCCTGCGGGGAGGGGGATTCGGCCTATTTACTCCGGTTGGTCGTCCGCCGGCCGGAGGCCCATTTCGCGCCACTGCTCGTCGGTGATCGTGTTCGGCGTGTCCATCATCGGGTCGTAGCCGCCGCCGATCTTCGGGAACGCCATCACCTCGCGGATGTTCTCCTCGCCGAGCAACAGCATCACCAGGCGATCGATGCCGGGTGCGATTCCGCCGTGTGGCGGCGCGCCATAGGAGAACGCGTCAAGAATGTGGCCGAAGCGGCTCCTCTGGGTCTCCTCATCAACCCCGAGAAGCGAGAAGACGCGCGACTGCACGTCGGCGCGGTGAATCCGAATGCTCCCGCTCGCCCACTCTACGCCGTTGCACACGACGTCGTAGCAGTCGGCGCGAACGCGCCCGGGGTCTTCCTCCAAGAACCGCAAGTCCGACGCTTTCGGGCTTGTGAACGGGTGGTGCGACGCCTCCCAGCGCCCCTCCTCGTCGTTCCATAACACTAACGGAAAATCCAACACCCAGCAGAAGAGAAGCCGCCGTCGGTCGCGCAGGTTCAGCACGCTTCCGATCCTGTTTCGCAATCGGGCGAGCGCCTCGTTTGCAACCGACTCGCGGTCCGCAACCAGAAGGGCGAGGTCGCCTTCCGTTGCGCCGGCACGAGTAAGAATCGCCTCCGCCGCGCCCTCGCCGAGGTGCTTTGCCACGCCGCCTGCCTTCCCTTCGCGCAGCGGCAGTTGCGCCAAGCCCTTTGCGCCGAACGACTGCGCGAACTCCTCCAACTCGCCGACCTCCTTGCGCGAGCGGGACGCTCCGCCCGGAACCACCAGCCCGCGAACCACGCCGCCCGCCTCGACTACCGAGCGGAACACGCGGAACTGGGTTTCGGCGGCGATGTCCGTCGCGGAGAACAGTTCCAGACCGAAGCGCATGTCCGGCTTGTCCGTTCCGAAGCGGCGCAACGCTTCGTCGTAAGTGAGTCGGGGAAACTCTTCGACGGGCGCCAAGTCGAGGTCGAACTCCTCGATCACGCGGTTGCACACTTCGCGCGTCAGCCCCTCGGCGATCTGGAGAACGTCCTCTTGGTGGACGAACGACATCTCTAGGTCCAACTGCGTGAACTCGGGCTGCCTATCCGAGCGTTGAGCCTCGTCACGGAAGCACTTCGCGATCTGGTAGTAGCGCTCCAAGCCGCCTACCATCAACAGTTGCTTGTACTGCTGTGGGCTTTGAGGCAGGGCGTAGAACTTTCCCGGCTCCAAGCGGTACGGGACGAGGTAGTCGCGCGCGCCTTCCGGCGTGCTGCGGGTGAAGATCGGCGTCTCGACCTCAACGAAGCCTCGCTCGTCGAGGTAGCGCCGTATCTCACGCACCACCGCAGCGCGCAGTGCAAGTTTCCGATACATCGTCGGTCGGCGCAGGTCGAGGTACCGATAGCGGATTCGCAACTCCTCGGACACACTTCGCATCTGCTCCTCGTCCGACACCGGGAAAGGCAGAACGCCTGATGGGTTGAGAACGTCGTACTCGGCAACGACGACCTCCACCTCGCCGGTCGCCATCTTCGGGTTCATGGTCTCCGCCGAGCGACCCCTCACCTCGCCGACCACCGAAAGGACGAACTCGCCTCGCAGAGTCTGGAGATTCGGAAAGCGCTCCACGTCGAACACCAACTGGCACAGGCCTGTCCGATCTCGCAGATCCACGAAGAACAGTCCTCCCAGGTCTCGAATGCGATGCACCCATCCATTCAGAACAACCTCGACGCCGATGTGCTCGGGCCGAGGCTCGCCGCAGAAGTGGGTTCGCTTGCGAAAGGGCATTGGAGGCGTCGGAGTGTACCTGAACACCATTTCGGGTAGGTTTCGGGCGGATGAAAACGGTTCGACCCGCCGATGGTCTCGTCGTGGAGGAGAGCGCGCGGCTTGAGGTGGGCGTTTGGACACTGAACGAGGGCATGAGACTCGGCTCAGCCGGAGTGCACCTCGACGGCTCCGAGGCGACCATCGTCTGCGCGAATGAGCAGGTCGTTGCCCTCTCGATTGACGACGCCGCAGGGTGCATCGTAGAGGGCCTGCGCGTGCGAGGCGGGAGGCACGGCATCCGCGCGCGAAGGTGCAAAGAGCTGCTCGTTCGGAACTGCGACATCTCGGGCACCGCCGAGGAGCCGCCGAACAGCCTCTTCCTCGATATTTGGCGGCGGGCGGACGAGGCTTACGGCTCCGCGCTCTTGCTCATCGATTGCGAGGGCAGCACGATAGAGGCAAACCTGCTCCAACACCAGCAGAACGGCATTTTGACCTACGATTGTCGCGACATTAAGGCGCGCGGCAACCTGTGCAACTACAACAGCGGCTTCGGCATTCACCTGCACGGCACGTGCGACTCGCTTTTCGAGGCGAACTCATGTGATTACTGCTGCCGCTTCGAGCCGCGCGAGGGAGGACTGCACTTTGGGCACATGGGCGCGGACGCAGCCGGCTTCCTCGCCGTGCACGGGTCTTCGCGCAACCGCTTCTTGAGGAACACCGCGCGCCTAAGCGGAGATGGGTTCTTTCTGGCGGGCATGACCCCCGACGGGGAGCACGTCGGGTGCGACGACAACCTCTTCGAGGAGAACGACGGCTCGCTCAGCCCGAACATCGCGTTCGAGGCGACCTTCAGCAGGGGCAACGTCTTCCGGCGCAACTTTGCCGACCGGTGCAACTTCGGCTTCTGGTGCGGGTTCAGTTCCGACTTCGTCCTTGAAGAGAACCGCATGGTGCGCAACCGTCAAGCCGGCATCGCGGTCGAGAACGGGATGAACTTCACCGTGAGAGGGAACACGTTCCAGGCGTGCGGGCACGGCGTCCTCATTTGGACGAAACCGTGGCGGGGAGCGGGCCAAGCCAACGACACCGCTGCAGGGTGGCTCATCGAGGCAAACCGGTTCCTGCGCAACGGCGTGGGCATTCGCATCGCCGCCAACCAGGACCACGGCATCCGCCCGCTACAGGATGAGGGGTCGAGCGTGATTGCGCCGCACTCGCACCGCATTGTGCGCAACGACATCCAGGACAACCGCATCGGCATCGAACTGGTGCGCGCGAAGCACAACGTCATCCGAGAGAACATCCTGAACGCCAACGTCGAGGCGAACCTGCGCCTCTCGGATGCGGAGGAGAACGACATCGCCAACAACCTCGGCGCGCGGGGGGCGTACTTATAGTCTACGAAGCGTTGCGCCCGCTGCTGTGGAGGCTCGACCCGGAGCGAGCGCACAACCTCGCGCTCTGGGCCTTGCGAAAGGGCTGGTTGCGCTGCCGTGTTCCCTCGGACGAGCGCCTCCGCGTGGCGGCGTTCGGAGCCTCGTTCCCCCACCCGCTGGGGCTGGCTGCGGGTTTCGACAAGGATGCTTGCGCGGTGCGCGGCGTAGCTCGGCTGGGGTTCTCGTTTGTCGAGGTGGGCACGGTTACTCCGGTGCCTCAGCCAGGGAACGAGAAGCCTCGCCTGTTCCGGCTGAAGGAAGACCGCGCACTCATCAACCGCCTCGGGTTTAACAGCGGCGGCGCGGAGGTGGTCGAGAGAAACCTCGCCGCGTTGCTCGAAGGGGGTGGGACAAGTGCGCCGCTTGTTGCGGTGAACGTGGGCAAGAACCGTGACACGCCGGCGGAGGGCGCGCTGCAGGACTACGCGTCGGTGTGGCGCAGGCTCGCTCGGTTCGCCGCGTATGGTGTTGTTAACGTCTCTTCGCCGAATACGCCGGGCTTGCGCGACCTTCAAACGCCGCGCTTCGTGCGCGATGTGGTCGGTGCGCTGCTCGAGGTCGCCGCCGAGAAGCCTCTCTTAGTCAAGTTGAGTCCAGACGAGCCGGACGATTCGCTGGTCGAGTTAACCGGCGAAGCGGTGGCTGCCGGTGCGGCGGGTGTCGTGCTGACCAACACGACCGTGAAGCGCGAAGGCCTCCGGTCGAGGCAGGCGTCCGAGCAGGGTGGCCTCTCCGGGGCGCCGTTGCGCGCCCGGGCAACGGATGCAGTCCGGGTGGTGCGCCGCGCACATCCGAGCGCCGTCATCATCGGCGTTGGGGGAATCTTCACCGGGGCAGACCTACTGGAGCGCTTGGCGGCGGGGGCGGACCTTTGCCAGGCGTACACCGCGTTCGTCTATCGCGGGCCTTCGGTTGTTGCGCGCATCCTCGAGGAGCTGTTGCGCGAGATGGACGCACGCTCGACTCCCGATGTCGCCGCGCTGCGAGGTTAGTCCTTCTCCCACGGCGGCGCGTCCGTCCGTTGCTCGATTCCCATCGCCCTCAAGCGGCGGATGCGGTCACGAACCGGCGGGTGCGTGCTGTAGAGCGCCGACGAGACTTCATGGAACTTTTGAAACGGGCTGACGATGTACATCGGCTCGGTCGCCTTGTTCGCCGCCTCAAGTTCGTCTGGGTCGGACGCAATCTTTTCGAGAGCGCGCGCCAGACCGTCGGGGTAACGCGTGAACTGCACCGCGGTGGCGTCCGCCATATACTCGCGCTTGCGGCTAACCGCGAAGTGGAGCAGCGTGGCGAACACTGGGGCGAGGATGAGTAACAGAATTGCGAGAATCGCCAGAACCTGGTTCCCGTCCCGGCTTCTGCCGCCTCCGCCATATCTCCACCGCGACCGCAAAAACGCGTCGCGCAACAAGACGATGAGGCCGACGGTGAGCGCGAGCGTAGTCATCAAGCGGACGTCGTTGTTTCTGATGTGCGCCATCTCGTGCGCGACGACGCCCTGCAGTTCGTCCCTGTCCAACTTCTCGAGCAGCCCGGTGGTAACGCAGATGATGCCTTTGCGCGGATCCATGCCCGTCGCGAAAGCGTTCGGCGCGCTGTCCTCAATGATGTACAGTTTCGGCATCGGCACGCCGGCTGCAATGGCGACCTCGTGTCCGACGTTGTGAAGCATCTGGTCTTCCTCGTGCGTCGCCTCTCTGGCTCTGCTGATTTGAAGGATGAACTTCGGGCCTGAAGTGTTGACGAAGATCCACAGGAAGATGCCGATGGCGAGCGCGGCCGCCGCACCGACGAGCGCGAACTCGGGCGCAGTGAGGTAGCCCACCGCTGCGCCAACCGCCGCGAGCAGCAGCGTCATCAAGAAGCAAAGGGTTGCGCTGCCGCGCCGGTTCGCTGCGATTTGGGAGCGGAACGTGTGCGCCACGGACGCTCAGCTTTGGTCTACGTGAACTGGACCTTGACCGGCTCGCGCTCTTCCGGCGTGTCAATCTCGAACAGTTCGCGCTTCTTGAATGAG
This sequence comes from Armatimonadota bacterium, assembly GCA_037446435.1. Taxonomy (GTDB): domain Bacteria; phylum Armatimonadota; class Fimbriimonadia; order Fimbriimonadales; family ATM1; genus J051. Next base: position 5,398 of record JBBIIO010000011.1, read on the forward strand.
AACATCGAGGCGATGATGTTCGTCGGCACTTGTTCTAACTTGGTGTTGTATTCAGTCACGACGTCGTTGTAGTATTGCCTCGCGTAGGCGATCTTGTTCTCCGTGCTGCGGAGTTCCTCCTGCAGTTGAAGCATGTTTTCGCTCGCCTTCAGCTCGGGGTAGTTCTCGGCGAGGGCGAAGAGCCCTCCGAGTGCGCGGGTGAGCGCGTTCTCGGCTTCCGCCTTCTCCCGGATGTTCCCCGCGGCAACCGCGTGGTTCCGAGCCTGGATTACCTTTTCGAGGGTCTCCTGCTCATACTGCATGTAGCCCTTGACGGTCTCCACGAGGTTGGGGATCAGGTCGTGGCGTCGTTTGAGTTGGACGTCAATCTGCGACCACGCGTTGTTCGTCTCCTGCCGGAGCCGAACCAGCCCGTTGTACATCCCGAATAGAATCAGGATGAGAACGACAAGGATGCCGAAAAGAATCAGGATCGGAATCATCGCGTACCTCCACCGCCCTGAGTAGCGCGGTTGAAACAGAATACCCCCCAACGCCGGTTTGCGTTGCGTCCTGTAAAATCGGTCTGGATGGGTAAGGACACGGACAAAGGGAAGGAAGCAATGGAGCGGCTGGTGGAGGTCGTTCGCCAGGCATCCCGTGCGCCGGCAGACCCCGGGCTGCGGGAGAGGTACGCCGAGTTGCCTCGTCTGCCAATTCGAATCGTCTGCTGCCCGTTGGACAAGGGCATCAACCACGGAAACATTCTGAGGATTGCCGAGTGCTTCCGCGTGGAGAGGGTTTCGTTCGCGCCGGTCTCCGCGGAGAAGGAGAAGGACATGTCCGGCGGCTTTGCGGCGTTGAAGTGGCAACCTCGGGAGTGGAGGGAGCCGACCCAGGCGTTGGAGGAGGCAAGGTCGGCGGGTTACCGGGTTTACGGGCTGACGTTGGGCGAGCAGAGCCGCCCGGTGCACGCAGTCGAGTGGCGCTTCCCCGCGGTCCTCGCGGTCGGGCGGGAGTTGGAGGGCCTGGACCCGGCGGTTGCCGAAGCCTGCGATGAGTTCGTGGGCGTGCCTCTCTTCGGAGTGGTCGAGTCGCTCAACGTCGCCGTGGCGACCGGCATCGCTTTGTGGGAGATGGTCAAGGCGTGCGTCGCCGAGTCCCCGGATCTGGAGCCTGCCCGCGCCCTGCAGCGAGAGATCTTGCGGAAGGCGGGCAGCCAAAACTCAGGCGCCCCCGGCCAGAAGCCGCGGGCGCCCAACGATGATTCGCTTACGGGAGGTTAGCCCTCGCCACCACCGCCATCGGTAGTGGTTTCGGTACCGGAGTCCCCACCGCCAGCATCGTTCGTGCCGGCGCAACCAACTGCGAAGACGCCCGCGATGGCGATCATCAGAAGCAACGAAATGATCTTTTTCATGTGTGCACACCTCCTAAGTGTTTAGAGTGTTTTTTCGGGCCCCCTCGGACCCATCGCGGGACGGGCATCTTGTGGTTGCCCCTCCGCGCTGCACCCGGTTATACCCGATGGGGCGCCATGTCAAGGGGTCGCTGTCCGCCAGTGCCCGGCTGCGGTATATTCAGGACGTGCCAAGGCGAACTTCCCCCCTAATTGGCGTAGGGACTTCCGCCCTACTGGCCTCGCTGACGCTGGGGGTGTTCGCGCTGAACCAGTACGGCGGGCCAGAGTCCGTGACCACGCTGTTCGTCCATGCGGTGGCTGCGGGTGACGGGGAGACTGTGCGGGACTTGTTCGTGGGAGACGAGGAGATTGCCGGCGCGATGGCAGAGCAGGTTTCGGCTGCTGTTCGCTCGGGCGCGGCCTTCATCATTACCGACGTCGTCCGGCGTGACGACACCGCGGTGGTTTCAATCCTCTGGAGGTGGGACCGGGCAAGACGAACGATGATGCTGCCTTTGGTCAAGACTGAGGGCGGATGGAAGATAGACGCAAGACCGCGAACATGGGGGATTCGTTGAGGTATCGAGTCAGCGGACGCCTTTCCTTCGTCGGGTTGGTAGGGTTGGTGGGCCTGATTGTCGTCTTGGCACTCGGCGCGTACTTCGTTTTCGGCGTTCGGTCACCGGAGCAGGCGATGCAGGAGTTCATGACTGCCCTGGCGGAGCGTGACATCGAGCGCCTCATGGAGACGAGTGTCCTCGACCGACCGTCCAGACCGCTTCGCGAGCAGTGGGAGTACTGCGTGAACGTGGCGGCGAAGGGCATGCCGTTCGCGTGGACCATCGGAGAGGCTCGGCAGATGAGCGACGACCGCGCCTATGTGGAGGTGTTCATCGTTGAGTTCGCGGCTGGGGGCGCCAAGGAGAGCGACGAGCCTTTCCGCATCCCACTCGTCCGAGAGAGCGGGCGGTGGAAGGTGGATGTGACCGGCGTTCCCCGTGACTTCTTCCCGGGGCTGCCGCATTGATGCCGTTCGATCTCTCCCTTCAACTGTACACCGTTCGTTCTCACACGCAGCGAGACCTGGAGGGGACGCTTCGGCGCCTTGCCGCCTTCGGGTACGAGTTCGTGGAGTTCGCCGGCCTTTGCGGCCACACGCCCGAAGCCGTCGCAGAGATGCTTCGCAAGAACGGGATCCGCGCCAGCGGCGCGCACGTTTCGTATGAGGAGGCGACGGGCGCGTTGGCGGCGGTGTGTGAACAATACGGCGGCCTCGACGTGCCCGAGCTGACGGTGCCATACCTGCCGGAGGAGGTGCGGCGGGGCCGTGACGACTGGCACCGCGTGGCGGAAACGTTGGAGAACTGCGCCGCGCAGGCCCGAGAGCGCGGTTTCGCCTTCTCGTATCACAACCACGCGTTCGAGTTTGACCCGGTTGACGAAACGTGCGGCTTCGATATCCTCGTGGCAAACACGAGCGCGCTTCAGTTCCAGGTGGATGTCTTCTGGGTCGCGAAGGGCGGTCGAGACCCCGTCGAGTGCCTGCAGTCGCTCAAGGGCCGCGTGCGCTCCGTTCACCTAAAAGACCTGCGGGAGGACGGCGAGGACGTGGAGTGGGGACTCGGCACGCTCGATCACCTCGAGGTCCTGGCGCGTTGCCGGCAGGTGGGGGTGGGCACGCTCGTGCTGGAACTTGACACTCCGAAGATGGAGCCGCTCGAGAGCGCCAGAGTGTGCCTGGAGAACCTGCGCGAGATGCTGCCGCGGTTGAGCTGACAGGGTAGTCGGCTGTTATCTTGAGCCGATGACGATGCCGCCTCTGACGACAACTCCGCCCGCTACAAACAGTTCGTTGCCGTTCTCGTCGAAGGCAGCGATCCCGAACCCATCATCGCTCTCACCGCCATCAATCGCGATCGCTCGGATCGTTACTGGAACGTGCCGGCCTTCATGCACGAGGACGCCCATGCCTGTGAAGGCGACGCGGTCGTCTTCCCAGGCCGCGCCTGTTGCGAACGCGAAGATGGCCGTGGCGTCCATGTCGGTACCGGTGCTGAAAGCGACGAAGCCGAACGCTCTCTCGCCGACGCCGACGATGTTCAGGGCGAAGTAGTTCTCGGCGCCTCCGTTGTCAATTGCGCCAACACCGCGCGCTGTGTTCAACTGGGCGGACGCGCTGGCGCACAGGGCGGCTAAGGTAATTGCCAGAAAAGCTTTTCTCATGTGTGTTTTATCCTTCGAGCCTGCGGGGCCCAGGCTCAGCGTACCTAAGGGTGAGGTGGGGCATCTCCTCTACAGATTGCTGGTTTTTGCTGCAACCGTCGCGAATGTGGACGCGACGCAACCATATTCCGGTATGATAGACGCGGCGAACTGTGTAGTACGATCACAGGAGGTATGGCATCATGACTCATGTCTTGGCATCGCTGCTCGCCCTCCAGATTCAGTTCGTCGTGCCCGAGCGGTATGAAGTCACGCACGGGGTCGAACTGCAGGGCGGAGTGCGGCGAGTTCAGTTCAGTGACGACGACCGGCTCATCGTTGAAGCCCGGCGCCCGCTTGCGGTCGCTGAGCCATCGGTACAGGTCGTTTTTGAGGCGACGAGCCCAAGCGAGACACCACAGACGATCAGCTTGGAGGTCGAGGCTCTGTGCACCGGCGAGCCGGCGCTACAGCGCATCGAGTTCTTCAACTTCACAAGCGGCCAGTGGGAGATCGTTGACGAGCGACCGGCGCCGAGCTTCGACAAGATAGTCTCCGTGCAGGGCAACGCTCCCCCTGCGGACTACGTCGAGGATGGAACAAGGCGGTTGCGAGTTCGAGTTGGATACCACGATCGAGGCGTCACGTTCATCTCTTGGACCGGCCAATACGACCGGCTGCTCTGGGGCATCGTTCCTTAGCCGATTCCGTGCCGCGCGGCGGTGAGCATCGCCTCGGCGAAGCGGTCAACCTCGTCGAGGGTGGTGTACACGTTTGGTGTCACTCGGATCCCCTTGAACTGCTCGTGGTCAATCGTCGTCACGAAGATGCGGTGCTTGTCCCAGAGCCAAGCTGCCAGGTCGGCTGGTGCGACGTTTTCAAGCTCTACGGTCGTTAGACCGCACGAGTGCTCGGGCGCGAGGTTCGTGTGAAAGCGCACGTTCGGTTCGTCTAAGAGCCGCTCAGTCCACCGGGAACGTAGGTATCGAAGGCGAGCCGCCTTTCGCTCGGCACCAATCAGTTCGTGAAACGTCAGAGCTTCGGCAATGGCGTTGTGGTTCGCTGCCGGATGGGTTCCGATCTCTTCGAACTTTCTGATGTCACCGTCCTGTTCGGGGGTTGCAGCCATCAGAGGCCAAAGATGTGGAATACGATCCCGCTTCACATAGAGGAAACCGGTTCCGATGGGAGCCATCAGCCATTTGTGAAGCGATGTGCCATAGAACTCGCATTCGAGATCGCCTTGGCTGAAAGGCACGTGTGCGAATGCGTGTGCTCCGTCCACGATGACTGGGATTCCAGACCGCTTGCCGATCTCACAAATGTCACGAACTGGCAGGATCTGTCCGTTCAGGAAGATGACGTGACAAACAAGGATAAGACGTGTGCGTGGCGTGATGCCGGATGCGATTGCAGAGACGAGCTCTTGCTTGTCGCTCGGCACGACCGGTATCTGGATTTGTCTCATCTTCACACCGTCCCTTCGCTCGCGCTGCTTGATGGTGTTGATCATGCGGGGGTAGTCCTGCGTGGTGGTGAGAATCTCGTCTCCGGGCTCAAGGTCGAATCCGAATAAGCATATTTCGAGCGCCTCGCTGGCGTTGCGGGTGATGGCTATCTCCTCGGCGTCACAGCCGAAGTGCCTCGCCAGGCGGCGGCGGACAGACTCGACCTCATCTTCCAGGTGCCGCCACATGGTGAAACTTGGGGCTTGGTTCGAGTATTCGACTTGCCGTCGGAACGCATCCAGGACGACCTTGGGCGACGGGCAGACGCCGCCGTTGTTGAAGTTCACCATAGCGCGGTCGAGGGTGAACGCTTCTTGTATCTGAAACCAGAAGTCCTCGTCTTGCGCGGAGGCGATTGGGTCGGCGCTAAGGTGAGCCACGAGGCGGGCGCACAGGTCAAGGGCGCCGTCTCGGTAAGCCGCAAATCCCAGCCCGGAGAGGAGCAGTTGGCGTCGGCTGATCACGCCATCCATTTTGCCGCGTAGGGGGAAACTCCTTCCCAAAAAAAGCGAACTGGCCGAAACCAGTTCGCTTTCGGGACATCCGTAATAGGAGTCTGAACTACTTCTTCCTTCGACGGGCGGCCAAAGCCGCAAGCCCCGCACCAACGACGATCAACGTCGCAGGCTCGGGGACGACGCTCACGGTGAGGATGTATGGACCATCCTCTTCATGATCACCGCCGGAGAAGTCGCGGTCGCCGAATCCGGTAACCGCGATGTAGTGCAGTCCAGTGTAAGTTGCTTGCCAACGAATTGCCGACCCGAAACCGGACCCGGCATCGTCGTTGAAAGCAAGCTCATTCTGGCCGTCGTCGAAAAGCGCGAGCATCGTGTCGGGGTCTGTGTACGGGTCCTCGATCGGGGTTGTGATAATGGTGATGAACTCACCTTGGAACAACCGAATCGAAAAGAAGTCCACGTCCCCGCCACCAGCCGTGAGCGACATTACGCCCACATCTGCCCACGGTGCAGAGCCGCGTGTTATCGCGTTCGCTTGCGCGAACGTGTTGTTCGGCTCCGTCTCGACAAGTACAGCTCCTGCTACGGAAGCCAGAGTTGCGAGACCCATTAGTGCTAATAGTCTCTTCATTTGAGTCTCTCCTTCTAGCGCTCGGTCCTGGCGAGTCCAAGCATCCATAGTATACCGCGCTTACCCGCGCCTTGGAGCCGATTTCAATCAAGATGACGCGGAAACTCCAAAAACCTGGTAGAAGTACGTGGTGTCGGGCGCGATTTCAGGGTCAGAATCGTCCTCTCTACCGATGGTACGGAGACTTGGAGACGCTCTCGCCGCATGGACCCGTCGTTGGGTCCCGGACCCGTTCATCTTCGCTACCCTGCTGACGGCGCTGGCGTTCCTGCTTGCAGGCCTGTTCGGCAAGGAGGGGTTCTCCCTCGTTGATACCATCGGAGCATGGGGTGGGCGCCTGAAGGACGGGGAGGTCGCACCCGATGAGCAGGGCGTCTGGAAGTTCCTCGCTTTCTCCATGCAGATGTGCCTCATCCTCGTGACCGGCCATGCCCTCGCCGCGACCCGGTTGGTCGGCGGATGGATTCAGCGCATCGCTTCCGTTCCGAGGTCCACCGCGGGCGCGGCAGGGCTCACCGCGCTCGTCGCGATGTGTGGCGCGTGGGTCAACTGGGGACTCGGCCTCATCATGGGCGCATTGCTTGCCCGCGAGATAGGTCGCGTTGCGCGAGCCGACGGCAGGCCGCTGCACTATCCGCTCGTCGTCGCCGCGGGGTACGTCGGGCTGATGGTGTGGCACGGCGGGCTTTCCGGCACCGCGCCGTTCAAGATGACGCAGATGAAGGATGTCGTCGAAGTGCTTGGCGACAGGGCGCAACAGGTCGGCGAGGTGCCGCTCAACGAGACGGTCTTCTCTCCGCTGAACCTCGGGGTCACCGCACTTGTCCTGTTGGTCGTTCCTCTTTTGTTCATCATGTTGGCTCCGCGGAAGGACGACCCCCACGAAGCAGCGCCTGCGCTTCCAGCATCGGAATCGGAGCCAGAGAGCCGCGCCACGCCCGCCGACCGCATGAACCACTCCCTGTTGCTCACCCTTTTCATCGTGGCAATCGGTGCAGCGTATCTGTTCCTTCTCGTTCCAAGGGTCGGCGTGTTCAGCATAGACATCAACATCGTCATCCTGTTCTTCCTTCTGCTTGGCCTGGCGCTTCACGGCTCGCCCGTGCGCTATGTGAACGCCATCGGCGAGGCGGCGGGCGGATGCGGCGGGATCATTCTGCAGTTCCCGTTCTATGCCGGCATCCAGGCGGTGCTCGCCGCGAGCGGCATCATCGCCCTGGTGAGCAACTGGGTTGCCGAGAACGCGACGGCGCAGACCCTTCCGCTGTTCACTTTTCTCTCGGCGGGGCTGGTCAACCTATTCGTGCCATCGGGCGGCGGCCAGTGGGGAGTTCAGGGCCCGGTGGTCGTCGAGACGGCACTTCAGTTAGGCTCGCCGATCGGCGCGAACATCATGGCGCTCGCTTACGGCGACCAATGGACGAACATGCTCCAACCGTTTTGGGCGTTGCCGCTGCTGTCTCTCACTGGGCTGCGCGCGCGGGACATCATCGGCTACACCGCGGCGGTGATGCTGCTCTCTGCGCCGCTGTTCATGCTGCCGCTACTCTTCCTTCGCTAACCTCTTCTTGACGCCTTCGGCGTGCGCTGGGAAGCCTTCAGACTCGGCGAGGGAGATCGTTGACGGGCCGAGAGCGTGCAATCCTGCCTCGCTCATCCGCGACACGTTCATCACCTTAAGAAACTCGAGGGCGCTCAGCGGCGAGGCGAATCGGGCTGCGCGAGCCGTCGGAAGCGTGTGCGATGGGCCGAGCAGGTAATCCCCCACAGATTGCGGCGTTTGGTCGCCGAGATACACGCACCCGGCGCTCCGGATGTGCGGAAGCCACTCCTCCGGCTCTCGCACCATGAGAGTGAGGTGCTCCGGCGCGATGCGATTGGCAAGCGCGCAAGCCTCCTCGCGATTGGGCGCGAGGAAGAACGCCGAATGGTCGCGAAGCGCGGCGACGATCGCATCCCGGCGCGGCGCGGACTCCGCCTGTTCGAGGATCTCTGCCTTCACGCGCTCCAAGATGTCCTCGGAGAGCGCGATGACAAACCCGGCGCAGTCCTCACTATGCTCAAGTTGCGTCAGGAGGTCGGCGGCCACCCACCCGGGGTTCGCGCCGTCATCGGCGACGATGCACGCCTCGCTCGGGCCAGCGTAGCAATCAAGCCCAACCAGACCCCAGACCATCCTTTTCGCCGCGTTCACATAGGCGTTCCCCGGCCCGACAATCTTGTCCACGCGCTCCATGCCGATTCCGAATGCCATCGCCGCGATTGCCTGCGCGCCGCCCAGTTTGTAAACCTCGTGGATGCCCAACTCGGCACAAGCGAACAGAACCGAAGGCGGCAAGCAGCCATCTCGATTCGGTGGGCAGCAAACGACCACCTGCTCAACGCAGGCGACGAGCGCGGGGACGCAGTTCATCACCACGGAGCTTGGATAGTCCGCCTTCCCGCCCGGAACGTACACTCCTACGCGCCGAATCGGCACAACCCGTTGCCCGCTTCGGTTGCCTTGCGCATCTTCGAGCGCCCACGCTCGCTCCGAACTCCACCCCTCCAAGACGACCCGCATCTGCTCTTCGTGATAGCGCCTGACGCGAGCGATGGCGAGGCGAATCTCTTCGGCGACCGTGGGCTGCGCGCCGGACAGCTCCTGCTCTGTTACTTTGATGCTTTGGATGTCGGGAGCGTCGAACTTGCGGGTGTAGTCGAGCAGTGCGCTCTCGCCGAGGAACCGCACCTGTTCGAGAATCTTTCGCGCAGAGCGCTCAGCCTCTTCGTTCAACAGCGTGCTTTGTCGGTTGATGACGCTCTCGACTGCGCTTGGCGTGTCGGCGTCGAGGTACACGGTTCGAAGTCTCATTTTGTTGTTGAGGCGAGCAGCTGCTTGACCCGCTCGATGCGGGTGACGATGCGGTCGGGACCAAGCGCAGCCATCAGCTCGAACAGCCCCGGGCCTTTCGTGCGTCCCGTGAGTGCGACGCGAAGAGGGTGAATCGCCTCTGCGCGCTTCTGTAAGCCGACCTGTTCAGCGCTCTCGTTGACCACCTGCTCCATCTGCTCGACGCTGCGAGCGTCCTTAACACGGGCGAGCACCGCCTCGAGCAGCGCAGGGACGTAGTCTCGCGTGAGCCACTTCCTGAAGCCCTCGTCGTCCACCGGCGGCTCACTGAGGAAGAAGAACTCGGCTGCCGAGGCGAACTCGGAGAGCAGCCGGACGCGCTCCTGCTCCAGCGCGAGCGCGGCGGTCACGTACTCGCGCGGTTCGCGTTCGAGCGCTTCGCCGAGCGTCTTCGCGGCGGAGGACGAGCGGTACTCTTCATCCTGAGTCTCGATGTGAAACCGCCTTACCGTCTCGAACAACTCGTCGGCCGAGAGGTCGCGGATGTACAGGCCGTTCATCCATTGAAGTTTCGTGATGTCGAACACGCCGGGGTTGGGTTGGATGCGGTCAATCGAGAACGCCTCCGCCATCTCGCTGAGCGACATCTTCTCCCGCTCGTCTCCAGGCGACCAGCCGATGAGCGCGATGAAGTTCGCCACCGCCGCCGCGAGATAGCCCTTGTCGCGGTAGTCGAGGCAGCGCGTATCGCCGTGACGCTTGCTCAACTTCGCGCCGTCAGGACCTTTGATGATCGGCGCGTGCGCGAACACGGGCATCTCCCAACCGAGCGAGCGATAAAGAACCACATGCTTCGGCGTCGAGGAGATCCACTCGTCGCCTCGGATCACGTGCGTAACGCCCTGCTCATGATCGTCCACCACGTTGCCGAGGTGGTAGGTGGGGAATCCGTCCGCCTTGAGCAACACCTGATCGTCCACCAGTTTCGCTTCGATGCTCACTCTTCCGCGAACGGCGTCTTCAAACTCGATCTCGCCTTCGAGCGGCATCGCAAGGCGAACGACCGCCGGGCGCCCCTCCGCAGCCAGCGCATCAAGTTCCTCGGGTTTTCGAAAGCGGCAGCGACGGTCGTATCCGGTGGGTAGTTTGTTGATCCGCTGGAACTCCCGCATCTCCTCAAGCTCCTCCGGTGTGCAGTAGCAGCGGTACGCCGCTCCGGAGTCGAGCAGCCTTTGCACTATGGAGTGATACAGTTCGAGCCGCTCGCTTTGGAAGTACGGGCCGTAATCGCCGCCAACCTCCGGGCCCTCATCCCACTCCAGCCCCAGCCATCGAAGGCTTTCCAAGATCTCCCCCACAGCGCCCGGGACCTCGCGCGTCTTGTCTGTGTCTTCGATTCGGACGATGAACGCTCCGCCGTGCCCGCGCGCCATCAGGTAGTTGAACAAAGCCGTGCGAATGTTGCCGACGTGCGGGCTTCCTGTTGGGGACGGGGCGTAGCGAACGCGTACCATGCGGGGCGCAGAGGATACCCATCCGAGTCGGCGCGTCTATACTCGAACGACCATGGCGGAACTTACCGAGCGCGCCGGCAACGCTCTCCAGGTGGCGCAACGCAGAGCTCGCGAGGCGGGCGCAAGAGCCATCGCGGTTGAGCACTTGCTGGCGGGACTGCTTGAACAGTCCGACAGCGTCGCGGTCGCCGTCGTGAGAGCGTTGGGCATCGAGGTCTCAAAACTGCAGCGAGAGGCCTCGCGGTTGGTTCATGCCTCGGAGCCTGAGCCGCTGCCGCTCTCAGAGCGACTGCAGGCGGTCGTAGACCTCGCTGCGAAGGAGAGCAAGCGCGTCGGCGAACAAGCCGTCGGAACCGAGCACCTCCTCATCGCCATCCTGCGCGAAGGCGACAGCCTCGCGTCGCGCGCGCTGCAGAAGCTGGGCGTTTCGGCTGACGCTTTGCGCTCCGCGCTCTCCAGGCTCGAGCCGGGCGCAGCGCATGTCGCTTCGCCAGTCCGCGGCCGGATCTCGATGCAGACCTCCGTGCTCGCGGTGATTGACGTGCAGGATTCGTTCCTCGCGCCGATTGCGCAAAAGGAGGAGGTGGTCGCGCGCTCCGCTTTCCTGGTCGAGGTCGCCGGCCTGCTCGATGTTCCCATTGTGGTAACCGAACAGTACCGCGAGCGTATGGGCGAGACCACCGAGGCGCTCCGCCGCTTGCTTCCGCCCGGCGTCGTCAGAAGGGACAAACTGTGCTTCTCTTCCTACCGCGCAAATGGATTCGAGGAGGACCTCGCCGCGATGGCGCGCAAGGACATCGTACTCGTCGGTATCGAGTCGCACATCTGTGTAACGCAGACCGCGTTGGACCTCCACAGCGCCGGCTATCGCGTTTACGTGTGTGAGGACGCCACCGCCGCCCGCCCTCCCGATGCGCACGGCATCGCCATGAGACGGCTTCGCCACGCGGGCATCACCGTCGTGCACAGCGAGTCCGTTGCCTACGAGTGGCTCGACACCGCCGGCACAGAGACCTTCAAGAAGGCGCTCGACATCGTCAAGCGATACTCCTACTGACGTTTTGCCGCGAGGCACACGGCAAGCAGGTACGCCTCGGGAATCGGGATGCCGGCAAGCAAGCGCAGGTCATCGTTGGCCGTCGTTTCGGCAAGAAGGTGAATCGCCTCTTGCTCTTCTCCTCCGTGGTGTGCGCGAAGGGCGGCCTCCATCGCAGGCGGCCCGGCGGCAGCCCGGCGCATCAACTCGCGGTCGAGCGCTACCGGATCGAGAAGAAGGTAGCGATACAATTCCTCCTCAACTTGCAGAAGCCGCGCAGCGCCCAGAAGACACCTGCGACGACCTAACTGGCTCCGCGCCCGCGATGCCGCCCAAAGAATCGCCTCCAGGTCGCTCCTGTCGCCACACACCGCCAGCGCGTACGCAATCTCCGGCAGGGTCTCATCCGTCGCCTCGCTCACCGCAACGCGAAGCCGAGGCGCAGCCTCTGAGAGCGCAAGCGACGCGCACGCTTGCGCAGCAGCCAACCGCACCGACGGCGAGCGGTCGTCCAGCGCTCCGAGAACGGTCGGCGCGCACTCCCGGTCTCCTATCTCGCCGAGAGCGTGCAGCGCTGCGTAGCGCAGTTCGGCGTCCTCGTCTTTCGCGGCGAGCTGCAGGGCGGGCAGGGCTTGCGCGCTGCGCAACTCGCCCAGCGCTCGGGCGCAGGCGCTTCGGAGAGGGAAGCCTTCGTCGAGCACCAGGTCGCTGAGCGTCGGAACCGCCCTCTCGTCTCCTATTGCCGCTATCGCCTCCAGGGCTCCTTCCTCGACGAGGTGGGGATGCGACCCGGCGAACTCGAGCAGAGCGTCGAGAGCGGACGGGCCACCGACTTCGCGAAGCCCCTGGGTTGCGAGCCTTCGAACGCTTGGCGAAGGGTCGTTCAGCAGGCTGATGAGTTCGCGCTCGGCAAAGCGCATCCGCGCCCGAACCAGTTCGCGCAACGCCTCTTCGCGCTTCCGTGGCTCGGGTGTTTGAGCAAGGCGTCTTAGCGCCAAAACGCCTCGCGGCCGCATGCCCCACACCTGGAGAAGGAACTCGCGAATGCGCATTGAGGTCGGGTCGTGAACACCGAACAGGAACAGCATCGCGAAGATGCGAAGAGCGGAGTTCGCGCTGAAAAGGATGTCGTATTGCAACTTGAGCGGCAGGCTCTGAGCCAATTGCATGAACACACCGCCAGCCAGCGGCGCGAGTCCGCCCACCAGCGTCATCACCGCTTGCGAGAGGCCGATCCCTTGCGCGCGCATCGAGGCAGGCGTCACAGCCAGCACGATGTTCCCCTGGCCGACGATGACCCCAGTCCACGAGAAGCCCGCCGAGACGTGTCCGATGATCAGCACCGCGTAGTTCCACGCCGTCGCGCTGGGCTGCGCAATCACCCACGAAAGAGGCCCAAGCGCCAAAAGCAGCCCGCTGATGAAAAGCACCGGCTTGTTGCCGTACCTGTCGCTGAGGTAGCCCCAGAGGGGCGCTGAGAGCAACGTCGCGAGCGCGTGCGCGGCGGCAAAGATCTGGAAGTCGAAGAAGGAGAGGCTCAGCACCTCCCGCCCATACTTGAAGAAGAACGGAGCCGCGATCGCTTGGCCAATGAGGAACACGATGAGGAAAACGAGCAAACGCCGAAACGGCTTGTGGCTCAGCGGCGAAGTCAGGTCCTTCCAACTCTCCCTCAGGGTTCCAGAAGAGACTTGCTCGCGATGTGCGTCCGGCATTCGACAGAAAAAGAGGAAACTAAGCAGACCGAACAACACCCCCGCGCCGAAGATGATGCTAAGCCCCAGGTCGTACCGGTTCGCGCGCTGCATCGCGTCCAGCCCCAGGCTTGCCGGAAAACCGATGAGCACACCGACCACCGTGGCGATGGCGTGCCGCCGCGCGAAGTACCAGCCTCGGTGCGATTCGGGCACCAACCAACTGAGCCACGCGTTGTAGGTCGCGTTCACCACAAACACCGCCGCTGAGGAGACCACTACACAGAGGATGAACACCTCCAGCCGAGGAAACGACCCTGGAAGCAGCGGAAGCGCGATCGCCGGCAGCCAAGCCAGTTTCCACGTTAGCCATCCCGGCGCAACGAAGCGCTTGTAACTCCGCGATCGCTCGCCGAGCTGACTGCCGGGTATCTGCAAAACCCCAATCAGCGCGGGCAGGGCGAGGATCAGCGAATAAAGAAACGGCCCCGCCCCGAGAGCAAGCGCGAACGCCGCCTGGAAGTTTCCACCGACCAACGCCGCAAAAGCCGTGACGAAGGCGAGGTCCCAGTTCGCCGTCATCAGGGCGCGGAGGTTGGTAAGGCGGTCCTCAGAGCGCATCTGCGGCGCATATTACACGGCACCGCCAGGTGCGACCGTCAACGCGAAAGACCCGCCAAGCATCAAAACTGATCAGTCATAAACATCTGAGGAACGAACGGAAAGCCCCGACCCATCAGAGCCATCTCCACCTTCGCGGACCTCGTGTCAAACCCGAGGCGCTCCGTCATCCCCAAGAGCCCAAGCCACTCTCCAGCCTGAGACGAGGGCAGACCCACATACGTCGGCAGAACCTCCCGAACCCTCAGCGGCTCGCACACCACATACCCGACGCCCGACGTCATCACTGTCTTCATCGCCCACGACCAAAATCGCCAGCGCCGATCGTCACGCAGCAGTCGCGTCTCGTCCTCGCGCGCCCACGCCTTGTACCGCTCCTGAGTCTCCGTCAGCGGCAGCGTCTGCCAGTCGCCGCCCTCTCCTTCAGCGTCCAGGCTCACGCTCACGACCGCGTCCAGCGTCTCGAAGCCCGCTCGCCTGTAGAGCGCTTCGTCTCGCGCAAAGAGGAGCGCCGAGCCCTCGCCTCGGGCATCCGATTGGGTTAGCACCTCGCGCAGCAGCGTTGTGGCGAAGCCCTTGCCTCGATCCCGCTCGCGCGTTGCGACGCCGGCGATGCCGATGGCGCGAAAGTTCGCAAACAGCAGGGGCACAGTCGTGAGGCACGACACCAACCGTTCCCCCTCGAAGAGCGCCCACTTCCGGCCCAGATCGAAAAACGGCTCGTTGCGGAAAACGCTCTCCGCCCGCGAAGGGTCCAGGTCGAACACCTCGCACAGCAGCGAGAGGAAGTCCGACGTCTCGTGCTCGCGTATCGTGCGTACCACCGCGGTTGCATCCATGCTCAGCCGACCGTCACGATGCGCAAGGACACCTTAACGACCGTCGGCTCGATGGTTGCTCCTTGAATCGGGACAACCTTCACCTCGACTGTCGAGCTGCGCCGGTGCTCCGCGAGGCGGAGCGGCTCCGTCCGAACGACCTTGCTGTTCCGCAGGACATCCGGGTCGCCCGACACGGTAACAACCTCGGGCTCAAGCGTGTAATCCGAGAGGCGATGGCCGGTCGGTACGGAGCCTCGCCAATCCACCTGGACGGGCAGGACGACCGAGGTGAGAATCCCCCGCGGCATCAGCGAGAACTGCACTCGCGGCGGCTCGACCGACACGTTGAGCGGCGAGCCGTCCGCATCCAGCACCAGCACCGGGAGTTCATAACTCTGTCCTGGGCGCATCGCGCCTTGGTCGATGCGGACGACGGCGCGCTGGGCCCTTTCCAGCACGCTTTCCACGCCCTTGACCGTGACCATGGCGCTCGAGAGGGTCCAGTCGGATCCTGCGAGCAGCGGTCCTTCGCCCGTCTGCTCGACGTCGACGGGCATGCGGGATTGAGTGTATCGCTCAATTCGAAGCTCCACACTGCTTGGTCGGGCAGTGAACTGCACCATCGTGTCGAATCGGGTCTTCGGAATCTCGATTGGGTACTCCGCGACTCCTGGTCTTGCCGACGAGAGGTCAACAACCGGCCGCACGTCCTCCACGCTAATCTCGTCGAGGATCGAGGGGTCAATTAGCGCGCGCGCTTCAATGTCAATGGTCGTCTGCCCCTCCGTTACGCGCAACCCCTCCGGCAGGTTCAACTCCTCGTATGGCACGTTCGCGAGTACGGCCCTTGGTTGTTTCGCGCCGGTGCGAATCACGAACACCCAAAGGATGAACGCGATGAGAATCGCGAGCAGTTTCTGCGGCCAGTTCTCGAATAGTATGCGTGTCACTTGCGAAGTAGCCTCCTTTTCTTGCCTTCACCGTCCTCCTCAGGAAGCAGCATCTGCTTCAGGAGGCTTGTTAGTCTATCCACGCTGATGTTCTCGCGAAGGCGACCTCCCCATGCGAGGGAGATGTTTCCGCGCTCCTCGGAAACGATGACCGCGATCGCGTCTGTCTCCTCAGTAACCCCGATCCCCGCCCGGTGACGCATGTGAAGATGGCTCTTCACCGTTCGGTCCGTGCTCGGCAAGCGGCACGAAGCCGCCACGATCCGATCCCCGCGAATCACCAACGCCCCGTCGTGAAGAGGATTCTGCCCATGGAACAATGAGCAGATGAGCGGCGCCGTCACGCGGGCGTCAAGCGTAACACCCGTGCGGGTTATCTCGTCAAGACGCCTCTCCCGCTCGAGCACGATGAGCGCACCGATGCTGTCTCTCGACAGTTGCTTCACCGCTGAGATGATCGCGTCCAGAGTGTCCTGCGCGGTGTCCCGCCCTCGGCCGCCGAGGCGCTCCGGCCACAGTCCAAAGCCGCCGAATCCTTCAAGGGCAGCCCGCAACTCCGGCAGAAACAGAATGACGACCGCTACCGGACCAAGGAGCAAGCCCTTGTCCAATATGAAGTGAAGAGTGTGAAGGCCGATGAGGTCGCTCACCAGCCACACAACCAGGTAGGTGACCACGCCGCCGATGATTCGCCACGCCCTGGAGCCACGAACCAACAGAAGCAGCCGATACGCGACGTACGCCACCAGCGCCAGGTCGGCGACATGCAAGAGCGTCGTCGGGGCGGAGTTCCTTATCTGGTCGAGCAGTTCAAGCAAGGGTGCCGCCGCATAGTCTAACCCAAACGCCGCTCGCATAGGCGTTGTGGGCGTCGCGTTGTGCCATAATCAGCGCAATCTCTCCCGAACGCGCTTGAGGATGCCGGTACGATGCAGCCCACCGACCCACCAACCTCGCCGCAGAATGGCGCCTCGTTGCCGAGGGTCGTCATCGTCGGCAGGCCGAACGTCGGCAAGTCCGCGCTGTTCAACCGGATAATCGGGAAGCGGCACGCGGTCGTCGAGTCCATTCCCGGTGTAACGCGAGACCGCCTCTACCATCCGGCGCAGTGGGGCGGCAAGACCTTCGACCTCATTGACACGGGCGGCATCCTGTTTGGGGACGACGACCCCCTCGTTGAGCAGATTCGCGTCCAGGCGGACGTAGCCCTTGCCGAGGCAGATGTGGTGCTGTTCGTTGTTGACGCCGAGGCAGGCCTGATGCCCAGCGACCAGGAACTCGCCGACCGTCTCCGCCCGCTGAAGAAGCCGCTCATCGTTTGCGTCAACAAGGCGGACCACGCAAAGCGCGAGCCGTGGGCAGCGGAGTTCTTCGCGCTTGGCTTCGAGGAAGTGATGCCGCTTTCTGCGATTCACGGCCGCGGCATTGCGGACCTTCTCGACCGCGTGGTGGAACTCCTCCCCGATTCGGCGCAGACTGAGAGCGAGGAAAGCGCGGTTACGCTCACCATCCTCGGACGGCCAAACGTCGGCAAGTCCTCCCTTCTCAATGCTCTGTGCGGCGAGGATCGCGTCATCGTTAGCGACATCCCAGGCACTACGCGCGACCCGATTGACACCCTCATCCGCTACAAAGACGAGACGATAACGGTTGTGGACACCGCGGGCCTGCGCCGACCGGGAAAGATTCAAGGCTCCGTCGAGTACTACATGGACCTTCGCGCAAAGAGAAGCCTCCGTCGAGCCTCCCTCGCCATCGTCGTCGTGGACGGCGCGGAGGGGTTGACCTCCGGCGACAAGCGCGCCGCGGAGTTCGTCGTTCGCGCAGGGCGCGCGCTCGTGTTCGCGGTGAACAAGTGGGATAAAGTCGAGCCACCAGACGGCAGACCCCACAGCCGCTCCAAGATGAAGAAGCACTTCGCCGCGGGCTTTCGCGAAGACGCAGCCGAGGTTGGATGGGCGCCCCTCTGCTACACGAGCGCCGTGCACCGCACCGGCATCGACGCCCTGCTTGACACTTGTCTCGAGTGCCTGGACAACCACAGCCTGCGCATCACGACCGGCGCGCTGAACCGTGTGGTCCGCAAGGCTGTCTCCGAGGTGCCCCCCTCATCGAGGGGCAAGTCGCTCAAGGTATACTACGCGACGCAAGTGGCGACCTCGCCGCCTACGGTCGCCCTGTTCGTCAACGACCCAAGCCGAGTCCACTTCTCCTACCTGAGGTTCCTCGAGAACCGGCTCAGGGAGGCGTTCCCCCTCACCGGCACGCCGGTGCGGCTGCTGCTCCGCTCCAGCCACGAGGAGAGAAGCCCCCAGGGGAGAAGCACGCGGGCGCGCCGCGCCCCGAAGGCATGAGAAAATAGTACGCCATGCGGCAGGACCACGAACCGGAACCCCCGCCCGTGCAGCTCACAGGAACGCCGGGACAGCAGCCCTGGATGCAGCAGCCGCAACCGCAAGAGGACGGCGTGCTTCAGCGCCTCGTCCCCACTCGCAACGGCGCGGCTTTGGCGGCCTACTACTGCGGAGTCTTCTCCCTCGTGTGCTGCTTCGGAATCCCTCTTGCCCCCGTCGCCATCATTGCAGGCATCAAGGGCATCCAAGCACACAACCAAGACCCGACACGGCGCGGGCTTTTCCACGCCATTGCCGGCATCGTGCTTGGATGCCTGAGCCTCATCGCACACGCCGTCGTGATTTACGGAGCGGTTTGGGTTAGGTGGGGCGACTGATGCCCACATCAACAAGGCACAGCCGAGGTATCACCCCTGCCGTTGTCCAAGGACTACTACAAGACCCTCGGCCTGAAGCAGGACGCCGACCCAAGCGAAGTGCGCTCTGCGTACCGCAAACTCGCGCGCACGCTCCATCCAGATGTGAACAAAAGCCCAGACGCCGATGAACGCATGGCCGAGGTCAATGAAGCGTACGCCGTCCTCAGCAACCCCGAGCGCCGAGCAACCTACGACGCCAAGCGAAGGCGAGGCACCGGGGCGCCCATGCCCCAACGCGCAACGCTCAACCTAACCGTCGAGCGCGTCTATACCGTCGTTGATTTCCGGTCGCCACTCTACGCAGTCGCCGTGTCGCCCAACGGACGACGCCTGGCGGTCGGCTCCTTCGACAACCGCGTGCGCATCCTTCGCGCGCGCGACGGCGAGACGCTAGGAGAGGTTTCCCTTCCCGGCGGCGCCATCGAAGCGATCCAGTGGGTTGGGAACGAAGCCTTCCTTGCCGCGGGCGCGAGCGAAAAGACGTTCTCAACCTGGATCGTCCGCGAAGGCGTAGCCACCCGATGGAAGGGCAAACGAGCCGAGTGGGTCTCGCACGTGGACATCTCCCCCGACGGCAAGCGCCTTGCCCTGGGGAGCGTCCATCGAACGCTCATGGTGGTTGACTCCAAGACGGGTGCGCAACTGTATGTGCGGAGGCGGCATCGAGACGCCATCTCCGCCGTGAGGTACTCGCCGGACGGCACGCTGCTCGCCAGCGGCGCGAACGATCACCGGGTCGTGCTTTACGAGGCGAAGCGAGGACTTGAAATCGCCGACTTCGGCCCGTTCCCGACGGCAATCGGCTCGATCGCCCTCAACGCCGAGAACACGCTGCTCGCCGTTGCGCTGATCGACCACGGCATCCGCATCATTCGCCTAAGGGACGGAACGACCGCCGCAAGCCTGCGCGGGCACTCGCGCCCGGTGGAGAGCATCGAGTTCCACCCCACGCGAAACCTGCTCGCCTCCGCGGCGAGAGACGGTACGGTCAGGCTCTGGGATGCATCGTCCGGCGATGCTTCGCTCGTTTTGGGGCGAGCCGACTCGCCGATGAAGGCAGTCGCGTTCTCCCCCTCGGGGAACCGCCTGTTCGCGGGAGGGCTGGATCGCAAACTTCACGCGTGGCGCGTCTCCCCGAAGCGAACGGGCACGCGCAACCAAAGACGTCATAATCGCTGAGATGGCGCAGGTCGAACCGGAACCGCTCGTCACCTTGAAGGACGTGAAGGCGAACCCCGCCGTGCAAACGCTCATCACCGGCGCGAACGACGTGCTCAACGCAATGGGATACACCGAGCACGGACATCGCCACGCCCAAATCGTCAGCAGCATCACGCGGTACATCCTCGAGCAGGTGGGCGCACCCGAGCGGGAGATCGAACTCGCCACCATCGCAGCCTATCTCCACGACATCGGCAACGTGATCAATCGAATCAACCATCCGATGGTCGGCGCGGCGCTCGCATTCGAGATCTTGAAGGACATGGGGATGCCGTATGCCGAGATCGCGCCGATGCTCGCAGCAATCGGAAACCATGAGGAGTTGCAGGGAACCCCGGTCAGCCGCGTCTCTGCCGCCCTCATCATCGCCGACAAGAGCGACGTGCACTTCAGCCGGGTGCAGAACCCCGTCTACGAGTCGTTCGACATCCACGACCGGGTCAACTACGCCGTGCAGAAGAGCCGCGTCGAGATGTCGCCCGACAGCGACGATATCACGCTCGTCCTTCAGATTGACTCCGCCGCCGCAACCGTGATGGAGTACTTCGAGATCTTCCTCACCCGCATGATCATGTGCCGCAAGAGCGCGAACGTACTCGGCTATCGGTTCAAACTCGAGATCAACGGGACGCTGCTCGAATGATCGCGCTGGCAATCGCCTCACAGTTCGCGGGCATGGCGTACGCGCCGGCCTTTGTGTTTCCGGGCGAGCCGCTTCGCATCAGCACCGTGAGCGCGGATCAACGGGCTGACGTTCGCTTCCATTCCGCACAAGGTGCATGGGTGCGGGAAGCGCGCGACGCTTGGCTGCTAACGGCGCAGAGCGCTGCTCCCGCTCGGGCTACGTTCCTGTTCGACGCGGATGGCGACGGGTCTCCGGAAGACGGCACCGTCGTCGAGGTACCGGTTGCGCTCGCGCCCCCCGGCGCCCTCCTGCACCCTGCGCCGGGCGTTTACGAAGGAGTGGCTGTTTCCGTTCTCGGCGGGCGACGCATCGCGGCCGTTCCGACGACCGTCGGAACGGCGCTCCTCATCGAGGGCGGGGGAAGGCAGGCGCGCTTCGCGCCTCTGCTCGAGGCGGAGGTTGCCGTCCGAACCGCGCCACGCCGCCCGCGCACCTTCCAGGCAACGTACGCCTTTGCGGGCGCATCGGGCATCACCCTGTTAGGGCGACCCGGCGGAATCGCCGCCGTCTCGATTCGCATCGAGGCGGATGGCATTCGCGCTCGCTACGTTGCGCTGTTTCACCAAACCGGCACACTTCGGCTGCTCGACATTCAGCGTGACGTCTCACTCGCCCCCACTGAGGAGGTCGAGTTGTTCGTCCCCTTCCACACCCTGTTATCTCTCGGAACGGCCGCCGTGCTTGCCGCCGAAACTCATGGCGCCCACGGCGCCGGCTTGCCGTTGCGGTAGTCCCGATAGATCAGATCCCCTTCCTCTCCATAGAGGTCGGTCGTCTTGCCGCCATCATCCGCCCCGTTCACCCCGACCGAGTACCACACGCCATCGTCGCGGCGGAGGAGAGGCTTGCCGGTAAGCGGGTCGAGCGGAATCTCTTCAACCGGCACGCCGGCCCCGGTCTGCATCTCGAGGGCGACGAGCAGCAGCCGGGTCGCGGCGCGGCCTCGCCTGCCCGCGTGCTCCCTCCAGTCGTCGGCAGGGTCGAGCCGGGCAACCAGCACAGGCGCTTCGCGGTCGTGAGTCGCGGGACCGACCTCCAGATAAGGGCGATCCGCTCCTGCGGCAATCTCCTCATACCGGTCTTCGAGTGCGCGTACCTGTTTCCGCCTCTCGAACGCCCAAACCGTCCAATGCTTCAACTCGCCGTGCCCAGGCCTCATGCCGAAGAAGTCATAGTCGTCGCGGAGTTTGTCAATCCAGCGCGGGTCGTCGAGCGCGCGAGCAACGGCAGCCCACTCTCGGCGCACGGCATCAGACAAGGGCGGTAGTCCCCGTGCGATGGATGGCAGCGCCTCTGCCAGGAAGCGGCGTGTGGTGTCGTGGTCGCAGTGGTCGACCATCCAGGCGAGCGGCCCGGAGAAGGCTTGACTGAACACGGCGAATTCGAGCACGTCATCGCGGTTGCCGGTGCCGCCGACGGCTGAAGCAATGCGGAGCGCCTGGACTATGACATGCGCGGCTCGGAGGCAATCCCCCTCGTGCAGGGCACGGCGGACGCCTCCTGTTGCGAGGTTTCTCAGCGCGGACATCCCGTCCTTCATTCGACTTGGTTCGTTGGGATACCGCTGGGCCGCGAACAGGAGCCGCCCTTCAGGGAGCGAGGCGAGAGCATCAAGGTCCGCCACGACGGGCCGCAGGTCGGAGACAAGCGCGCTCCATCTCTCGTCGTCGATGTCTGCGGCGAACTCCGTTCTCGTGTTGCCAAGTCGGCCCACGAGGTTCAGGAACTCGCTCGCCTCCGGCGAGTCCTCGGTGGGAACCTCTGGCGCTGCCATCGAGTAGGTGAGGTTCACGCGAGCGAAGGCGACGAGTACGAGCGCAACGAGTAACGTGCCGACCAGCACGCCGATGGCGACTCGTCGCGCGCTCAGTTTTGCCGTTGCTCGCGGTTGGTGTTCCATCCCGAGAAGTCCGGTTCCAGCGGCGACTTGGTGAGGCCGTAGGCTTTCAAGTCCTTCTGAATGACGATCTGCATCTCGCCACCGCCGGGCAGATTGAACTTGCGACTTTGTAGGATGACTTGGTCGCCGGTGGCGTCCGCTCCCGGCTTTGAATAGGTGAACGCCTCGTTTGTCGCCCTCATCTCTTCCTCAGATAGATACGGAGCCAGCGCCTCGAGGTTCGGAGGGAAGTCGCTGTTCTCGGTTATGTACTTCTCCATCGCTTCCTGTAAGACCGGGGCAAGGCTCTCCACCTTCTCCATCTCCGACATCTCGCTCACGAAGGACCGCACCTCGGGATTGCGAACAACGTTGGCAACGATGACGCCGATGACAACCAACCCAAGAATGAGCAGCACGGCGCAGCCCACGCCGACCCACAGCCACACCTTCGTGCTGGCGGAGCGGTTCATTCCTCGATTCTCTCTCGCGCGGGCCTGCTTGGGGCAGGCGAGGGGCGGCGGAAGGGCGAGAACCGATGCCGGAGCAGGGTCCAGAATGCCTCAACGCCGTCCGTCCACCGAATCTTCTTGCCCGCCTCCTTCGACCTTGGCTCGTAGCGAATCGGGACTTCGTGTATATGCTTTCCCATCCGGATCGCTTTGGCGGTCACCTCGGGACAGAACTCAAACCGCTCACAGACCAGGTTCATTTGGCGAAGGACCGAGGTACGCACGGCCTTGTAGCAAGTCGCCTCGTCGCCGACTCGACGACCATAGAGGAGGCGGACTGCCCACCGTAAGAGCACGTTGACGATTCGGTTCGGGAGCGCCATACCTGTGGGGAAGCCGTCGCGGAAGCGTGTACCGTAGACGACGTCCTGCTCGCCTCGCAGAATCGGCTCGACCAGGTTGGGAATCTCCTCGGGTGAGTACTCGAGGTCGGCGTCTTGGATGATGGTGACTTCCCCGGTTGCGCGCTCGAGGCCGGTCCGGATGGCGGCGCCCTTCCCTCGGTTCCGCTCATGCCGCAGCAGCAGAATGCGTTTGGCGTACTGCTCGGCTACCTGCGAGGTTCGGTCGGTCGAGCAATCGTCAACGACGACCACCTCTTTGGATATCGGGAGCGCCAGCACACGCTCGAGGACGTGAGCGATCGTGTTCTCCTCGTTGTACGCGGGGATGAGGATCGTTACGTCCGGTCGGGTTGCGGGGGTATCTGCCAAGGTGCTCATTCTGTTCTACGGCACGTCGAGGGCCGCTGCTCTCCGTGGTGCCTCAGGGCGCACCGCTGGCGCGAATCCGGTTGTTCGCCCAGCAGCGAAAGTGCGGGATTTGCTCGCCGGTTCCGGTAGTTCTGCTCGATTGCGCGCCCGATTCCCGTCAGATTGCTGAAAAGCCGTGCCCTCGTTTCGCCGAAACGTACGCGTGTTTGAGGAGAGTCGTTTTGATCCCGAAAGGTGCAAACGCTACCTGAAGATCTGTCCACTGTGCGGGGCTGTGCTGGTGCGCAGCGATGCGTGGTGCTGCAAGTGCGGCTGGCCGGGCCCGTTTCGTTCTTCGCCCGAGGAGCTGCGGGGGGCGCTGGAGGCAATCTACGGCCCACCGAGCGACTCGGCGGCGGTCGAACTCCCGGGCTCGCCCGAGGCGTGAGCTGTTCAGTTTGAGCGGACAACGGTCGTTCTCGTCGAACACGCGGCAGTTAGCACCGAACAACTTAAAGAACTGCCGGACGAGCAGATAATGGGAGCCACTGAACCGTTCGATCATGGCGGTCGAGGGTACCTGGTGGGTAGATTGCTTCCATGCTGCTTGCCGTTCTTGCGCTGGGGATGACACAGTCCGCCCTCGAAGCGCCCGCGGGCCTAGCGTACGACTCCGAGGGGCTGCTCTATGTCTCTTGGATGGGTTCCAACGTCATCACCGTGCACCGAGGCGTCGAGGAAGTGCGCCGCATCGAAGGTGGCCTGAGCGCGCCGCGGGGGCTCGCCTTCGACGCCGACGGCCGCCTCTACGTTGCCGATTCCGGCAACCACCGGGTGGTTGTGTTTGATCGAGGCGGAGCGCTCTTGCGGACGCTGGGTGGCGAGGGAACCGATGACGGGAAGTTCCGTGCGCCCTACGACGTCTTGGTGGACGCGCGGGGCAACCTCATCGTCGCCGACACCTACAACAACCGGCTGCAGTTCTTCGACGGGGAGGGGCGGCACCTGAAGACGTTCGGCTCGCTGGGCGACCAGCCAGGCCAGTTTCGCGAGCCGGCGGGGCTTGCGCTCTCGAACGGGTCCCTCTGTGTGGCCGGCGGATGGTCTGGGCGCGTGGATGTGTATGACTACGATGCCCGCTCGTTGTCGCCGGATTTTCGGCGCTCTATAACGGGCTTCTGGGTGTGCGGCGATGTCGCCGTGCTTGCCGACGGGTCACTGGTTGCCCTCGACCGAAACAACGGATGGGTCGGGAGGTGGGACAAGGACGGAACTGAGCAGAAGCGGTTCAGCGGCGGCAGCTACGGTCTCTTCCGCCATCCGAGCGCTGTGGTGCAAACGCCGACCGGCGAGCTCGCAATCGCGGACACGGGGAACGACCGAGTTCTGTTCCTTGGCGCGGATTTCTCCGACGTGTCCAGGCCCCTCCTCGCCCGGCTGACATCATCGTCTGCGGCCGTCGAGTGGCGAACCACCCCTGAGGATGATAGCCCGAGCCTGGCACTGTTCAGGCGGGCGGAGAGGCACAACGGGGAGCACGCGTTCCAACGGCAGGTTGCTGCGGTTGGGAAGAGTGGCGCTGGCTTCAGCAGCGTCGGGAGCCTCGAACCGGGTAGCGGCTACGTCGTGCGGCCGCAGAGCGCGCTTGTTCGCTCCATAGAAGGGTCGGGTGAGGTCGGCCGCCTTCGCGCGCTTGCCTTCGCCACGGAGCCGCGGGAAGGCGAGAAGACGATTCTCAATCTCCCGATTGCAGTCATCGTGCGAACCGACATCTGGAATCCCGAAGGCTCCGGCGGTCGCGCAGACCGAGGCACGCCGCCCGGAGAAAGGTACCTCGATTACGTTCGGAAGGAGTTCGAAGACGCCCGCCTTTTCTACTTCGTCAACTCCCACTGCCGCGTGAACCTCGAATACGATTGGTTTCTCTACACCGAGCCGCTGACGGCCGGGGAGGATAGACCAGGGAGCGCCAACGAGGACGAGATACTGCGGACGAAAGGAAAGACGCGGCAGGACTACGTCGCGCTCGTCGTCGTTGACGCTGAGCGTCGCTTCGACCCCGCCCGGAACGCCTACTACCTGCAAGGGTCGGGTGGAGGCACGTGGGGAGCGCATTGGAACGGCATCGGCAAGCGGAGCGACCCGGCGCATTGCTCCTTCCTCGGCGGAAGCGACCTCGCCTGGCTCATGACCCACGAGTTCCACCATGCGCTCGACTCGATGTTCGAGCAGAGCGGTTACGAGGAGTACCCGTTCAACCACTTCGGCGATTACCGCGTCGGTGGATACAACGGGCCGTTCGGTGAGCACTGGGATGGGAACGCATATATCTTGCGCGTCTGGCCCGAGCAAGCGTGGTTCTATTGCTTGTTCGGCTACGTGTCAACGACTCGCGACCGGGACGGCGACGGAGTGCCCGATGACGACCCGTCGCTGCCGTTCGATGAGAGGCGATGGGGGAGCGACCCCGCTCGCGCCTCGACTGCCGGGGATGGTATCAGCGACTTGAGGCGCCTGATGTTCAGCAACTGGGTACCCGCGACGCTGGAATCGGTCAACAACGCGCGCATCGAGCTGGTTCGTCCCGACCCGCGCAAGGCGGATCAGTCGGGCTTGGGGATTCCAGACGCGGAGAAACGCGAGCCGTGCATCCCCTGGCTCGAGGGAATCCCGTTCGGCTCGCCCGACCTCTCGAAGTCTCTCGCAGATGAGCCGGCGTGGTCATCGAAGCGCGGGCGCTTCCGGCGAGAGCAGTTCGAAGGCGGTGTCTACATGACTTGGGACGAGACGGGGCTGTACCTGGGCTTCTCCTTCGCGCAGAAGCCGCTGGAGTTTCAGATAACGACCGACTTGGTCGGCGACGGGTTCTTCGCAGGGCAGGACAACTACGTCTTGACGGTGGACTGCCGGGGAGAGGAGGCGAGCATCAAATCGTTCCACGTGCTCAACGGCGCGCAGAACCGCTGGCCGTTCGCCGATGTCGAGTTGGTGTCTCGAGATACGATTCGCCTGGAGAGCAGCTTCGAGCCGTCGTGGTCTCAGATTCGCATCAAGCTTCCATGGCACCTGAAGAGCGGGTTGACATGCCGACCGGGCGACACCTACCGCTTCGCGTTCACGTTCCTGGTGCGAGACGGCGTGAACCAGTGGGACGGCGACCGCCTCCACTTGAGCGCCTTTGAACCGTACAAGATGCTTCCGTTGCGCCTGGTGCGGTGAGGACGGCTGAGGCTGAAAGATTCTTTCACTTCCCAGTCGAACCTGAAAGGAAACCGCCGATTCTTTTCAGATGGCGGGTAGAATCTACCCCAAGAAGGCGATGGACCCGCAGGAGTACCGGCCACCGGAGGCAGGAGCGGTCGTGCTGACGCGCGAGGGCTACCACGTGTTCGTCCCGGCCCCGCTGCCGCCCGCGCTCGAGTATGACGACGAGGTCGTTCAGGCGCTGTCGGGCGCCGATGCCGCTCTCGGCGAACTCTCCGGCCGCGGTTCCTTGCTACCAAATCCTCATCTCCTCATCTCGCCGTTGGTGCGCAGGGAGGCGGTGCTCTCCTCGCGAATCGAAGGTACGCAGGCAAGCGTTGCCGACGTGCTGCTCGCGGAGATGTCTGGGGACGCCTCGCCGCAACAGGCGGCGGACGTTGCGGAGGTTCGCAACTACGTCGAGGCTCTTGAGTACGGCATCGGGCGCCTTACGACGCTCCCGCTGTCGCTCCGTTTGGTCAGGGAGTTGCACGAGCGGCTGATGCATGGGACACTTTTGCGGGACTCGGCCGTCCAACCGTACTGAACTCAAGGAGGAGATGATGCTTACGATTCGCGCAACGGTTCTTATTGGCGCAGCCGCACTGTCTGCGGCTGCTTTAGGGCAGGCCTACAAGGTGGTCTCCAGTGGGAAGTTGCTTGGTGAGGAGGCGCTGAGCGTTGCCTTCGCTCCGAGCGGTTCGCAGTTTGTTTGCGGCATGGCAGACAACAGCGTCAAGATCTTCGACGCCAAAACGAGGAAGACGATCAAGGTCTTCAAGGGTCACACGCTGCCAGCTCGAGCGGTTGCCTGGAGCCCGAAGGGTGACAAAATCGCAAGCGGAGCGGAGAATGCCCAGATTCGCGTATGGAACGTGAAGACCGGCGAATCAGTGGTCATGCAGCAGCCGGGACACATTCGATCCGTCTCGCACTTAGCGTTCGATCCAACCGGCAAGAAGTTAGTAAGCACGGGGGACGACGATACGATCCGCGTTTGGGACGTCGCCAAGCGAAAAAGCACCCTGTTGATCAAGGGCGGCGGCATCAACGTGTACAACGCCCGCTTCGACGCATCCGGGGCGAACATCGTGGCGGCGTCGCTGGGCAAGGGACTGATCGTCTATAATGCAAAAACGGGCGCGGCGGTGTTCGCGCTCAGCCACCCGCCGGGCGCGAACGACATTGACATCAACTCTAACTTCACGCGCGCCGTTTCCGCCGGGCGCGACGGAAACCTGGCTTTCTGGGACGTGAAGGCTCGCAAACGGATTACCTTCCTCAGGGGGCACACGGACTGGGTGGTGCACACCTCGATCAGCCCGAGTGGCGCCCTCGCCGCGTCGAGTTCCTCGGACGGCACTGTCATCGTTTGGGACCTGAAATCGCGGAAGCCGATCTCCAAGTTGGAGGGTCAGAGTTACATGGGGTCGCCGCTGGCTTGGAGCGCCTCGAGCGGCTTCCTGGTCACCGTGGCGTCAGACAACTACCTCAGGATTTACACGGTGACTAAGTAGGGCGCGGGCCCCTGTTGGAAGAACCGGGAACTTCTCCGGCTTGACAGACCGTCCGTTTATGGCATAATCAGGTAAGTGACAAGGATGATCCTTCGGTTCGGAGTTCTGCTCGCCGCGGTCTCTGCGGCGACTCTGGCGCTCGCCCAGCAGGAGGGGCGAGGGCAGGAGAGGGCAGCCGTCGGCAAACTCGGTCAACTCACCGCCGACGCGTCTATCTACCTGAAGAAGGACACGCGCTCGCGGGTGCTTTTCAAGGTCAAGAAGGACCACTACGTCGTCCTGAGAGAGCTCGACGATAAGTGGGCGACCGTGGTGATGCGGGACGGGTCAGACGGCTTCGTCGAGGCGAAGTTCATCAACAGCCTTCCCTACAACGTCAGCGTTCAGCAGCCGATGACAACCCGCGGCGGATACGTGCGGGGCGAAAGCGGTAACGCCTACGATTGGGTCGTTCGCGAGGCAACTCGGTACATCGGCACGCCGTACGTTTGGGGCGGGAACAGCCTAACCGGCGGCGTTGATTGCAGCGGATACATTCAACAACTGTACCGCATGGTCGGAGTCAACCTACCGCGCACGGCGCACGAACAGAGCTTCGTGGGGACGCTCGTCCCGGCGCTCCAGGATCTTCAGCCGGGCGACCGGATCTACTTCACGGACGGCGACCGGCAGCGCGTCACGCATTGCGGCATCTACATCGGCAACGGGCAGTTCATTCACAGCAGCCGTGGCCGAGGCGGCGTGTACGTGGATCCACTCACCGAGAAGTGGATCAGCCTCATCGTTTCCATTCGGCGCTGAGCCTTAGTGCCGAATCTTCTCCCAGTACTCGGCGAAGGTGAAGCCCGGGCTGTGGTCAGGGACGTGGCAGGTTAGACAACTCTCCGGCCGCGCCTTCATCGAGGCGGTGGGCTTGATGATGTGGTCTGAGCCGGGGCCGTGGCAACTCTCGCAGCCGACATCCTTGAGGCTCGGCGTCTTTTCCTTGCTGATGAAGCCGCTCACCGTCGTCAAGCCGACAACGTGGCAGCCGACGCACTCGGGGTCGCGGTGGTTCATCGTGCTCTCGAGGGTTGCATAGGCTTCCGCGTGTGGGGAGTGCGTCCAAACGTCCCAAGCGTCGATGTGGCATGACCTGCACGCTTCCGAGCCGACGTACTTCACGTCCGAGGGGAGGCGCGGCACCTGATCCAGCAGATTCTCGTCGCCGACGCGCATCAAGTACGACTCGTAGATGGCGTGGGCTTGGCTGTCGTCACGGTGCTCCGGGCCGAGTTCGATGAGGCGTAGGTTCCTCCACTCGCCGCCGACTCTCTCGATGCGTCCGACGAAGCGGCACTTGTCACCGGGCGTGACGAGCGTCCATCCGTTCACGCGCATCGGCTCCTTTGGCGGATCGCCGCGATGCGAGTAGATGAGCAGTCGGCCTTCTCCAGGCGCGCTCTCGGCGAGGCGCACGGCGGATGCGCGATCGCCCGCGAAGAGCACGATGATCGCATCAGGGCGCCCTGCGAGAACCTCCTCCGGCTTCCGCACGGGCAGGATCGCCGCCTCCGGCGACGGCGCTAAGCCGAGGACCGGCACGTCCTGCGTCGGCTGGAGGAACTCCGCCTGAAGCGCGTCGCTCTTCAGCCGCCCACCCGCCATCTGGTCGAGCGCGGCGAGCGTCGCAGGGTCGAAGCGCGCTTCGACTGCGCCGACGTTCAGGTAGTTCGGCTTCAGCCGAGCGAACAACTCCGCAAGCGCGTCCGCCTTCAATTGGTCTTGCCGTCCTTTCGCCTCCGTCCAGTTGCCGAGATCAACGTACAGCGCCTCCGAATCTTCTCGCAGCGTGCGGACTACCGACGCCATCCGCTTCACGCCGCCGATTTGGGGCTTCGTGCAGCCGCAAGGCGAGAGGTAGCCTCGGATGTCGCCGGTGAAGACGACCACTGTCTCCGCTGGGCGTGGCGGCGTGGCGAGCGCAACAAGCCCCGCCGCAACGGCCGAGGCGACCAAGAGGCGTATCATTGACCGATGCCTGAATAGGGGATCACGATCTCAGGGAAGCGCTTCGAGTCCGTGTGGATGACGATGTTGCCCGAGAAGCGACCGATTACCGACGTTGTGCACACCGCGTCAATGCGCCACTCCTTGCCGCTCTCGCCCTGCTTGCGAACCTCGACGCGAACGCCATCGGGCGCATCAACCTTGGTGACGTTGAACGGCTCTTTGCCGTGCTGCAACGTTACGCTTCTCACCTGCTCGGTGCCGACGGGGAAGGAGCCGAACCAGAGCGTCTTCGGCTGGGCGATGATCCCCTTGTGAGTTTCGAGCGTCACGTCTACGTACGGCGCCTGCATGAGGTCGGTAATGAATACCACCCTCAGCCAATTGAGGCCGGCGGGGTAGTCGGGGCTGAACTTGAGCAGAACCTTGTGCCCGACGCGCTTCATCGGCTTGTCGCCGAAGATAGGATCGAGGACTTCGCCATTGAACGGGAAGACGCTGGTCTCGACACCCTCGACGTTGGTGTCAACCCTCACAAGGCGAATCGGCGCAGGCGAAGTTGGATAGAAAACAAACTCGAACTCGGTCGCGCCATCGTCGTTCAGCGTTACCTGCTTCATCGTGTCCGGCACCACGCGATAGGGGGGGACAGCGGTGATGGCGACGGTGATCACCTTCACCGGCTCGACGGGGTCGTTGGTGTAGAGCGTGATGGTCTTCTCCACGTGCCCGAGCATGTCGCGCGACTGGACGATGGCGTCAATCGTTCGCTTAACGCCGCCGGCGATCGAGTCCGGAGTTTCCGCGAGGATGCACTGACACGAGGACTCGAACTCGATGAGCACCTCGGCGTTGCCGGTGTTCTCAAGCGTGATGGGGGCGGGATAGTCGGGCCCGCGCTGCTGAAATCCGAGGTCAACCTGCAGCGGAGAGACGACAAGTCTCGGCTCGCGGAGTGGGAGAACCGTCCTGTTCTCGATGACCCCTTTCCACGCTGCTCGCGCGGCGATGACTCGGCTGATGAGCACACGTTCCGCCGGCTGGACACCCACGCGAACGTTGGCGGGGGAAGCAGCAGCGATGATGTCTGGCCCCAGGAGATTGAACCGCGCGCTCGCCGGGGCGAGGCCCGCGTACATGGCAAACGACTTTGCGATAAGCGAGACATTGCTCCAGCGGGAGACCTGCAGTTTGCCGGGCTCCGCGTGGGTGGGCACGTCCACAACAAGCACGCCCCCCTCCCATCGGCGCATGTCGTCAAGTTTGAGTGAATCCACCCAGCGAAAACGGATGCGGCCCTCGCTCGCGGGTCGGAACCGCCACTCGCCGCCCGTAACCTCTTCGAGTAGGCGGGCGGCTTCCTCGGCGGCGCTCTCGAGCGCACCGCCCGCAGGCAGCGAGTAGGTCATCTCGCCGGTCGGCCAACGTTCGAGGAGCGTCGCGGCTTGTTCGAACTCGCCCTTGGATACCGCGACTGCGATTTCGTGTTGTATGCGATACAGTTCCGGGTTGCACCGCGGCGGCAGGGTGGGCGCCTGCCCCGTGATAAGCAGGGCGGCGATTGCAGTAAGCGTCATCGTCGCCACCAGTCTATCTGATTCGACTTCGAGCGGCGCGTTAGGTTTCACCCCGCCTTCGCTTGCGTTCGCGCTCGCGCTCGCCGATAAGACAGTTGGGGAACAATGGTGGTGCGAACGTTAGGGCTTGCAGTGGTCCTCGTCTGTCTGGGATGCGGTGGCGGTGGCGGTGGCATCGGCTCGGGCGAAAGCGGAACTCGCG
The DNA here is from genome assembly GCA_037446435.1 of Armatimonadota bacterium. Taxonomy (GTDB): domain Bacteria; phylum Armatimonadota; class Fimbriimonadia; order Fimbriimonadales; family ATM1; genus J051. The sequence goes on from JBBIIO010000011.1 coordinate 37,340, forward strand.
AAATCGGGTTTCAGTCCGCTCCGATGGACGAGGTGCCGATCACGCTGGACACGCAAGACTTGCAGGGTAGGGCGGACGGGGTGACCAACTTCGTACGCGTCTTTTCACGCGAGACAGTGGTGCGCGTCGTTGCCCCGCAAACCTATCAGGGCTTGCCGTTCTACCGGTGGGTGTGGGATGGCGGCGGGGCTGATGCTCAAGCCGTGTCGGTGCCCGCGGACCAGGTTTCCGGGTTGACCGCCGTCTATGGCGACGGCTGCACCTTCTCGCCGAACTACACCGACGATCTGGAGCGGCTCCTTTACTGGCAACGGATGCCGGTCAGGGTGTTTCTTGTGCTCGACGGTAACGCGACGCAGAGCGCGGTCGAGGCGGCGCGGACGGGGTTCGAGTGGTGGAACGACCGCCTGGGCGGTATCGTGCGGTGGACCGAAGTGTCCACGCCCTCCGACGCGGATGTCATCGTTCGCTGGCGGGACGACCTCGACGGCAACCTACTCGGATACACCCAGTATACATACGAGGTGTCCTCCGGGCGGCTCCTGTCGGCGGAAATCGTGATTCGGTCCGGGCTGGACGGCCGGGCGGGTGAGGGCATCGCCGCGCACGAGTTGGGCCACGCGCTCGGAATCGGCGGACACAGCACGCTCCATGCGGACCTGATGTACCCCACGTACACCGGCTTCAACATGAACGAGGTTACGTTGAGGGACGCCAACACCGTTCGCACAGGCCACTGCCATCTATTTGGAGGGTCCCGCTCGACCGGCTCGCCGGGCGGCGCGACGGCAACCTCCCGAATCGTCTGCCCTTCAAACTAAGAGAAATTCGGCGGCGGCGGCTCGCAATCGCTCATACTGCGCAGGCATGCGCTTCGCGGGCTGGATGATGGACGTGGCGCGGGAACAGTCGCCTACCCTTGATTTGCTTAGGGAAGTCTGCGCCCGCAGCCTTGACGCGGGCTACAACGCCCTGGGGCTGTACCTTGAGCACCGGTTCGCGTATCCGTCGGCCCCGTGGGCGGCGGACGTCGGCGCCCTGAAGGCGAAGGAGATTGAGCGGCTCGCCAAACAGTTCTCTCCGAAGGGCTTCCGCATCATCCCGTTCATCAACACGCTTGGGCACATGGAGGGGTTCATCCGCGCCGAGGGGGGACAATGGCTGGCTGAAGCGCCCACCGCTCGCGGCTCGGCGCAGGTGTGCCCATCGCGCAAGGAGGTCGTAACGTTCGTGCGCGGCCTTGTGGACGACGTCATCCGCACTTTTGACGATGCTTGGATCCATCTTGGTGGTGACGAGGCGCACCAACTTGGGCAGTGCCCGAAGTGCGAGAAGCGGGTGAAGAAGGTTGGGGAGGGCGGCCTGTACGGTGAGTACTACCGCGACCTGTGCGAGCACGTGCTGGAGAAGGGTAGGACTCCCTGCCTGTGGGCGGACATGGTCCTCGCCCACCCGGAGGCGCTGAAGATGTTGCCTAAGGAGACGGTCTTGTTCAATTGGCAGTATTCGGACGATCCGTCGCCGACGACGAAGAAACTGCTCAAGGCGGGGTTCAAGGTCGTAAACTGCCCCTCGGTTCACACCTACGACGCAACATGGTGTCACCTGCCGCTAACACAACAGAACATAGACGATCATGTGAAGGCGGCGAAGGAGTTGAAGACGGAAGGTGTGCTGGTGACGAGTTGGGAGTTCTCATTTCTGACGAACTACGCGTCTACGCTGCCGCTCATCTATGCGGCGGGGCTTCGGATGTCCGGCAAGTCGTGGAGCGCCGCCATCAAGAAGACAGGTGGCAAGGAGTATTACGACGCGGCTAAAGCGTTAGGTGAGCAGATTCCCAAGCTCTCGAAGTTTCTCCGGCCCGGGACGTGGCGCCCGCTGCGTGAGGCGTTCATCATGCGCGACAGCCCGTTCTATCTTTGGGAGGAGTGGCGCAGCGAAGCGGTGGGCAAGGTCGGCACCGAGATTCTGAAGATTTGCGACAAACTGGACGAGGTTCTGCCCCCGCAGGATCCGTTACACTGGTGCGTGCAACTGCATCGCGTGGCGGTAGATTGGGTGCGGCTGTGCGACAAGGCGTACCAGAAGTACTCGAAGCGGGACGTGCGCGGGTGCGCCGAGTTGTTGGAAGAGGGAGCGCTCAGGATCGCGACGCTCGGGCCGGGGCTCCGGCGCATCGAGGAGATGGGCGGCTCGCACGCCGACACGTTGCGCCTTCGGCGAATCGTTCAGCGAGTCAAACAGGTCGCGCGGCGCGTGTTGGAGCAACAGCGGGGCACGGCAAAGCCCAAGTTCCTGCCCGCGTTCGAGGTGATCAGCCACGCTTCGTTTGTGCCCGGCGACCAGGCTGCCTGGCGGGCGGCACAGTTCCGTTAGGGGTCTATCGGGCTCGGCTGCGGAACGCGTCCACGACGGTCGTCGGCTCCGGGAGGCCGCCAGACTCGCGATTGGTCCAGACGACGTGTTCGCCGTGCTTTACTTCGAGGATTCCGTGCGAGCCGGGAATGAGTTCGGCATCCGTTCCGAACTCCGCCTGAAGCGCAGCCGCCACACGGGCGGCGTGTTCCTTATAGCCTCACTCGGTGCAGTATTCGATGGTGACCTTCTCGCTCATGTTGGCGAGTATACCCCCGGCCTAACCGATGAGCGACAGCGTCCAATGTCTGAGGATGGAGTCCCACTCGTCGTCGGGTCGGGTTAGAGCCTCGTCGCCCACCATCTCGATCGGCGTTCCGGTGCCCAGTTGGATGCGGGCGCGCACACTTTGGCTGCGCTCGGGGGTGTCGGGCGTCGCTGGGGTCGTGATCGCGCCCTCGAGGGTTGCAAGCCAGTCGGCGGCGTAGGAGAGTTTCCACTCTGCTCCCTCCGCGGCGACTTGCCAAGGGCGCTCGGGCTGGACCGGCTCGGTGGGATACACGATGCCGAACAGTCCGAACCGTGCGCCGAGCATGTCGAGGATCCGCTCCGGGTCCTCTTTTGTGGCGATGTCCACGACGCTGCCATCGGGGTCGTGCTTTGAACTCCATTTGAGCGAGCGAACGGTAGCGGCTCGCTGGGGGTCGGGCCTCTGGCGTTCGCGGGTGGGGCCGGTCGTTGCATCAGCGCGAACGACTTCGAACTCGAAGCGCACCCTCCCGCTGTCGAACCTCGTTACGGTCGCCTTGATCTCGATCTCGAGGATGGACATCTCGGTCTTCGCTCCGATGGCGCGTTGCTCGATGATCAGTTCGTAGAGGTACTCGCCCTCGTCAGGCTTGAGCGCGAGCGAGACGGCATCGGGTTCGTGCGTGGCGGTGCTTGTCGTTGGCGGGGAGGTGACGTCCCCCCCGCATCCGACGCACAGCGTGATGGCGAGGAAGGCGGCTGTTCTCTTCAAAAGGCCATGCCGTCGTAGTCGCGAATCAGGCCGATGACCTTGCCCAGAACGCGCGCATCAGACCTTCGCACGCGGATCGGGTCGTACGCGGGATTGCTGGGGTAGAGGGTAACGCCGCCCTCCGCGTCATATCGGATTCGCTTGATCGTCGCCTCGTCATCGAGGAGGAAGGCAACGAGGTCTCCGTTGAGCGCCGTCCTCTGGGGCTTCACGATGACGAGGTCCCTCGGCAGGATGCCCTCGCCGATCATCGAGTCCCCTTTGACTCGAAGGAGGTACGCCTCCTTGACCTTGCGGAGTAGCGCCTTGGGAACGGGAATCATTGCCTCGACGTTCTCGTCAGCAAGGATTGGCATGCCGGCGGCGATGGTGCCGAGCAGCGGCAGCAGCACGACTTCTGCATCTGCCGTGTGGCGGTCGTCAAGGATCCGGATTGCCCGTACGCCGCTGGTTCGGGTGATGTATCCCTTCTTCTCGAGCGCCTCGAGGTGGGTTATGCTCCCGCGGGTGCTGTTGACGCCGATGTGCCTGGATATCTCCCGAACCGTAGGGGGGAATCCGTTTGCTCGGGTGTAGTCTGCAAGGAATCGCAAGACCTCAGCCTGTCTGCTGGTTAGAGTTCTCTTGGCATTAGTCATGGTGTTCATCAGTATACCCTCTCCGGATGTGCACCTGTCAAGGGTACTGACGCTCGCTATGGGCGAAAGGATGCGCCGAATCGGACATAATCGGCGGAACGCCCCCGCCGCCCGCAACAGGGCTGCACGCCGGGTCGTTCGGAAGGTTACCGTGTCCATAACAAAGTTCAGGAAAGGATTTGCCGCTGCGGGGCCTGTGGTCGCAGTGCTTCTCGGGGTTGCGTTCATCGTCGGGTTCCTCTACTACGGGGGTCCGACCGGCGCCAACCCGGGCGACCCGGAGGCGCAGAGGGCGCCCGCGTTCGCTTGGGAAGGGGAGCAGGGCTACCTTGACGAGCTGATGGCCGAAGTGACCGCGTCGCTTACGCCGAACGCGACGCCGACCGAGGAGTGGCGGTTCCGCGAGCACGCGTTGAACGCTGTGCTCAGCCGAGTCGCTCCGCTCGTCTTGGCGAAGCGCGCGGGGCTGTCGGTCACCGACAAGGATGTCGAGGCGATGGCTAAGGAGGAGGCTGCCTTCTACGCGGACCTATTCCGCACCCAGGCGCAGGCGGACTATGACAACACGACCGCGCGCCTGACGGCGGAGGCTCAAGCCGCGAAGGAGAAGGGAGAGGACAGCGAAGAGTACAAGCAGGCGAAGAAGGCGCTCGACGACCACAAGGCGCTGTCGCTCGACGAGTTCGTCAAGAAGCAAGCCGGCCAAAGCCTCTCCGAAATCATCAAGCAGCAAGAGGAGCAAGTGCAGCAGTTGCTGACGCAGCCGATGCAGCGTGACCGGCTCCGCTCTCAGGCGGCGAGGAAGAAGCTGCAGTCGAAGTACGAATCCGAAGTGGATACGAGCGACGAGGCCGTCAAGCGAAGTTACGACGAATTGACGTTCGAGCGCATCCTCATCACCGAGGGCGCGAACGCCGACCCGATGGGCAAAGCGCAAGACGTCCTGGACCGTATTCGGAGCGGGATGCGATTCGAGGATGCCGCTGCCGAGTACAGCGACACCAAGAGGCCCGACGGCAGCCCCGACCTCTCGGAGATGACGCTTGCGCGGATAGACCTGATGGTGATGCCGCTGTACAGGGGCGTGGCGCGCCTGGGCGAAGGGGAGGTGAGCGACCCGGTTCAGACGCCGACGGGCGTCGCCATCTACCGCGTTACGAAGGTGGAGCCCAAGGTTCCGGAAGACTTTGAGCAAAAGAAGACGGAGCGCGCAAATCAGCTTCGGGCGAGCGTGGCTGCCTCCATGGTCACGAGCGGCGTCGAAGCGCTCATCGAGGGCGACCACGACAAGATTCAGTGGAAGGACGAGGGCTGGCGCCTCGTGTTCCAACTGAAGCGACTGGTGGCGGGCCAGGGGCCAAAGGGAGCGGAGCGGATCGCGGAGTTTCGCAGGATCCTCGACGAGGCGCAAGGCGTCGTCTCCAGCGACGCGGACCTGCCCGTGTACGTCCGGTACATGGCGTTCAGCCAGCTGTACGCAGAAGCGCCTGCCGAGGAGAAGGCAGCCCTTGAGGAATTGAAGGCGGAGGTCTATGCAGGCGTAGCGACCGTTACGCGCTCCACATCCTTCCTCTTCGAGTACGTGGACTTGTTGCTCGATCAGAAGAAGGGCGAGGCGGCACTGGAGGCGCTCAGGACAATCGTTGCCAACTCTTGGGAGATCAACGACACGAATCGCGAGACCATCAAGAAGGTCGAGCGACTGAAGGTACAGGCAGCCAACTTCGCTCCGCCCGGGTCGCCTGCCGTTGAGGACCTGCAAAAAGCCCTGGACGACTGGTACGCGTCGGAGAGAGATCAACTCGCCATCGAGCAGGAGCAAGAGGAGGCGATGCGAGAGGCGGAAGAGGCGAACCGGCGCGAGATGGAGGGCCAGGGCGGCGAGCCTTCAAGTCAGGGGCAGCCGCCTGAAGGCGGCTCCGGGAGTGGCAATCAGGGTGCCGGAGGCTGAGAAGCGCGGCGCGCTGGTCGTGGTCGGCACGCCGATCGGCAACCTTAGCGACCTTTCAGAGCGGGCCACCGAAGCGCTTCGATCTGCGGACATCGTAGCGGCTGAGGACACGCGACGAACGATCAAGCTGCTGCAGCACGTCGGCTCGAAGGCTGAGCTCGTTCGGCTCAATGACGCCCGCGGCCCGGCTTCAGCCATAGAGGGCATCCTCGACCGCGTGGAATCCGGCGCCATGGTTGCGCTGGTTAGCGATGCGGGGATGCCGACCGTCAGCGACCCGGGCGCGAAGGTAGTCAACCGGGCGTATGAGCGTGAGCTGCCGGTTCTGGGCGTCCCCGGGCCCTCTGCGGTGACCCTGGCGCTGGCGCTGAGCGGCTTCTTCGCCCAGCGGTTCGTGTTTCTTGGCTTTCTGTCGAAGAAACCCGGTAGATTGAAGGAGACTCTTGCACCTTACGCCGAAAGTGCCGTCCCAATCGTCTTGTTTGAAAGGCCGGAGCGTCTGCCGAAGGTCCTTGAAGCGGCACTCGAGGTTTTGGGTGACCGCAGGGTCGCTCTATGCCGAGAGATGACGAAGGCGCACGAAGAGGTCCGTCGAGGTAGAATAAGCGTCCTCCTTCGGCAGGAATCTGTTCACAAGGGCGAGTTGACTGTCGTAGTAGAGGGAAAGCGCAAGGTGTGTGCTGCAAGGGATGACTGATTCGGCTATAATCTGGATTGGACGGCAGCATGGAAGCGTCCGTCATGAAACGAGGAGTAGAACAATGCACAGGATAGCAAGGGGGCTCGCTGTGCTGTTGGTGGCGTTGGCGTGCGGGTTCGCCGCCGCACAGCCTTATGAGGACGAGGAGTATCGCCTCGGCCCGAACGACGTCATCAACGTGCGCGTGGGCAGCGAACCGGACATGGCGACCCAGGCGCCGATTCTGTATGACGGCACCATCAGCCTCCCGCTCATCGGGCCGGTCAAGATCGGCGGGTTAACGGTTGCCGAGGCGGAGCGGGAGATCAAGCGTGCCTATGTGGATGGCGGCTTCTTCACAGAGGCTATCGTGATTGTCGTGAACATCTTCCAGTATCGGCCGATGCGCGTCAGCGTTGTCGGTTTCGTTCCGAATCCGGGCCAGTTCAGCATTCGCCCCGGAGATCGCCTGCTCACGGTGATTACGATGGCGGGCGGGGCAGCGGAGCAGACTGCCGACCTGCGGCGTGTCGTGCTGATCCGACGAAACAGCAAGGAGCAGATTCCCATTGACCTCTACGCGATGCTGGTGAAGGGCGACCTGTCCCAAAACTATCGGATTGAGGACGGCGACGTCATCCGCGTTCCGCAGCAGTTGCTGGACGCGGTCATCGTAACCGGCATGGTGGTGCAACCCGGGCGCGTAACCTACCGCGAGGGCTTGCGCCTCGCGGACGCGATAGCCGCCGCCGGTGGCGGCGTTCCGAACCGCAGTTGGTTCAGCAAGATTCAGATTCAGCGACCGGTCCGTGGGCGGCCGGGGCAGTACGAGCGGTTCGAGGTGAACTACGTGCGATTTACGGCGAAGAACGATTGGACGCAGAACATCGCACTGCAAGGCGGCGACATTGTGTACGTTCCCGAGACGCACACTCCGGACATGAACCGAGTGAACGTTCTCGCGAACATTCTGTTTACGTTGAATGCGTTGACTGCGCGCAACTTCAACATCTTCCCGAGGTTCTAATTCAGGAGACGATATGGGTCGAGGAAGGTTTCTCAGGTCTCTCAAGCAACGGTGGTGGCTTCTTCTGCTGCTTGTCGTTCCTTCGACGGCGGCTGTGCTGATCTACACGCTGCTCTCGAAGCCTCAGTACGAGGCGTTCATGACGATTGCCGACAAGCGGGACCCGGACTTGAACCTCCCGGTTCTGTACCAAGACCAGTTGATGACGCGCGGCGTGAACGACACCGAGTTGCGAGTGTTGAACTTGACCAGCACCATCGGCTCGTTCACCGTCCTTAAGCAGACGTTCGACCAACTCGCCGCAGAGGGATACATCCCCGACACTTCTCAGGACTCGCTCAGTCAGTTCATCCGAGACATCAGCATCACGCCCCAGCGGGGAACCGAGTTTGTCCAAGTGAGCTACGTTGACGACGAGCCCGCCGTGGCGCAGAAGGTCATCCAGGTCATCTTGGAGAAGTTCATGACGCGGTACTCGGCACTGGCGTCCCAAACATCAAGCTCACGCGTCGAGTTCGTTCGGCAGTCGCTCGCTCGTGAGAAGGCTGCGTACGACGCGAAACTGCAAGAGCAGAAAGAGTTTCAAGACCAGTTCCCGGATTCTATCGGCTACGAAACGACCATCTCGTCGCTGGCTCAGGAGATTCAAAGCGCCAAGCAGCGCATCTACGGCGCCGACCGCGCCATAACGGTGGCACAGGCGACGATCGACACGGCACGGGGCCAGGCGTCGGATCCCGCGATGACGGACGTGATTCATGCGGTCGAGGAGACGCCGAATCCGCTGTACACGAGCCTCCTGGCGCGGATTGCCACGGCGGAGACTGCCTACGAGACGCGCAAGGAGCGATACGGCCCCAACCACCCGAGCATGGTCGAATTGCGCCGCTCAATCGAGGAGGACAAGTCTCAACTCGCCAACACCGAGCCGTACATCATCTCTCAAGCCCATCAAGAAAAGACGCCGTTCGAGCAGGAGCGACTGAACGCTCAACTTCAGGCGGAGCGGCAACTTGTGTGGGCTCGCGAAGAGAAGGGGGCTGCGGAGCGCGAACTCGCGGCCCTCGAGGCGCAACGCGCCAAACTGCCCGCCGTCCAGAAGCGCTTGTCCGAATTGGCAGCCGAGTTGCTCGCGCACCAGTCCTCGGTAGCGAACATGCAGGCGAAGTTGCAGGAAGCCGAGGTCCGGGAAGCACAAAACGCCCAGCCGACGATCTACATGCTGGACGACCCTTCCATTCGCGAGTTGCCGAGAAACACGATTTTGAAGACATTGGTCACGCTGTTCCTGAGCCTCGTTGTGGCGATTTCGCTGATCGCCAGCCTCGGGCAGATTGACCAGGGCACGTACACTCCAATCGAAGCGGAGAACAGTCTCGGCTTCCCGGTGTTGGGTGTGCTGCCGCGAAGCGCACAGAAGCGCCTGTCTACCGCAGAGGAGAGGCCGAGCGCCCTCGCCGCGAGCTATCAGATGCTCTCCAGCCAGTTGATGGCGATCGAGGACAAGTTGGTCGGGCCTGGCGTGTTGGTTGCTGCGGCGGAACCTGACTCCGGGCGGACAACTGTCGCAGCGAACCTGGCGATCAGCCTCGCGCGAGACGGCGCGCGTGTGCTCATCGTAGACGCCGACCTTCGCAACCCGACGCTGCATGAGCACTTCGAATTGGAGAACCGAGCCGGCTTGGCTGAGATCCTATCCGGCGCTGCAACGATGGAGAGCGTGGTTCAACCTTCGGGCGTTGACGGGCTGCTGGTCATCACCGCGGGGCAACCGCCGGTGAACCCGATCCGCCTGTTCCGCAGCCAGGCGATGAGCGACTTCATCGAGATGGTGAGCCAGGGAGCGGACTACGTGGTCTTCGACAGCGCGTCGGGCGGCACGTTCGGTGATGCTGCGGTGCTCGCGGAGCATGTCCAGAACGTCGTGCTCATCCACGAAGCGGGCCGCCCGCCGACCATCGCCGAGTTCGAATTCCATAAAGCGCTGGAGCGCCTGGGCGTGAACATCGTCGGCCTCGTGCTCAACAAGGCTCGACCGGACGACTGCCCTGCGTATCAGCACTACCGCCGGAACTACGAGAAGACCCTCCAGCGGTACCATCCGACTGCGGGTCGAGCGGCTCTGGGAGCAGGCGACAAGCCGGTTCGCGACAGGGGCGAGAAGCCGCAAAAACCGGAACAATTCGGTGCCCCGTCGGACGACGACGAGGAGTAGAAACGGTTAGCGCCGCCTGACGGCGGATGAACTATGGAGCAAGCGAAAGCCGGGTATGCCGGAAAGATTCAGCGCGTCCGCGTCCCGTATGCGTTCTGGAAGCGGGTGCTCGACGCTGTGGGAAGCGCCGGGCTTATCGCCCTGCTTTCGCCGGTGTTCCTGGTTATCGCGTTGCTGGTGAAGGTGACCAGCCGCGGCTCCGTCGTCTATCATCAGGTGCGCGTGGGAAGAGAGGGTCGAGAGTTCGTCTTCTACAAGTTCCGGTCGATGTACGAGGACGCCGACCGCCGACTGCAGGAGGTTCTGGACAAGAACGAGAAGGCAGGCCCGATCTTCAAGATGAAGAACGACCCGCGCGTGACGCCCGTCGGCCGCGTGTTGCGGAAGTACTCGCTGGATGAACTGCCGCAACTGTTCAACGTGCTCAAAGGCGACATGAGCCTCGTCGGGCCCCGGCCTCCTTTGCCGCGAGAGGTCGAGCAGTACGACGATCGCGCGCTTCAGCGGCTGAGCGTGCTGCCCGGAATCACCTGCCTCTGGCAGATTTGCGGGCGTAGCGACACGAGTTTCGAGGATTGGCTGGAGTTGGACTCCCTCTATGTCGAAAACATGTCGTTCTGGCTGGACCTGAAGATCCTGATGAAGACACCACTGTCGGTCATTCGGGGGGACGGGGCGTACTGATCCGACGTAGAACCGGCTGAAGGGGATATCCTACAGACCTGGGCTGAATGATATGAGCGAGGACACGACCCGAGCGGTGGACGAGACGGCGACGGACGCAACCCAACAGGAAGAGCGCCGCGACGTTGTGCACGTGCCGATCATCGGCATCGAGATCGAGCGGGCACTGTTGCCGGGCATCATTTTGTGCTTGGGCGCCGTGCTTGTCCTGGGCTGGTCCTTCCTGAAAGAGCTGCCGAGGTTCTGGTTCGAGGAGGAGGGCTACTACTCGCACGGCCTGCTTGTGCCGTTTATGAGCATCGCCGTTCTGTACATGCGGCGGGAGGCTCTCGCAAAGGCGGCGAAGGGGTCATCCGTTGTTGGCTTCATCCTCCTCTTGCTTGGCGCGCTGCTGTTCCTCGCTGGAAGGGTGATTGACAACCTCTCCATTCAGGCGGGCGCGTTCATTCTGGTACTGGTCGGAGCGACGTACTACGTCTTCGGGTCGAAGGTTGGACGGCTATCGCTGGGTCCTATTCTGTTTCTCATCTTCATGATGCCCGCGCTGGGCTGGATCATCGATGCGACGACGAACCCCCTTCAGATTGTCTCGACGAAGATCGCGACGAAGATGCTGAACATCGTCGGCTACCAGACTTACGTCAGCCCAATCAACCCGACGTTCGTAGACATGAACCTCTACAGTTTTCAGGTGGGCGGGCCGTGCAGCGGGTTCAAGCTGTCTTTGGCGCTGACGGCGTTCACCATTTTCTTCATCATGATCTCGAACCTCGGGTGGGCGAAGAACCTGTTCCTGTTCGCATTGAGCATCCCGCTGGCGCTGTTCCTGAACGGCTTGCGTATCATGTTCATCGGCGTTGTTGGAGAACTCGGCGCAGCCTCTCCCGACGCCGCCGTGGTTCGATGGATTCGCTCGCTCGACGCCAGCCAGACGGACGCCGGAATGATCTTTCACGATTACAGCGGCTACGTGACGCTGTTCATCTGCTTCATCGTGCTTCACTACATTGTGAAGGCGCTGGAAAGAGGAGTGCCCCATGAACCATAGGCTGAAGATCGTCCTTGGGCTTTTCGTCGTCGTCGGAATCGCGGCGGTAGCGTTGAAACCGCGCGCCTATTCCGACAGGACGGAGGAGTGGATGGAGTCGGTGGTGCCCGAGCAGGTACCTGGGTTTACCCTTCTCTCCTCGTCACGAACCGACGAATCGGTGCGCATGTCGGACGTGGTCTACGACGTGCTGCAGCCTTTCGGCATCACGACTCGCTACTTCCAGGGCGAGGACGGTCGCACCTACGAACTGGTGGTCCTCGCCGGAAACACCAGAAAGTCCTTCCACGATCCCCGTGTGTGTTTTACGGCGCAGAGTTGGGACATCGGCGAGCCGGGCGTCTACAAGATCAACGTTCCGGAACTCGGAGGCGACGTTGATGTCTCCGCGATGGTAATGAAGAACGTCGCGACGGGCAGCGAGGCTTCGGCGATGTTCTTCTATAAGACGCCGTTCGGCATTCGGCCCGACACGTTGCGCGTCCCCTTCGACCTCACGTTCGCAAAACTGATGCTGAAGGAGAACGTGGACGCGCAGTTCTATCGCTTCATGGTCATCCCTCCCTCCGATGGCGACGACGTCCTGCAGAAGGACCTGAAGGCGCTCGAGCAATTCGCCCGCTCGGTGTTCGGCGAACTGCAAAAGGGCGAAGAGGGCAAGTACTTCACCCTCGCGCCGTGATGTAGAATCGCCGCGTGTTGCTCTCCCTCGCCGCAATCGCCTGCGCCCAGACGCCCATAGCCCTGGTGCGCGCGCCGATACCGGGCGCGGAGACGGTCTCGATTCAGGTCTTCTTCCGTATCGGTTCCGCATACGAATCGGAGGCTGATGCCGGCGTTACACACCTCGTCGAACATCTCCTCTTCCGCCGCGGGGAACCGGGAAGCCTCGACCGCGACATCGAGCGACTCGGAGGGAGGCTCGAAGCGACCACACACCGGGATCTGCTTCGTATCTGGTGCACCGTGCCCAAGGAGCACACCCTGCGCGGAGCGGAGGTGATGCGCCAATCAGTTGCGCCTCTCGCCGCGACGCAGCCCGACATTGACGCGGAGAAACGGATGGTGCTTCAGGAACTGCGGCTGCAAAGCCTGGACGTGCAGCGCGCCGTGCTCGACCTACTTTGGCAGAGCAGGGCGCGGAACAGCGGATTCGCCCTGCCGACCGGCGGCACCGCAGAGGCCATCCAAAACCTAAGCCCAACGACCGTCGTCGAGTGGTCGCGGCGAGCGCTGAGTCGAGAACGCATGGTTCTCGTCGTCAGCGGCTCGGCGTCTACCGAGGACGCTGCTCGTATTCGCGCCTTGTTCGACGACCTGCCGACCGGCGACACCACGTCCGTTGGGGCGCCCGCTTGGCGCGAAGCAGGTGGCTACTCCATGGCGAGCATGAACGACATTCTGGGTGTGGGGTTCCGCTCACCTTCGCCGACGGATGTGCACGCCTACGCGGCTTGGATGATCGCCTGGGAGGTCTTGGCAGGCGCGGACGGCGCCGCGCGCCGTGCCGGGCTTGTGTGCCGACCGAGGCTCGACCCAACCGGCACCGGAACGCTAGCGGCGCTGCTGTTCCTCGGCGCCCAACAAGACAAAGTCTCGCAGTTCCTGCGAAGCACGGACGCGAGAAGCCCCTCGGACGCGCTCGTCGCCGCAGCGCGCTCGACCGTTGAGTCGCGATGGGAGGCAACGCTCGCCAGGCCGGAGGAGCGCGGGTTCTGGGAAGGCGCGATGCGCGTGTGGGGCGGTCCCGCGCCGGCGGAGATACTCGAGGCGGTGCGGCGATGCACCGCGGATGAGGTTCGTGCGGTGCTGCGCTCGCTGGGGGAAGGCGAATGACCTGCCTCATGGCGCTCGCCGCGGTCGGAGCGGTTGAGGTGTCGCGACTCGCGAACGGCATCCCCGTGTTGTACGAACGGGAGACCGGCGCGGCCACCGTCTCCATCGGGGCTGTCGTGCGAACGGATGATCTGACGCCACGCGAGCTGGATGCGGTCGAGGCGCTGGTGGACTCTTGGCATGGCGGTACGGAGAGCCTGACCCTGCACAGGTTGAACGCCCTCGCCGCGCAGAGCGGAGGGCGCATCGTCGTAGCACAGGCTGCAGATTGCGTCCGTTTCGACGCGACCGTGCCGAGGGAGAGCTTCCCGCTCGTCATCACCCTGTTGTCCGAACTCTTCCTCCGCCCACAGATAAGCGCGGACAGCATCCGCGACGGACGCGACCAGCGCCGCCGCGCACTACCTATCGCCGAGCATCCGCTTGAGCAAGGCGTGCGGGCGCTGCTGCACAGCGCGGGCCTTCTGGGCTCGGGAACGCCGGGCGACGCGCCCGAAGAGGTCGAGGCGGTGTGGCGGAAGGTGTTCCGACCCGAGCGGGTGGCAATCGGAGTTGTCGGCGATATCGCGCTGGAGCAGGTGGTTCAGCGCATCGGCGCTTCGCTGGGCTCTTGGCAGCCGGCGACTCCGCCGCGAGAGGGTCGGGCGCGCGCGAGCGAGTCGAGGCGTGCGGTGGATGGACGGCAGCCGGTTGTGGGTGTGCTGCTACGCGGACCTCCACCGACCGACGCTCGGTTTGCCGCGTTCCTCGTCGGCCTTGCAGCGTTGCTGGAGGGAAAGGGCAGCATCGTCGGCAGGGAGATACGATACGGTCGGAGCCTCGCGTACGAGACCGGAGTGCTTCGATTCGTGCGCGGGGACGGCACTTGGGCGTTCTACTACCTCGGCTCGAGCGAGGAACCCTTAGGCGGGCAGGCGCTGCCGTTGATCCAAGCCGGAGTTGAGCGCATAACGGAAGATGAGTTGGAGCGCGGAAAGGCGTATCTTCTCGGCGCTCTGAAGTATAGAGGCGGGAGCGGCTCACTGCTTTCTTCCTTATCAGGCGCATCAATGGAACCATCTGAGCGAGCGCACCGGTATGCATGGTTGCAGGCGTTCGCGGTTCGAGGTGGCCTAAGTCCCGGCTTGGAGCAGCAGGCAGCCTCGGTGCAACTTACGGAAGTGCGCGAAGCCATGGCAGCGGCGGTGAAGGAAGCCCGTGTCTTGGCTGCAGGAGTGACACGCGCGCCACTCTCAGGCGTCAGAGGAGTTGGAAGCGATGAAGAAGATTAGAGCGCTCACCCTGGTTGAGATACTGGTGGTCCTCGCGATCATCGCTGTCCTTGCGGCGATCCTGTTCCCCACGTTTTCTTCCGCGCGGCGCAAGGCCATGGAAGGGAAGTGCGTTACGCAACTGCAGCAGATCGGCCTCGCCATTCAGATGTACCGCTCCGAGTCGGACGACATGCTTCCGAACAGGTTGAGCGATCTGTATCCGGTGTTTGTTACGAACGCGGCGATGTTTCGCTGCCCGCTCGATGGAAAGGACGGGCATCACCCCTGGACGGGAAGGATGGAAGGCGACCGTTACCTGCCATCCGGAGTGAGTTACACCTACGTCCCCAACTGGAAACGCGCGATTGACCTGGGCTGGTGGAATGCGCCGCCTGGGCGAGGAGTTGGAAAGTGGGACGACCAGACTCCGCTCGTCGAGTGCCACTGGCATTGGGCGAAGAAGTTCCTGCAAAACGTAACGGAAGACGACCTGCGCCAAGCGAAGGGGAACGCGGTCATCGTGCGTAAGGACGGCAGCATCCGCTTTTGGCCGGCGAAGGTCCCCATCGAGCAGTACGAACCGTAGGGTCATAATCCGCGCGTGTTCTTCAGGCGCAGGAAGGAAACGGCTCCCCCCGAGTGGATGATCGTCGGCCTCGGTAATCCCGGCGGGCAGTACGACGGCACGCGCCACAACGTGGGCTTCGAGGTGATTCGAGAACTCTCAAACCGACACAACCTCCTCCTAAGCGTGCGAAGGCATTCGAGCAACTACGGAGTCGGCGCGCTTGCGGGAACGCAAGTCGCGCTCGTTCGCCCAATGACTTACATGAACCGCAGCGGTGCAGCGGTCGGCACGCTGCTGCGCGAGTTCAACCTTTTCCCGGAGAGAATGGTCGTCGTGTTCGATGACATGGACCTCGATGTTGGACGCGTTCTCGTTAAGCCGCAGGGAGGCCCGGGCACGCACAACGGAATGCGCGACATCATCGAAGCGCTCGGCACGGAGTACTTCCCTCGCGTGCGCATCGGCATCGGCAAGCCGGTCGGCCCGGGAACAGACTACGTGCTGGAAAGATTCGAACCTGAGGAGCTGGATTTGATCATTCCGGCAATCCGACTCGCAGCCAATGCATGCGAGTGGATCGTCGCCGAGGGAGTCAACGCCGCGATGAATCGTGCAAACGCCGCAAGGACAGGTGATGGACGGTAAAGCGCTTCAGGAAGAAGCTGCGAAACTGGGTTTGTATCTCACGCGGGCACAACTTGAGGCGTTCGGGTTCTTCGAAGCCGCGCTCTATGAGGCGAACGCCGCGATGAACCTCACGCGCGTGCCGAAAGAGGAGTGTTGGGTGAGGCACTTCTTGGACAGCCTGCTCCTAAGCCCGTTGATTCCGAACGGCGCGTCGGTTCTGGACATCGGGAGCGGCGGAGGGTTCCCGGGCGTCTGCCTTGCCATCGCGCGCGCCGACCTCGTTGTTTCGTGCATGGACAGCAACGGCAAGTCAGCGTGGTTCCTTCGGACGAACTTCGCGCCCGGAGGTCGCCTGCCGTTCCTGATGGAAGTCGTCGAGGCGCGGGCGGAGGTCGCGTCTCATAACCCGGCGCTTCGCGAGCGCTTCGACTTCGTCACCGGTCGCGCCGTCGCTCCGCTTCCGATCCAACTGGAGTTGAGCGCCGGGTTCGCCCGCGTGGGCGGACTGGTCGTGCCGATGCGCACGCCTGCGGATCGAGAAGCCGCGCGCGGGCGATACGAGCCGCTCGGCTTGAAGTTGGTGGATCTCAAGACGGCGGTGCTTGCGCCGATTCGCGCAACGCGCCTCTTCCCCGTTTATCGCAAGCAGGGGAGGACGCCGCCGGAGTTCCCGCGCTCTTGGGCAAAGATCAGGCGCGATCCGGTTGGCGGAGTTTCAGCCACGCCTCCCACGTGCGAACCGTGAGCCAAGCCACAAACGCACCGGCGAGCCAGCCTGCCAGCACCTGGGAGGGGTAGTGGACGCCGACGTACACCCTCGAAAGTCCGGTGAGGACCGAGGCGAGGATCCATGGCGCGCCCCACCTCCTGAAGCGGATGGTGAACACCGTGGCGGCAGCCGCCGTGCTCGCCGCGTGCGCGCTGATGGTTCCGAAACTGGTCAGCGGCTGCTCGTAGCCCACGAGGCGAAAGCTGGCGAGTTCCGCGCAGGGTCTCGCTCCCTGCAAGCCTGCCTTGAGGGCGTCGGCGAGTTCGTTCGACACTAGCCACGCAACCACCGCGAGCAGCGCGGCGATTCGGGTCTCGCGCCCCCTGATGACTAAGTAGAGAAAAAGCGCAACGAGCGCGACGCGCAGCGGCCAGCCCTTGACTCCGACGCTGAAGAACTCAAAGACGGGGTCAAGCGCAGGATGCGCCCAGCCGGAGTTGATCCAGTGAAAGAGGCTGACGTCTATCGGGCCGAGCACAGCACGCGCCATAATACTCGCGCGGGCGAATAGCTCAGCGGTAGAGCGCCTCCCTTACAAGGAGGATGTCGGGGGTTCAAATCCCTCTTCGCCCACCACTCTTGGCGCCTCGAAGAGCCGTCGGGTAAACTGTCGCGGTTTCGGGGCGTTAGCTCAGTTGGTAGAGCAGCTGACTCTTAATCAGCGGGTCATAGGTTCGAGTCCTATACGCCCTACCAGTCGCTCCCTCCACCTCCCCGGCAATCGTCCGATAATCGAGGCATGGCGACGTCTGCCGCTACTGCCTGCCGGCGCCTGCATCTCGGGTGCGGGCGGAACGTGCTGAAGGGATACGTGAATCTTGACCTCCATCCCGGCCCTGGGGTGGACGTGGTCGCCGACTTGAACAGCTGCGACCGCTCGCCTCTGCCGTTCGGCGACGATACCTTCGACGAGGTGCTTGCCGAGCATCTCGTCGAGCACATCGAGAATGTGCTGCCGCTGATGCAGGAGCTTCACCGCGTCAGCAAGCCGGGCGCGGTGGCGGTCTTCAAAACGCCCTACGGCGCGAGCGACGACGCGTTCGAAGACCCGACCCACGTGCGGCAGATGTTCATCGGCTCATGGGGCTTCTTTTCGCAACCGTTTTACTGGCGCGCGGACTACGGCTATCGCGGCGATTGGCAGCCGGAGCGCATCGTCCTTCGGGTGAGCGCTGAACGGCACAAAGGCCAGACGCCGCATGAGATCTTCCATCAGGTGATGCACGCGCGCAACATCGTGGCGGAGATGGTCGCCGAGCTGCGATGCGTGAAGCCGATTCGCGAGGCGAGGAAGGACCTCCAGACCGCGCCGCGGATTGAGATTGACTTGGTGGGGTAGAGCGGGCGGGCCGCCGCCTGCCGTGCGGCGCGATGATCTTCACACCTCCCCCCTCTGCCGCTTCGGCCACCAGGAGGCGGCTTCGGCTGCGGTCAGCGGCGGCTTGCTTCGTGAGTTTCGCCGCACGTAGATGCTGCCCTTGAACTCGTAGCGCTCGGTGTTGTCGGGATTGACTTGAATACGGAGGATCGTCTTGCCGTCAAGGTCCACGGCCTTGATGTCCACCAGGCCGATGGGGGGCAGCGGGCGGGTTCTGGGCAAGGATGCTGGGTATGCTGGTGGCATAACAGAATGAGTCAGAACCTCGAGGTCCTCCAGGCGAGTGCGCTTCTGTCCGCGCTGGACGAAAGGAAGCTCACCGTGCTCGCCCAGGTCTCCCGGCTTTGCAGCGTCGCGAGAGGCGAGGCGATATGGGGGCACGGCTCCGAGGTGGACTTCTTCGGCGTCATCCACAAGGGTTTCGTGCACATGGTCAGAACCGCGCCGACCGGTGTGGAATCCACCATCGAGGTCATCGGACCGACGCAGGTCTTCGGGCTGCTCGGCACGCTGGACAACGAGGGCTGCCCGCTGCGCGCCGAGGCGATGACCGACGTCTCCTTCCTTCGCGTGCCGAAGACGCACTTCCGCGCTATCTATGAGTCCAGCCCGCGGATGAAAGAGGTGATGATGCAGCGCGCGATCGGTCGGCTGCGCTCGACGCAGAATCTGCTCGCGCTCCTGAGCGGTGGGCGGGTGGAGCAGCGCGTCAGCGCGATTCTGTTGACTCTCGCTCGCTCCTACGGAGAAGAGACTCCTGATGGCGTCCGCCTTCAGATTCCGGTTACCCGACAGGAGCTGGCGCAACTTGCGGGAACGACGATCGAGACGGCGATCCGAACGGTGAGCCGTTGGCAGAAAGAGGGCTTGGTAACCACGAAGGACCACCACATCACCTTGCGCAACCCGGAAGCGCTTCGCCAGATCGTCGAGGGTTAGCGCCCGATTTCGCGTGCGACCTCGTCCGCCTTGCGATACAGCTCTTCGGTCATCTCTGAGAGATAGAATCGACCGTAGTCCTTCGCGAGTTCATACCACGGATTCATCAGCGTGCATCGCAGCAGGAAGACCCCCTCGCGCTCGTACTCCTCTGCCGTTGCGCCGATGCGCGCCAGGAACGGTCGGAGTGTCTCTGGCACGTACCTTCGTGCGCTCATGTGCGTCCTGCTGATGAGGAAGTGCTGGTCGTAGATGTGTCTCTCCACATCGCGTGGCACAGTGAACGCTTCGTAGACCGCGCGATTCAGGGCGTTGATCTGACTCAATGTCGCGTCGAACGCGGGGCGGAAGGCGAAGCAGACGATGTTGCTCTGCGGTTGGGAGAGGCAGACCGCTCTGACGCCGTCTCCGCCCGTCCACTCCTGCCACGACGAGAGCAACGCGTGCAGCTCCGCAGCGCTGCGCACGCCCTGCCGTATCACAGCGCCGAGGCCATCGGAGCGCAACGGAATCAAGGTGTGATGAAGCCAGAGCGCCGCAGCCGCCGCGCCAGGCTTGCTGCCCTCCAAGATGTACGGCCCGATCGAGGATGAGGCCTGCTCTCGGTCGGGGGTGTCGATCTCGTCGCTGATGTATGGCGCGTCTTGGCGCAGCAGCGGCTTGATGAGGTTCGTTCGATAGCACACCGCTCCGCACGGGTACGGCACGTAGCCAAGCTTGTGCGGGTCAACGGTGATGGAGTCTGCTTCAGGCAAGCGCTCAAGGGCATCGCAAGGCGCTCCGTGGGGCAGTTCGAGTTCGATCTCGCGTATCTCTCCGCGAACGGCTGTCCTCGTCTGGGGCTCACCGAGGCCGACGCGCTCCGGCACGACCAAGGTTCGCAGGTATCCCCCATACGCCGCATCCGCATGAATCCAGAAGGAGACGACTCCGGATGTCTCAAGGTCTTCGCGCGCGTCGCACACTTCGCCCATCGGGTCAATCGCACCCTCTTCCGTCGTACCGATGGTTGGGACGACGGCGATGACGTGCCCCCCGTTCCGGATAAGTTGCTGAATCGCTTCGCGCAACACGTCCGTGCGCATGCGGAAATCCGGGTCCACGGGAATGCGAACGAGATTGTTCCTCCCGATGCCGAGAACGTCGGCGACTTTGCTGAGCGAATAGTGAGCGGCTTCCGAGACGAGGATCGTCCCTTCGGAATCGAGTCGGCTCCAGACCGCGGCGAGTCCCGCGATCGCCGGGTTGTGTGGCGAAGTAAGGTACTGCTCGACGACCTCCTCTACTGTCGCCCCCTGAGCGACGCAAGCGCGGAACAGGTCGTGGAACTGTGCCATCGCCGCGCGTGGCGAAACGGCACGCCAATCCGCTGTGTCGCCCGCCTCGACCGCGAAGGCGCTCGCGACATCCTTCGTGATGAGCGGCAGATAGGCCACCTGCCGCGCCGCCCAGAGGGCTTCGAGGTTTGCGATGGTGCCGCCGCTGGTCAGGTGCGCCCATGCGTCGTCGCCATATCCCATCATCTCGCTCAGCAGGCGGCCGGCTTCCAGTTCGAGCCGAATGGTAACCGGCGCAGCGTCCGAGGTTACGTTGTTCGGGTTGTACAGCATCCCGGCGAAGTAGCCCGCAATCGCCGGCAGCGCCTGTTCCGACAACATGTGCGCCGCATAGCGCGGGCTGTGGAAAGGGCAGTCCGCCTTGAGCCTCGCAAGCAGTTCGGTCAGGCGGTCGGTGAATTCGTCCCAGAAGGGCTCGTGCTCTCGTCGCTGCTTGGCGGTGAGGAGGATGCCGTCTTCGGGGAAGTAGTTCCTTCGCCAGAACGTATAGTCATCGAAGACGTGCTCGAGCATGCGGGAGAAGCGCTCGGCGTTCTCGCCTTTCGGGCCTAAGAACCATGCGCCTGCCCCGTTGTCATCCTGCGTCATTCTCGGCGCCCCCAGCGTGCTGCAGCAAGGCTTCGAGCGCCTCCGGCGTGTCGGCGCCTGCGACGCACCGCGGGTCGAGCCCCTCTCTAACGATGTCCTCCGAGGGCACGCAGCGCACCGCGATCTGGTTGAGCCAAGGCATCAGGCGATTCTCCCCGAGTTTGCTCAGCAGTCGCAACTCGCTGAACGCTCGGTCGCGATACAGGGCGCACAGAGGCTGCGCAGTTCCCTGCCAAAGCGGCACGACGGCGTCATCCTCTTGCCGCAGCAATGAGTTCAGCAGAGGGATGAGCCTTGGGTCGAACAGCGGCACGTCACAAGCGAGGACGAAGACCTTGGACGCTCGCGGCTCGAAGCGGGCGAGGGCGTGCAAGGGGCCGAGGTGTGCGTGGTCGTCCGGCACAGTGCGGCAACCCTCGACGCGATGCGGGCCCATCAGGGTTACAGTTGGCGTGATGGAGAGAAGCTGCCGGGCGAGGCGCTCGACCATCGGCTCGCCGCCGACGGTGAGGGACGCCTTGTCCGTGCCCATCCGCCTGCTCGCTCCGCCTGTGAGGAGTACGCACTCCAGTTCGACCATTGATGTAGCCTACCGATTCCTCTCGGCGGGCGTGATGACGCTTGTCATACGCCTCCGCCATGCCCTCCGTCCTAATGTTGAGTTTAGAGAGTAATGACGCGGGACGGTGGCGATACAGCGGGCAAACCAAGGGGCTGCAGTAGGAATGCACGCCCGAGGTGCGGCGCCGAATCGGTTACAATGCTTGAGCACCCGATGTTTCGATTGACGCGAGGCAAACCGCAAGGCGCCACCCACCGGTCCGTCGGCGCCTCATCTGCGCAGAGCGAGGGATATCCCGCCCTGGGCACGATTTCTCTGGGGTGGGCGCGGATGAATGTGGGTTGACATGCGCCCAAATCTGTAGACACTCAACTGTCTCCTTCAAAGGAGGACCAGTTGAGAGGAAGAGCGTTCAGTAACGAGTTCAAGATCGACATCTGCAAACAGATCGAGGAAGGCCGGGCGACCCGGCCCGCTGGATCGCCAGTCTGGCGACAATGCGCACCAGTAACGGCATGCGCTTGGCAGGGCTCTCCGGGGACCCGGCCTCGGCGAAGATCACGCCGCGCTCACGAGGATAAACGAGAATCTACGGCCGCCAGACGGGGAAAACGTCAATCGCCGCGTTGTTCGTCAGATTGGTCTGACCGGTGCCATCCGCGTTCATTACGTAGACCTCAAAGTTCCCGTCGCGATCCGTCCAA
>JBBIIO010000012.1:0-58068 GCA_037446435.1 Armatimonadota bacterium
ACGCTCACGCTCCCTGCGACCATTCGAGGGGTGTTCGCGAGGACGCTCACGCTCCCTGCGGCCATTCGAGGGTGTGCGCGAGGACGCTCCCTGCGACCATTCGAGGGATGTTCGCGAGGACGCTCACGCTCCCTGTCGCGCCAAAGACTCAACAAGGACCCCCATGCGACGAGGCGAAGCATAATCGCCGCAAGTGCTCACCTCCACGTACATCCACGTCCCCGGCGTTTCCTGGAAAACAGAGCGGGCGCTGTGGTCGCAGGGCGCGTGGACATGGTACGACTTCCTCGCCGACCCGCGCCGCTACCGAACTCGAACGATCGGCGCACAGCGGCTTGAGAAGGCGCTTGCGCAAAGCCTGTGCAAACTCGAAAAGGGCGAGCATCAATACTTTCGGAAGTCGTTGCCGCCGCGCGAGGCGTGGCGCGCGTTCCCCGAGTTCCGCGACCGACTCATCTACTTGGACATCGAGACAACGGGCTCGCGCTTCGCTGACGTCACCGTCGTTGGAGCGTGGGATGGGGCGCAATACCATGCGTTCGTCAAAGACGAGAACCTGTTCGAGTTCCCCGACTTCCTCAGCCGGCACTCGGTGGTGGTTACGTTCTTCGGAGCGGGTTTCGACTTGCCGGTGCTGCGCAAGCGATTCCCGACTGCGGTCTTCGATCAGATACACATTGACCTCTGCCCCGTTCTGCGCCGAATCGGGCTGCGCGGCGGACTGAAGAGCATCGAGCGCACCGTGGGCATCGAACGCTCTGAGCGAACCCGTGGTCTTACCGGGTATGACGCCGTGCGCCTCTGGCGGGCGGCGGCGGAGGGTAGCCGCGAGGCGATGGACACCCTCCTCGAATACAATCGGGAGGATGTGCGGAACCTGGAGCCGCTCATGGAGCACGCCTACACGGTGCTGCGCCGGACGTCGCTGGACGCCGCCGCCTCGGAGGGGGTTTCTCGCTGAGTCAGGTACAATCGGCTCGGACAGATTGGACGCTTTGTGCGGTTCGAACCGTCTAACGGGGTGAGAGATGAACATCGCCTGCAGATACTGCAACGCCGAGAATCCCGCCGACGCGCGCTTCTGCAAGTTGTGCGGCCAGCCGCTCGCAGCGGAGGCGACCAGCCGGCTTTCGACCGCCGAGGTCGAGGAGACCGTCCAGGATGGGTATCGGTTGCTGGCTGACGGCAAGCCGCACGAGGCGCTGTATGTTGCCAAAGCGGCCCTGGCGCAAGCCCCGGACGACCTGGGCGGCCTCGCGCTGAAGGGGATGGCACTCGAGGCGCTGGACGACCTGCCGGGTGCGGTCGCCTGCTTCGAGCGGGTCGTCGAGCTGAACCCTTCTTCGACGCTCGACCGCATCAAGTTGGAGCAGTTGCATCGCCGACTGTATGAGACGCCCTATCAAGAAGAGGCAGGGGGAGCCAACTGGACAGCGATTCTCGCCGGCGTGGGTGCAACTCTGGTGGTGGTCGCCGTCGGCGCGCTCCTCGCTCTCAGCCAGGGGCGACCCAAAGAGCCGCTCGCTTCTGCCGAGCCGCCGCCGAACGTCGCGACGTTTCAGCCAACGCAGCAGCAGCCACCACAACAGCCACAGGGCGCACAGCAGCCGCAAGCCGATCAGAGCGCAACGAACAATCAGCCTGCGATACGGCCTCCGACCTTCGGGGGCGGCGGCACCGCGTTCAGCGGGCCGATCGTCCTCAGCCCCGACCAAGTGTCCGGCCTACCGGACGTACACGCGCAAGGCGGCGGCTCGAACGCCGGCGTCGCTCAGCCGGACGGCGGGGTTTCGGCGCCTTCGAACCCTCCGCCATCCAACAACGGCGACGACAACGTCATTAGTCCGCCTACGCGCGACCCTGTCATCCAAATCAAGCCGCATGAAGGGCGCGGCGGCGGCACAGGGTCGGGCGGCAGCGAGCGCGAGAGCGAGAACATATATCGCATTGCGAACGAGAAGATGAAGGCCGGTGACTATCGAGGGGCGATCGCCGACTTCCAGAAGTCTCTCTCGGGCAGCACACGCCCCGCGCTGACGCATCAACTCATCGCTCGCTGCTATCGCGCACTTAGGGACTTCGACAACGCTAAGCGACACTTCGAGCAAGCGCTGCGGCTCTATGAGGCATCGAACGCTCCCGGCGCGCAAGCCGGCGCTGAGGCGTGCCGCCGCGAACTCGCTGCGTTAGGCGGATGAGGCGCGCTCTTCTCGTTTGCCTGCTGCTTGCGACGGGGGCGGTTGCCTTCGCCCAGGGTCGCCCGCTTGTGCTTATCTATCAGGTCCGTCTCGCTTCGTTCAGCGAGGTTGACCCGAACCTGGTCGTTGATGTCGCGCTGGCGAATGCGCTTCGAGAGGTGGGCAAGGTCAGGCCTGTGGTGTGGTCGCCTGACGATCCAGTCGTCGCCGAGGCGCGGAGGACCGGCAGGCTTCGCGATCTTCCCAAGAACCCGAACCCGGGCGAGGTTCTGCGCGTCGCTGAAGTGCTGAACACGCGCTACGTCGCCATCGTGAGCGTTACGCACATCGGGGGCTTGCTGGACGGGGCGGTTGACCTCTATCGCGATGGCAGGAAGGTTTGGTCCGACACTGCGAACACTGCCATCGTTCGCGACGGAGAGATTGACAAGGAGAGCACCATCTTGTCCGTGGCGCAGACATGGGCGTCGAAGATGAACATCGAGCCGTTCCGAGAGTTGGTCGGCACGCCCGACGATATCACGCCCGGGCCGCCGCTTGTGCGCTTGCACCCCACCCAGGATGCGCCGTCGGGCGCGTTCGAGTTGGGCATGGCAGCGTTGGAGGCAGGGCGATTGGTGGACGCCATCGTCCATCTCCGCGACGCGGTAGACAGCCAGCCGTTCGACCCGGTTCGGCGGAAGGCGCTGGTTGAGGCGCTCCGCCTCGCCGGACACCCCTACCTTGCCGCCGAGGAGGGTGAACGCGCGGCGGAACTGATGCCGAGCGACGCCGGGCTGCTCTCAGCCGCGGCTGCGGCGTGGCTTGCGGGCGGTCAGGTCGAGCGCGCCTACAACCTGGTTACGCGCATCCTTGCCCGTGACGAACAGAACGCGCCCGCGCTGTGCGTTCTGGCTGACCTCCACGTTGCGCGGCTCGAGTTCGCCGCAGCGCTCGAAGCGCTCGACAAGGCTCTGGCGGTGCGGGCGGACGGCGAGACGTACTTCCGGCGGTCGCAGGTACATGCGCTGAATGAGGACTTCCCTGCGGCCGCGCGAGACATGAGCCGCGCCGCCGAGGTCGGGCTGTCTCAGGAGCCGCCGGACCGCCTGCGGCGGTATCGCCAACTGGCATCCGTTCTCGACCAAGTGTTCGAGTCGCTCGCCCTGCGGACGAGGAACCTGCTGAGGGAGGCGCGCGCCACCCCTGGCGAGGCGTCGTTGAGCAACCGAGCGCTCCTGCTCGTGAACTCGGTGCGGTCATTCCAGACGTACCTCGACCAGGCAGATGTTCCTGATCCTCACAAGCGGAGCCACGCCGAGAGGGCTCTGGCCGTGAACTTGCTGCTTCAGTCAGCGCTGGGCATCCAGCGGTACGTGCAAGACCGAAGCCCCGAAACAGCCGCGGACGCGGACCTCCTGCAGGTTGAGGCGATGCGGGAGCACGCTGTGGCGAGGCAAATGTTCGGAACGGAAGTCGGCCGCTGACCGCCCTGTATCGAAAGGCGAGAGCAGATGCAACCTTTTTGGCTTGGCGTTTATGGTATTGCGCTGTTTGCGCTTTCAGCATTCGCTTCGGCGCTTTACCACGGACGTGGGCGACGCGGCGTTGAACCTTCCCCCGGCGCGTGGATAACGCTCCGTGCGGGCGGGGCGCACTTTCGATGCCGTTACATCTCCGCGAAGAGGGGCAGATGGGTCGTTACACCGCTGACCGTCGTCGGCGCAGTGGCCCCGACTCGATTGACCGGCGAGATGCTCGGCATGTTCGGGACCGCGTCGGGTGTCGCTGTGTTCACGACGCGGGTGCTTGGAGCAGAGGGCACGAGCGTGTTGCTTGCCGCCCCGAGGGATGCTCGCATTCGCGACAGGCGGCTCTCGCCTCGCGTGCGGCTCGAGCCGGCGCTGTCGGGCGCCCTCAACGGCGCGTCGGTGCGGATCCACAACTTGGGCACGCGCGGAGCGATGGTGCAAGGCGGGCGGTCGTTCACCCACGGCGCGGAGGTCGTCCTTCAGCCGGAAGGCACCGTTGCGCGGCTGACGGGGTACGTGTTGGCATGCGAAGCCGTCGGAACCGAGTACCGAATGCGTGTGCTGTTCGACCGCGAGGTGCCGCTTTCGTTTTGCTGGGGACTGGCGGGCGGAGACGAGGCAAGCGCCTAAAGAGCTGGCGGCAGGGCGATGCGGGTAGCCTCGGTGCATGAAAGCAACCGTTGAATGGGACGGCGAGATGGGCTTCGTCGCTCGTCCTCCGTCGGGAAACGAGTTTACGTTCGACGCGCACCCCGACTTCGGCGGCAACGGCAAGGGGCCGTCGCCGATGGAGACGCTGCTGTGCGCTCTGGCGGCGTGTTCCGGTATGGACGTTATCAGCATCTTGAAGAAGAAGCGCCAGACCGTAACGAGTTATCGAATCGAGGTGGAGGGCGAGCGCCCGCCCCAAGGCGAGTGGCCGAGACCGTTCACCCGCATCCTGGCAAGACACATAGTCGAGGGGCCGAGCCTTGACGAGGACGCTGTCAAGCGAGCGGTCGAACTGAGCGACGAGAAGTACTGCAGCGTCACGGCATCACTGCGACACCAGGGGGAGGTCGTTTCGGAATGGGTAGTCAACTCCCTGAAGCCGTAGCCGAGTACGTCCGAGAGTTGGAGTCCCCTCGGCACCCTGTTCTGCTCGAGATGGAGCGCATCGCCCGCGAGGAGCAGTTCCCCATCATCGGCGCTGAGTGTGGTCGCGTGCTCGCCGTGCTGTCGCTCGCCATCGGCGCGAGGCGGGTGTTCGAGATGGGCTCGGGCTTCGGCTACTCGACCTTGTGGTTCGCTCTCGCCGTCGGCGAGGGCGGCGAGGTGGTTCACACAGACTCGGACGAAGCGAACTCGCAGCGGGCGCGGGAGTTCCTCACGAGGGCAGGGGTCGAGTCGCGGTGCAGGTTCCTCGTCGGCGATGCGCACGAGTTGTTGGTTGCTCAGCCGGAGTCGTTCGACTGCATTTTGATTGACATCGAGAAGTCGGGCTACCCTAAGTCCTTAGAGGAGGCTGCGCCTCGACTCCGGTCTGGCGGCCTGCTGTTCGCCCATAACGTCCTCTGGAGCGGCAGGGTGGCTGACCCCTCGGAGTCTGGCGAGGCGACCGAGGGCATCCGAGAATTCAATCGGGCTGTCCGAAGGCGCCCCGACCTTGCCACGTTCCTGGACCCGGTAGACGACGGGCTGTCCGTCAGCCTCAAACTGGGGGAGCCGGGGGGCCTTGCGGCGCTGGGCTTGTGACCTTTCGGGCGGGTAAAACCGTCCTAATCAGTGAGAATCCGCCCCTGGATGGGGTAGGATAACCGGAACCCAATCGGAGGAAGTAAGTGCTCATGAAGCGACTGCTCGGAATCGGCATTGCATTTGCGGCGGCTACGGCCGTCGCCCAGGCTCCTTTCACGATCGTGAAGCCCCAAGAGGGCGCAAACGTTCGTGAGACGGTGACCATCGTATTCCCGAAGAACAGCGTCCCGCGCGGAGCGTTCATCGGCATCGCGGTAGACAACAAGTTCGTCGAGGCGACGGTGCCAACGATGGACGAGAAGTTGGACGCGTTGGTCTACAAGTTGGACACGAAGGCGCGGAAGATTGCTGACGGGAAGCACACGATCAAGGTGAACCTCTACATGAACGTTGATGGCAAGCCCGCAATTGCCGACACGAGCGAGGTCACGGTTACCGTTGGCAACCACGCCGGAATCAAAGTGCCCGAGGACGGGCTACCGATTCGATACAAGTGGCGCCCGGGTGCTGCTCACAGCTACACGGTGGAGGTGGGCATGGACCTCTCAACCCTCACCGAGGCCCAGAACCGAATGGGCGGGAGAGCGGCTCAACTTCCGGTCGCCCTCGAGACAGCGCGGGTGCTGTTCGCTGTGGATGACGTGAAGCCGGGCGGCTTGGGCCTGGTGCGCGCCCAGTTGCTGCCGTACAAGGGCCGTGACTATGTCGTGATCACCGCCAGCGGTGAAACTCAGCCGACCATTCATCACGAAGCCGAGTTCGCGCCCGTGTGGCGGTTGCTTGGACCCAACGGCCGCGAAGTATATGGGGACGCCCCGCTCTACTGGATCCCTGGCGGCACGACGAGCGTCGGCGAGTCGGATGCCAAGCTTTACGTCCTGATCCCCCTTCCCGTCTTGCCCACCGACCCTGTCCGCATCGGCGATTCGTGGCCAGGGCAGATCGGGTTCCTCGGCTCGCTCGAGCGGGCGCGGGAGCAAGGGCGAATCAACGAGTATCAACCCGCCCGCGGCACATTCGTCGCCGTGGAGTGGGAGCAAGGGCGCCCATGTGCTCACCTCCGATACGAAATCGAGCTGCTTGAGCGATCCGCCGACACGGAGACGCTTGAGATCCTCGGAAGGGAGTTCCGGGGCAACAACCGCTTCCGCATGCAGCAGGACGTCTGGGTAACCGTTGACACGGGCGTGCTCATCCGTTCCGACTTGGTCATCGAGGCGGACCAGCGTATGGCGGCTCCGACCGCATCTGGATCCGGCCGCGGTGACGGAGAGCTTGCCGGCGGGCGCCGCGGGCCCATGGCTGCCGGAGGCAGCGGCTGGATCAACAACGGCGGTCGGCTCAATGGCGCATCGCCAGGCGGAGGCGGCCAAGGGGCACTGACCGAGCCTGACATTCCCGGCCAGGGTGGAGCCCGTGGCCGCGGAGGCGACCAGGGCGGCCGCGGTGGAGCGCCGAACATCTTCGTCCGACAGAAGATCTACGCGAAGATGCTCATTGAAAAGTAGAATGAAGGGCTGAATGGCCCACTCCTACCCAGCCCACGAAGAGATGGACGAGGGTGGCTTCGATCCGGACGATCCGGAGAGCAAGAAGGCCACCCTCGTCGAGCATCTGGATGACCTGCGGGCGAGCGTCGTGCGCTCGGTCATCCTGTTATGCGCCGGGTGGGTAGTCGGCTGGTTCGTCGAGCCCTACACCTACGATCACATTCGGAACCTTCTCTTCAGCGAGGGAAGCCTGCCGCCGGGCGTGCAGGTCAGCGAAGCATTCCGGAACTTCGGCGACGCGTTCTTCCTCAAGTTGAAGGTGAGTTTCGTGGTCGGAGCGGTGCTGGCTGCACCGCTCATTGTCATTCAGTTGTGGGGGTTCGTCCGACCCGCGCTCTACAAGAGAGAGCGACAGGCGCTTCGCATTCTTGGGCCGCTCAGCTTTCTGTTGTTTCTTCTTGGCGCCTCGTTCGGCTACTTCATACTCAAGCCGGCGTTCAACTGGTTCGTGTCATTCCTGACCGACTTTCCGGGCACGCAACTGATCCAAGAACCCGGGCAAATGGTCGTCTTCGTGCTGAAGATGCTGCTCGCGTTCGGGCTGGGTTTCCAGCTGCCGCTCGTAATCTGGTTCCTCGCCAAGGTTGAATTGCTCACCAGCGAAGGCCTCGTCAAGAACTGGCGCACCGCCGTGATCGTCATCATCGCGTCCGCGGCGATGTTGACACCCGGTGGAGACTTCTTCAGCCTTGCCATGATGACCATCCCGATGCTGGTTCTCTATTTCATCAGCATCGCCGCCGTAAAGGTTACGGAGCGTAAGCGGCGCAAGGAGCGTGAGCGGATGGGCTACACCGAGTGAGTCATAGCCCACTCATCGCCACGCTCGACCAGGTTCTTGGAGCCATTCCCGGCGAGACCGTCGCGATGCGGTGGCGCGAGCAGAGGGCGGCAGTAGCAGCACAGCCCCAGGAGGCGCTCGACCCAGCGATTCTCGCGCAGTTAAGTTCTCTCGGCATCCTCAGCCTGTACTCTCATCAGGCTGAGGCGTACGACGCGGTCGCCAGCGGCGACGACATCGTAGTAACCTGCGGCACCGACAGCGGCAAGTCGCTTTGCTATGCCCTGCCCACGCTAAGGGCGCTCCTCGACGAGCCCGCTGCCCGCGCGCTGTACCTCTTCCCCACTAAAGCGCTCGCGCAGGATCAGATGCGGAATCTGCGTGGGCTACTGCCGAGGGCGTTCCAGGTTTCAACCTACGACGGCGACACGCCGGAGCGGGAGAGGTCGCGCATCCGCAACCGAGCGCACATCATCCTCTCCAACCCGGACATGCTGCACGTCGGCATCCTGCCCAACCATCCGATCTGGGCGACGTTTCTCAAGAACCTCCGCGTCATCTCAATTGACGAACTTCATGCCCTGTCGGGCGTCTTCGGAAGCCACACGGCTTTGGTTCTTCGTCGCCTACTGCGGCTGTGCGAGCGGTACGGAGCGCGCCCGCGCATCATCGGCACAAGCGCAACCATCGGCAACGCTGGGCAACTCTTCGCGAGGCTCACCGGTCGCACGCCGCGCCTGATCGATGAGGACGGCGCCCCTCGGGGCGAACGAACGCTGTACGTCCTCAATCCACCGATGACCGACTACGGCGACCGCGCCAGCGCGAACTTCGTCTCGGGCGCGGTGCTTGCCGCGCTTGTCGAGAGGGGCGTGCGCACGCTCGCGTTCTCTCAAAGCCGCGTCTCGGCAGAGTTGGTGCTGTCCTATGCGAGGCGGTTCCTTGAGGGCTCTCCGCACCGCGGACGGGTTGACAGTTATCGCGCCGGGTACACCGCCGACGAACGGCGGCAGATCGAAGCGCGACTGTTCGATGGCGACCTGCTCGGCCTAAGCAGCACGAACGCGATGGAGTTGGGCGTTGACGTGGGCGCGCTCGATGTGGTGCTGATGAACGGCTATCCCGGCTCGCTCAACAGCCTGATGCAGCAGGCAGGCCGCGCGGGTAGGCGGGCATCCGAGGGAGCGGCGATCCTCGTCGCAAGAGACACGCCGATAGATCAGTACTACGCGCGGAATCCGAATCTGCTCGTTGAGGCGCGCCCTGAGAGCATCGCCGTCAAGCCGGAAAATCGCGTAGTCCTCTCCGGGCACCTGCGCTGCGCGGCGTGGGAGCGGCCGCTCGCGCCGGAGGACATGGCGTGGTTCCCTGACGGCGCAGAGGAAGCCATTCGCGAGTTGGTGCTGAACGCGGAACTCGAGCGCAGGGCATCCGGCTGGGCTTGTGCTCGTGCAACCTCCCCTGCTGCGGAGATTGGTCTGCGCGGAACGGACGCCGACTACGTGATCCTCTTGAGCGGCGCGACCATCGGCACGCTGGAGGAGTGGCGCGCGTTCACCACGGCTCACAAGGGCGCCGTGTATCTGCACCGAGGCGAGGCGTACCTCGTGCAGGACCTGGACTACTTCGCTCGAGCCGTCACTCTCGAGCCGTTCGAAGGCGACTACTACACTCGAACGCAAGTCCGGAGTTCTGTCGAGACGCTCGAAGTTATCGAGGAGCGGGCGGCACTCGGCGTGCGCGTGTCGCTTGCGGAGGTAGAGGTTACACGTCAGCCGGTCTCCTTCGAGCGACGGCGCATCGTTGACGACGCCTTGCTGGATCGGAACGACCTCGACCTACCCGCCCGGACTTGGGTTACCACGGCGGTCGTGCTCCACTTCGATCGCCGGCCTGAGGCGCTGGACGAGGAGGAGGAATGGGCCGCCGCCGTCCACGGCTTCGAGCACATGGCTTGGGCGATGGCTCCTCTGATCGCAGAGTGCAGCCGCAATGATGTCGGCTCGGATTGGGCGGTGCCGGGTGAGGCGAGAGTTACCGTTTACGATGCCGCGCCGGGGGGCGTTGGGCTGAGCGAGTTGCTGTTCGACGGAGCGGAGCGCTGGTTGCGCGCGTGCGCAACGACCGTCCTCGAGTGCAACTGCGAGGATGGTTGCCCTGGCTGTATCATCAGCCCCTACTGTGCGGCAACTGACGAGGCAATCACCAAGAAAGCGGTACGTGCGCTCGCGGAGATGATTCTCAACCCCGCGAGCGCGTCGCGATGAGTACCTCTAACTGCAGCCTGTGGTCGCTCCGCAACTTGTACACTTGAGGCAAGTGCCGTTTCGAACGAGCGTGAACTGCCCGCAGTCCGGGCACGGGTCTCCTTCGAAGCCCAGAAGGCGCGCCCTCTGAACCGAGTGCAGCGTGTCCGCACCGACGTTCACGGTCTCGCGCGTGGGTTGAGGTGGCGCCTGCGTTCCGCCGAGGTATCCGGCGCTGGTGTGGTCTTCGCGCGTCTGTCCGGGCACGGGGATGTCGGTGACGTTCTCGTCCATCACTTCTTCCTCGGTGAACTCCGGCCCGCCGATGGTGTCGCTGCGGAGGTCTTCGGAGGTCACCTGAACGAAGTCCGTCCTTCCGAGGTAGGTTACGGCGAGTTCACGGAAGATGTAGTCAATCACCGAGGTCGCCATCTTGATCTTGTCGTTGCCCTTGACGATGCCGTTCGGTTCGAATCGAGTGAACACGAACGCATCCACGAACTCTTCGAGCGGCACGCCGTACTGCAAGCCAAGTGAGATGGCGATGGCGAAGCAGTTCATGAGGCTTCGGAACGCCGCTCCTTCGCGGTGCATGTCAACGAAGATCTCGCCGAGCGAGCCGTCTTCGTATTCGCCGGTGCGCAGGTACACCTTGTGCCCACCGACTCGCGCCTTCTGCGTGTAGCCTCGTCGCCGGCTGGGCAAGAGGTGGCGCTTCGCGATGTAGCGATAGACGAGTTTCTGCATCGCCTTGCCGACGCGGGTGTCCGCCGCGGGAATCGCCTCGAGCACGTGCGCCGCGTCGTCGGCAGCTGTGCTGAGCGGCTGGCTTAGCTTGCTACCGTCTCGATAGAGCGCGTTCGCCTTAAGGCCGAGTCGCCAACTGAGCAGGTATCCCTCGCGCACATCTTCGACGGTCGCGCTGTTCGGAAGGTTAATCGTCTTGCTGATTGCTCCGGAGAGGAACGGTTGGGCGGCAGCCATCGCTCGAATGTGCCCCTCGGTGGAGATGAACCGCTTGCCGTGCTTGCCACACCGGCTGGCGCAATCGAACACGCCGTAGTGTTCGAGTTTCAGATGGGGCGCTCCTTCGACGGTCATCGTCCCGCAGACGTAGGCGTTCGCTTCCTCGATCTCGTCTTCGTTGAAGCCGAGCGCCTTGAGCATGTCGAATCCCCAGTCGCTCATCTGCTGTTCAGAAAACCCAAGTTTCTCCGAACAGAACTCTTCGCCCAGAACATGGTGGTTGAAGGCGAATCGGATGTCGAACGCACTCTTGAGCGACGCCTCCACTTTCGCGATCGCCTGGTCGGTGAATCCCCGCTCGCGCAACTCCTCGTGCGTGATGGTTGGCGAGCCCTCGAGCGTGCCTGTGCCGGCGCAGTACCGCACGATGTCCTCGATCTGCTCCGAGGAGTAGCCGAGTCTGCGCAGCGCTGCGGGGACGGACTGGTTGATGATCTTAAAGTATCCGCCGCCCGCCAGTTTCTTGAACTTCACGAGCGCGAAGTCCGGCTCGATGCCGGTGGTGTCGCAGTCCATCACAAGCCCGATGGTTCCCGTAGGCGCGAGCACGGTTACCTGCGCGTTGCGGTAGCCGTGCGCCTCTCCCAGTTGCAGCGCTCGGTCCCATGCCTCGCGAGCTGCCTTGAGCAACTCGGTTGGGCACTCGTCGGGGTCAATGGCCACGGGGGGAATTGAGAGACCCTCGTAGGACTTCTCCCCGCCGCCGTAAGCCGCTCGGCGATGGTTGCGGATGACCCGCAGCATCTCGTCGCTGTTCTTCTTGTAGCCTGGGAACGGCCCGAGTTCTCGCGCCATCTCGGCGGACGTGCCGTACGACTCTCCACCGAGGATCGCCGTGAGCGCGCCGATAATGGCACGACCTTGCTCGCTGTCGTAGGGGATTCCCATGCGCATCAGCAACGCCCCCATGTTCGCGTAGCCGAGGCCAAGCGTTCGGAACTCATAGGAGAGTTCCGCGATCCGCTTGCTCGGGAACTGCGCCATCAGAACGCTAATCTCGAGCACGATGGTCCAGAGGCGGATGGCGTGGCAGTACCCCTTGACATCGAACTCGCCGGTCTCCTCGTCGTAGAAGCGGACGAGGTTGAGGCTGGCGAGGTTGCAAGCCGTGTCGTCTAAGAACATGTACTCGCTGCAGGGGTTGCTTGCGCGGATGCGTCCGCTGTTCGGGCACGTGTGCCACTCGTTGATCGTTGTGTCGAACTGCATGCCGGGGTCGGCGCACGACCAGGCGGCGTAGGCGATCTGATCCATCAACTCTTGCGCTTCAACCGTTCTGGCGATGTCGCTGTTTGTCCGCCACTTCAGCGCCCACTCTCTGCCCTGCTCGACCGCCTCCATGAACTCGTTCGTGACGCGGACCGAGTTGTTGGCGTTCTGCCCGCTGACCGTCATGTACGCTTCACCGTTCCAATCGTTGTCGTAGACGGGCACATGGATTGCGGTGTATCCGTTCTGTGCAAGTTGGACGACTCGTTGGATGTAGTTGATGGGCACCTCGGCGGCCTTAGCGAGCGCGACCGCTTCGCGTAGCCGCTCGTTTCTCTCGGCGTCGAACCTCTCGTCTTCGTTCGGCCACCCATGCGCCGCCTTCATGATGTGGTTCAGGTGGCGGTTCAGCAGTCGTGAGCCGGCGACGAGCGCGGCGACCTTCTGCTCTTCCATGACCTTCCAGTTGACGAACGTCTCGATGTCTGGGTGGTCTATGTCGAGGACGACCATCTTCGCGGCGCGCCGCGTTGTGCCGCCGCTCTTGATTGCACCAGCGCTGCGGTCTCCAATCTTGAGGAACGACATGAGTCCGCTCGACTTCCCGCCTCCGCTGAGCGGCTCGCCGTCGGCGCGGATGTCGGAGAAGTTCGACCCGACTCCGCTGCCGTACTTAAAGATCCGCGCTTCTCGCATCCAGAGGTCCATGATGCCGCCCTCGTTAACGAGGTCGTCCCTCACGGAGAGGATGAAGCACGCATGGGGTTGCGGTCGTTCGTAGGCGTTCTTGCTCCTCTCCGCCTCGCCGGTTTCGGGGTTGACGTACCAGTGGCCCTGCGGCGGGCCCTCGATACCGTAGGCGAAGTGCAGTCCCGTGTTGAACCACTGTGGGCTGTTGGGCGCGCCGATTTGCTTGGCGAGCATGTAGCAAAGCTCATCGTAGAAAGCCTGCGCATCCTCTTCGCTGTCGAAATATCCGTGCCGCTCTCCCCAGTGTCTCCATGTTCCTGCGAGGCGATGGAACACCTGCCTCGCGTCCGTTTCGTGGCCCAACTTGCCATCTTGCTGCGGAACGCCTGCCTTTCGGAAGTACTTCTGCGCGAGGATGTCGGTCGCGACCTGCGACCACTCCTTTGGCACCATGACTCCTTCCATTTCGAACACGACGCTGCCGTCGGTGTTCCGAATCTCTGAACGCCGCGGTTCGAACTCGATCGCCTCGTAAGGCCCTGCCTGCTTTGTTGTATAGTATCTGTCAATCTTCAATTTATTCTATATCCTCGTGTCAAGAGTCTTTGTCGCTCTGGACGCCCCCTTCTTTCTCGCGCGCACACGGGAGACCCACGCGCCAAACTCCTCAGGGTTGTCAAACTCGTGATAGACGCTCGCGAACCGCACATACGCCACAGGATCAATTCCGTGCAAAGCGTCGAGCACCATCTCGCCCAAAACCGAAGAAGGGACCTCCGAGTCCGGCTGCTCCGACAACTCTCGCTCGATCTCCTCTGCGGCGGACCGGACGACGGCGGTCGGAACCGGCCGCTTACGGCACGCAATCGCCATGCTCGCTACCAACTTTTCGACGTCGAACGCCTCGCGCCTGCCGTCTTTCTTCACCACGACGACGGGCTTACGCTCCACTTGCTCAAACGTGGTGTAGCGACGCGCGCACTCCATGCACTCGCGACGGCGCCGGATGGCGTCGCCGTCGCGAACAGGCCGGCTCTCCAGAACCCGGTCCTCCTGGCATCCACAGTACGGGCAGCGCATCGTTTAGGTGTCCTCCTGATCCGTTCAGACGGGTGAACGGCAGATTTAGCGTCAGCCGAGATTATGGCACGCCATATCTGTGGTGTCAAGCCCGGTTGGCACAGGTTGCCCGGCTCGGACTTGCATCCGCCCCCAACTCGCGGGTAGGGTTTAACCTTGGTTGAAAATCGTACCGTTGACTTCCTGCGCCGGGTTGCCCCCGGCACGCTCGTCTCGTCCCTGTTCGTGGGCGCCACGCTGCTTGTTGCCCAGTCCGGCACCGCGATCCCAGAGTACTCTCGGCGGTACGACGTTGCGTGCGCCATGTGTCATGTTCACCCGCCCAAGCTGAACGAGTTGGGCTTTCTCTTCGCGGCGATGGGCCCTGAAGGCGTCGGCTTGGAGGATCGCGGACCCGCGACGTCGCTTTGGTTGAGCACGTTCGCCGGCAAGACCGGCAGCGATGACATTCTTGGCGTACCGAACCGCGCAGAGTTGATCTCACTCGGTTCCATCGCTCCTTCTCTGATCTACTTCGCCGCGTGGCGTCTCTTGAGCAAGGAGCGGCTTTCGGACGGCTCAGTCCGAGACCGCAGCGGTCGGTTTGAAGATCTTTATTTGATATGGCATGCAGCCTACGCGTCGGTCATGTTCGGCCCGATTGCCAATCCATTCAAATTGGCTCTGGAAGCGCGCGCTCGGGACGGATCACGCCCGACGTTCAGTCTCGAACTCAGCTACTACCGCTAGCGGACGCGGATTCGGCATCCCTCGCGCACCGAAAGCCGACGTTGTTGAACGCTCGGTCGGGCGGGCTTTTTCCTCGGAACCCCGGACGGTAGGCGCCACAGTAGTTACTCGAGCAGAACCAGGATCCCCCTTTGGCAACCCTCAGCGTGCCTTCAGCGGGACCGCGGGGGTTCTTCGCCTCTTTCGGGACCTCCGCAGCGTGCCAGTCTGCTGTCCACTCCCAAACGTTGCCAATCGCGTCCACTATCCCCCAGTCGTTTGGAGGAAAGGAGCCGACCGGCGCCGCATAGAAGAAGCCGTCTTCCAGCAGGTTCCTTTCCGGCCACTCGCCTTGCCAATAGTTGGCGGGGACGGCTGCCTTGCCCTGGGTGGGCGTGAGAGGCTGCTCGCTCTCGGGCTTTCCGGCGCGAGCGGCGACTTCCCACTCCGCTTCAGTCGGCAATCTTTTCCCGGCCCACTTCGCGTAGGCAACTGCGTCATACCAGGAAACAAGCACGACCGGATACTCTTCTGCCCCCTCGATGCTGCTTCCCGGGCCGAGGGGATGTCGCCAATCCGCGCCCTTCACGAAGCGCCAGTCCCGCTCGCCAGCGATGTAGCACCAACCGCCACCCTGCTTCTCCGCCGAAGTCACATAGCCGGTTGCCTGGACAAACTCGGCAAACTGTCGGTTCGTGACTTCGTGGCGGTCAATGTAACAGGGCGATAGCGACACGGTTCTTACCGGGGCATCGTGCCCGTCTCCGATGACATAGGTGCCCTCCTGCACGAGCACCATCTCATCCGAGGTCACCCCTTGACCGGGCGTGGGTGCCCACACGAGCCCCGTCTTCGGCACAGAGATCTCATGGGCTCTCTCAAACAGGGCAACGGCTGCCGCCACGATTAGGATAGCGGCAGCAGCCGTCAAACCAATAACTCTTGGGCTTGGGCTTGAGTTCATACTACTCCTTGTACATGAACGCTAGCACGAGTCCGTACACCAGGTGGTGAACCACGTTCCACAGACCTGCGTAGGGTGAACCACCACCGCCGCACGGATTGCAAGGGTTACCCGCCCCAGCGCAAGGATTGCAGGGGTTACCGGCACTTGCGCACGGATTGCAAGGATTCTTCGCCCCAGCGCAAGGATTGCAGGGGTTACCGGCACTTGCGCACGGATTGAGCGCGGTAGCGCACGGGTTGCATGGATTCGCAGCGGCTGCACAGGGGTTACACGGATTGCCCGCCGCCCCTCCCGACATCATCTGCGTCATGATGGGCATCATCGCCATCGCCACCGCCGTTATCGCGAGTCCGAAGAGAACGCCCTTGATTCCAGGCGACATCGAGACTCGCCCAAGGATCGCGGCGTAGACGATTGCATACACGATACCGATCATGAAGTGCATGATGCCGCCGACGACGTACTTGGCAGCGTCGCCGCCGCCCGGCATCAGCATGCCACCAAGATTCAAGAGGATGTTATTCCCTTGGATCAGCATCGTGATCGTGATTGCCACGGTCGCCACGATGCCCGCAAGCACAGCCTTCCCCCAATTGGGGGTAGCTCTAGACATTCCGTTCGTCATTTCGACCTCCTACTGTGTTAGAGTGGGGGCGTCTCACCGTGCCGTCTCACGCAGGTACGGAGTGCGTTGCACTCGGTTCCAACCGGATGGTACCCTATCCGCTGCAGTGGGTGCAAGCTTATGAGACTCAAACTGTACTTGGTCTATGACCCGGAACAGGACGCTCACCTACGCGACGAGGTCGTTCGGTGGTGTGAATCCTCGGACGGAGCCTGCGAGGTCGTTGACTGGCCCCCCTCTCTGAATATGGGGCGATCGAGCAGCAGCTGACGCAGGCGGCGATGCGACAAGTGGATGCCGTCGTGGTCCTCGTTGGAGGGGACACAGCGGACGCACCCAACGTTAGAGTGGAAATCGAGATCGCTCGGCAGTTGCGCCTGCCCATGTTCCAGCTGGTGAGCGCGGAGGCGACGAGGAGGTTTCTCCCGGGAGCGGGCCCCGCTCTGCCTTGGTCTCCCAAGGCGCTACACGCGCAACTGGCGAGCATTCAATAGAATGCGTCCTACCCGACGAGGCGCTGTACGGTTTCGCGGATCCACTCCCTCTTTTCTTCGAATTGTTCCAGGCTAGGCGTCCTTGGAGAAGACCTCGGGCTCGGGAGAGCATAGAACTGTGCATCCCCTCGGCCCGCGTGGTGCCCGCCGGTTTCGACGTAGCAGAATGCGGTACCGTCGTATGCAGCGCGCGCATTCCGTCCGGCGAGTTGCAGGGCAATGTTCCTTGCAACAACCGCCCCCTGCTTCTCCGCGATCACGCCGGCACGCGGCAAGAGCAACGGTACGTCCGGGTTGAACCGTCCGGGCAACTCAATTGTTGCAACGTCTCCTATGGCGTAGACGCCTTCGTGGCCGTTGACGGCGCAAGAGTGACGGTCCACTGGAATCCAGCCGCTCTCATTCGTAAGTCCCGCTTCTTTGACCACCTGTGGGGCAGCGTGCGGCGGCGTAGCGATAAGCAGGTCGTACGGCATCTCGCCATTTTCGAACTTCACGACTCGGCTCTGCGGGTCAACGCTGACAACGCGATGTTGGGGAACATACTTCACGCCCGCCTTTTCCAATTCGGAGACGATGAAGCGGCCCATGTCAGGTCCCGATGCCATCAACGGGAGTGCGCCTTCGAACGTTACCATCGAGACCTCCACCTTTTTGTCACGCTTCTTGAAGTAGTCTGCAAGCAACAACGCCCCCTCATATGGCGCTGGAGGGCATTTGTAGCCGGGGCGCGTGTTAAGAACCATGACTCGCCCGCCCTCAAATCGCTCCAGCGCTTCTCGGAGCCGCACGGCTGCGTCGAGGGTGTAGAAATCGTGCGCGCCCTCGCTAAGGCCCGGGATTGCATCACGTGCGATCTCCGCGCCCAACGCGATGATGAGATAGTCGTACGCAATCGTTCCTCGGTCCGTATCCACCACCTTCTCCGAGACTGCGATGCGTCGGACGGTTGAACGTAGGAACTCGATGCCACGCTTAGCAAGTCTCGACTTGTCATGTTGGACTTCTCGAGGGTCGGCATCGCCGAGAGCAACCCACGTCTTCGCTGCGCCAACCACAAAGTGCTCATCCCGGTCGACGACGATTACGTCGGTGTCTTTTGGGAGAAGCCGGCGGGCTTCGTTCGCAGCCGACAGCCCTCCGAACCCGCCGCCGAGGATCAATACTGTCTGCGCCATGGCTTTACCTTACCGCATCGCAGCACGAATCGGCGTTTCGGGGCAGCAGGTACACTCTCGACCATCCGGGGCGTAGCGCAGCCTGGTTAGCGCGCCTGCTTTGGGAGCAGGAGGTCGCGAGTTCGAATCTCGCCGCCCCGACCACTCCGTCGAGGCCGCGAGCGAGGCGGCAAGGGGTAATCCTTAGGGTAACCTTAGATGATGGCACGGCTTCTCTCCGCGCTCCTGTGGGCTATCCTGTGCGTATCGGCGATGTCGCAGGAGACCAAGGTGCGCGGGATGTGGGTGGACGTGTTCCACGACGGAATCAAGTCCCCTATCCAGGTGCGCGAACTGATTCAGCGGGCGAAGCGCGCCGGAGTGAACGCGCTGTTCATCCAAGTCCGCAGCCGCGCCCACACGTATCACAACAGCGCCTATGAGCACCGCGCGCTCGACGCGTTCCCGTTCTTCGACGGACTGGCGGCTGTGATTCGAGAAGCGCACGCCGGCAACCCGCCAATCCAAGTACACGCCTGGCTGAACGCGCACCCGCTCTGGTCGGAATCGGCTCCGCCGGTTTGGGAGGACCACGTCCTTTACCGCCGACCCGACTGGCTGACGCAAGACCCCTATGGCAACCGGGGGACGCCCGTCGGCTATGCGCTCGACTTCGGCCACCCCGAGGCGCAGGACTACCTCACGCGGCTCTATCTCGAGGTCGTGCGGAAGTACGATGTTGACGGCATCCACTTCGACTTCATCCGCTTCGGCGGCGCGGAGTGGGGCTACAACGAGGTCAGCGTCGCGCGATTCCTCGCCTCGCTATCCGCCGAGCAGCGCGCGGGTGTGCTCGCGCGCGCCGAGCGCGCTTCGCTGCTCACACAGGAGACAACGCGCGGAACAGCAGATGCCGGGTCGGGGCGAGAGGTCTTCCCCGGCGCCGGCGGAACCTCCGGCGCGAGCAAGCCGCACCCTGCGACGCTTCCGACGCCGGACGACCCACTCTTCGGCGATTGGCGACGCAAGCAGGTAACCGACCTCGTCCGCCGGGTCACGTTGCTGGCGAAGGAGCTAAAGCCAAACCTTATCGTTTCCGCGGCGGTAGTCCCCTGGGGTGATGCCCCGAGCACGTTCGAACAGTCTGCTGCTTTCCGCCGATGCTTCCAAGACTGGCGAGCCTGGGCGCGCGAGGGCATCCTCGATCTGCTCATCCCGATGCTCTACTTCCGCGAGGAACAAAACGGCGAGTGGTTCCGCAATTGGGTGAGATACTGCGAGCAACTCAAGGGCGGCAGAACGCGCATCGTCGCCGGAATCGGGAACTGGCTGAACTCCCACGACGACACGCTCAAGCAGGCGAGTTACGCCGACAGCCGACTCAACGGCGTTTGCTTCTTCTCCTACGCGAGCACCAACCCGATGCCCGGGGTCGAGGCGGAGCTGTTCAACGAGCGGTTCTACGATCGCCTGCGGGAGTTGCCCGCTGCGCCGCCGCCGCCGGGCACGCCCCCGCCCGCGATGAGGTACGGGTTTGTGCTTCACCCGCGCGCGGCGGAGGCGCTTGAGACGTTCCACACAGCGAGTGGCGAGCGACTTGAGCGCGAGGATCGCATCGCGGCGAACCTGCGCGTCGCACGCACCCTCGATGAGTCGCGGAAGACCCAGGGCAAGCACGCGCTTCTGGGCGTGGAGGTGCTCGCGTCGATCGGCGCCGCCGTGAGGGTAAGCGACGGGAAGGGCGAGGCAACGCTCGAACTTGCCGGGCTGCCGGACCTGCCGCTTCTACCGAGGGACCGGGTTGCCTCCATCGGGCAGTGGGAGGATGGAGTCTTCCGCGTCGAATCGCTCCACTGGCTGGGCGTGGCTCGGCGCGATCCGCTCCTGCTCGGCACGCCCCTGCGGCCGTGGTAGGCGCCACCCGGCGCTTCGTGATGACACGCTGCTGTGCTGCCATCCGTATGGAACAGTAGAGGCGGAACGATGAGGAGAAACGCAGGGAACGCGCCGACAATAACCCCGATGAGCAATCAGAGGGGATTGTCCGCGTTCGAGGTTCTCGGAATCGTCGCGATCTTGGTGATTGCCGCGGTCGTTCTGTACCCTCTCATACGAAGCGCGGCTGGAATCGGCACCGGCGCGACCACGGGAGCAACCTTCGCCGTGGAAGGAGCAGCCGCCGAGGCGCCAAGCGACCGGATGCCCATGCTCGCCTACATCGAATCGGCTGCCGAGGGCGAGTTCTTTCTCTTTCGGCGGTTCCATTGGGGCGTGATGATGCGCTCGTACCTCGAGGAGCTGGGCGTCTACACTCGTGGCGACCGCCTGGAAGCCTACAAGGACCCGTTCGAGGGCGTTTACCTGTGGACTGTGTCGCCGAACACCGGCTCGGAGTTTCTCAGCCCCCAGGGTGACCCCTATCGGATGCCGCGCTCAGCCGAAGAGTCGCTCGCGCTCTTTGGAAATGACACACGCGGAAGCCTCACGCCGGAATCGGGCGCAGGCTTTGGAGCGGGCTTCGCTGGGGGCGCCCAGCCGTTCGGTTTCGAACAACCAGGATTCTCGCCGCAGCCCGGCATGAACCAGCCCGGAATGCACCAGCCGGAGTTCGGTGGGAGCAACCCGCTCGCGCAGCCGGGCACCGCCGGGGGCGCGCAGCCCGGATATCCGCTCGGTGGACCAGG
This sequence comes from Armatimonadota bacterium, assembly GCA_037446435.1. Taxonomy (GTDB): domain Bacteria; phylum Armatimonadota; class Fimbriimonadia; order Fimbriimonadales; family ATM1; genus J051. The sequence goes on from JBBIIO010000012.1 coordinate 20,664, forward strand.
GCTGGACTTCTGAGGGCGCGTCCGGGTAAACTCTCAATCAGCGTTGCGGGGTGGAGCAGCGGTAGCTCGTCGGGCTCATAACCCGGAGGTCGCGGGTTCGAATCCCGCCCCCGCTCCCAACACTCTCTGCCTACCCACCTCCGCCTGATTCAGTCTTGCGCTCTTTGGCGAGTTGTTCTCGCTGCCAAGCCCAATCGATCTCGGGGAAGAACCTCTCCGGATGCTCGATCATCCAGATCTGCTTGCGTATCACGTAGTTCTCCCTGTCGAGTGCGAGCGCCTTGCGGAGTTGCGCGAGCGCGTCGGCTTTGCGATCAAGCGCGAGCATGCAACTTCCAAGCGCAAACTGAGCAGATGCGGACTTCGGGAGGGCATCGGCCGCGGTCTTCAGGTGCTGGAGCGCTTCAGCCGCCTTGCCAAGGCGCAGGAGCGTCTTCCCTGCTTCGAGGCGCGCGTCGGCGTCTTCGGGGTCAGCTTCAACCTTTGCGAGCAGCGCCACAAGGCTCTCCTCATCGCGCACCGGCTTGGTTGTCGCGTCCGGCTCCGCCTTCGGCTGGGAAAGGAATGCCTCAACCGCCTCGATGGTGCGCGGGCTTCGAACCTCGAACCCGCCGACGATGCCCTTTACGAGCCGCCCCGCTTCGTCGAGGAAGAAGCCGTTCGGGATCACTTTGAAGCCGAGGGCGTCGGCGAGTGCGTTCTGCGAGTCCACCAGTGTGACGTAGGTCGCTTGAGCGTCGTTGTAGTACTTCTTGCACGCAGGAATGCCGCCGGCGTCCATCGCAACAGCGACAAGGACGTAGTCATCCGATTTGCGAAGGTCAACGAAAGACTGCCAGCCCGGCAGTTGAGCGCGACACCCTCACCAGGACGCCCAAGTGAAGAGGATGACCTTCTTGCCACGAAAGTCGCTGAGGTGGACGGTCTTGCCGGCCATGTCGGTGAGAGCGACATCGGGGACAGCCACCCCTGGCTGAAGGCCAGCGCCCCCTTGGATGAGCACGCCTGAGGCGAGTAACAAGGTTCCAATCATGTCTATCCACACGTTTGAGGCGGCCGGAAGGTTCCCGAGTATACTGCGATTTGCAACAGTGAACCCACCCCCCGCTAACGCTCTCGCCCGGCGCAAGCGCCTTGCAGCGGGCGTGTCGGTCCTGTCGAACGTCTTGCTCACGGCAGGCAAGCTCGTGGCGTTTCTGCTCTCCGGCTCGGTTTCCGTTCTGAGCGAGGCGCTGCATAGTGTCGGGGACATCGTGGCGAGCATGCTCGCCTACGCCAGCGTGCGGGTGAGCGACGTGCCTGCTGACCGTGAGCATCCATACGGCCATGGGAAGGTTGAGTCGTTTGCGGGTCTCGCCGAGGCGATGTTGCTCATCGGAGCGGGGGTTTACGTCGGCTATGAGGCGATTGCGCGCCTGCTCAACCCGGAGCGGATCCGCGTGGACATCGCGCTCGGAATCATCCTCGTCGCGGCTGTCTGGAATGCGTTCGTGAGCCGCTACATTCTTCGCGTTGCGGAAGAGACGGATAGTGAGGCACTGCGCGCCGACGCGCTCCACCTGACGGCGGACGTTTTCACCAGCGCGGGCGTGCTCGTTGCGCTCCTGTTGGTTTGGCTTACGGGGAACCCAATCTTCGACCCGCTCATCGCGCTTGCGCTGACGGTGTGGATCCTCTTGAGCGGTGGTCGTATCGCGTTCAGGACTTACCAGGCGCTGATTGACCGCCGACTGCCGCAGGAAGACATTGACGTAATCGTTTCGATCCTTCGTCGGCACCCTGCGGTTCTCGGCTATCACCAACTCCGCACGCGCAAGGCCGGATCGCAACGACACATAGATGCCCACATCCTCGTCGAGGACACGCTGAGCCTTCTCGAGGCGCACGCCATCACCGAAGAGGTTGAGGACTTGATCCGCGGGAAGCTTCCGAACGTCGTCATCACCCTCCACACCGAGCCGTTTCGTCACGAAGCCGCGCATCGCAAGCGCGAGCACGGCGACGAGATCGAACCGACACCATCCGACAGATGAAGCGCGGAAGCATATCCATCCTTCAGACGCTGCCCGGCTTCGACGGCCAAAGGGCAGCCGCGGAGCGCCTGCTCACCAAGCGCGGCGTCTCGATCACGTCGAGCCGCCACGAGGCGCTGCGGCACCTGCGCGACTGGGTGTTTCGCAACGAGCAGTTCCATGCGCGGTATCAAACCGGGGATGCGAGCATCGAGATGGTGGGCGAGTTGGTCGGAAGGCTGGCGTCTCACGCAGCCCTTCCGCATCGGCGCTCCGCCCCGGCGCTGTTTCAAGAGGCGCTGCTCTCCGGATGTGCCGAAGAGGTAGAGCGGCTGACTGCCTTCGGCGAGGCCGCACACCTGCCCGGCTTTCATGCCGCAGCCGTGCAGACGCTGCAGGAGTTGCGCCATCACCGCATCGCTCCCGCGGACCTGCCGACCGAAGAGCGCCGAGCGGCAGACCTCGCCTGCCTCGTAGCCCAACTGGATCGCGAGTTGGAGCGCCACCGCCTGTCTACGCTCTCACATCGCATCGAGCGCCTGGCGGACGCCGAGCCTTCGTTGCCCCAGGGCTTACGGCACATCCTTTGGATCGGCGAAGACGAGTGGCCGCCGATCTTCCTCACGCTGCTGGACTGGTTGGTGCGCGCGGGATGCAAGGTTACGGTGCTCGCCGAGACACACCCATTCGACGAACGGTTCTTCGTTGCTGCTTCCTCGCTCACGGATGCGTTCCCCGAAGCGAAGGTCATTGCGAACGACTCCTCATCGCTGCCGATTCACGCTCTTTTCTCACCTACCGAAGGGAGCGGACAGGGCGACGCCGGCGTGCGAATCGTCGCCGCGGCGGACGAGTTCGTAGAAGTCGAGCACGCGGTTCGCCACGCCCGCGAGCGCTTGCGCCAGGGCGTCGCCCCCTGGGATCTCGTCCTCTTCGCGCCGAGCCTCGACGAGTACGGCCCACTCCTTCACTCGGCTTGCGTGCGACTAAGCGTGCCGGTCGAGTTGGACTACCGCGCCCCGCTGCTGACGAACCCGTTCGCTCGGTTTTGTGGCGGCGCGTTGTCTGCTGCCGTGAACGGCTCGCTCCACGCGGTCGCGGGGCTTTGCGATTCGCCGTTCACCGCCGTTCCCGCCGAAAGCCGCGCCGAGGTGAAACGTACGGTGCAGTCGCTCGCGTCTGCCCAAGACCCATGGGAGGCGTTGCGGTCGGGAGCAATCGAGGGGCTGCCTGAGTGGCTCAGCGAATACGCAACGTGGAGGGCATCCGCCTCTTCCGGCATGAGAACGATGACCGACTGGCTGAGCGCCTTTCGGGACCTGCTCGCGCGAACGCCGTGGCTGGACGAGAGCGCCTCGTCTGCGCTGCATCGAAGGAACGAGGCGGCACTCGATGCCATGCTTCGAAGCCTTGAGGCGGAGGCGATGGCTCTTGCCGGAAGGACGATGTCGCTCCGCGAGTTCGCCCGCCGCGCGCGCGCCCGCTGGCAGGCGACCGACTATGCCATTCGTATCCGCGACGCGCAGGGCGTGCGCGTAACTCAGTCGGCGTGGGACATCGGCCCGGCGAACGAGGTGATCGCACTCGCGATGACGGAAGGGCGCGTGCCCAAGAAGCGCACCGAAGACCCGCTTCTGCCCGATGCGCTCCGGAAGAAAGTTCGCTCGTCACCGCTGGCCGACAGTTACACCGTCGCCGAGAGAAGCAGGCGGGAGTTCTATAGGCTCGTCGCTTCGGCGCGGAGCGTGACGTTGTACTATCCGGTTACATTTGGAGAAGGTGACGAGATACAGTCGGTGTTCATCTCTGATTTGCAGCGCGCCCTCGGCTCCGTGCGCGTGCATGCAGTCGGCTTTGAGAAGCGCTTCCCGCTGCCCTGCGCCGAGGATGACCCCTTTGACCAGGTCGCCTGTGCTGTGTGGAACGATGTGGAGCCTCCGACCGAGGAAGCACGGCGGATGCGCGAGGCGCTCGCCGAAGAGGTGCGCCGCTGCGACGACACGACCGTCGTCAGTCCCTCGGTGCAGGAGGAAGTGTCGCGGATTCCTCAGCCGCTTCGGCTGAGCCACATTCGCGCCGTGGAACTCTGCTCCTTCCAGTTTCTTTCCTTGGCTCACTTGCGGCTCCGAAGCGAGGGCGAACACGCGATCTGGCGCGCGGCGGTGAGAACGATTCGGAACACCGACCTCCTGAGCGATGCGGAATCGCTCAGGGAGCGGCTGCACGCGCAGTTCCGCAGTGAACTGGACGCTCAGCGCGCCTTCACGTCAGAGAGCGAATTGCGCGTGCTCGAGCTTGCCGTCCCGACCGTTCTGGACCTCTTCTGCGCTGTCGAGAAGGCTGCTCGCGAGAAGTGGAAACTCAAGCCGATTCGGCAGAACGCGCGGCTCAGCGAAACCGAGCTGCGTGACACCATCCCGCACCGAGGCGCAAACATCAAGTTGGACGACACGATTGACGTGGTCTATGAACGCGAGGGCAAGCACGTCCCGCTCCGCTTCGGCTTTGTTCCCAGCCGACCGGGGGAGATGCAGGACTTCGAGTTGCGCGCCTCTCTGCTTGCGGTTCTTCAGCCGAAGGGGCTGCGCGCGGTGCTGTTTCACGATGTTACCGGTGGCGAGCGCATGGCGCTGTACCAGCGAGAGCGGCTGAATGAGAACCTCTTCCCCAGCAGCACAAGCGAGAACCTGAGCACGCACACAGCCGGCAGGGACGGAGACCGCCTGACCCTCGCCGAGTTCCTCAACGAAACAGCCGCCAGGGTTCGAGACGCCTTCGACAAGATGGGGCGGGGGACGATTCATCCCGAGCCCGGGCAGCACTGCGAGCGGTGCGGTTTTGAAGACCTCTGCAGAAGGCAAGACATCGGGCCGAGACCGATGGAGGTCGTCGAGTGACGCGAGCCGACTCCGCCATCCTCCTCACCGAGGAGCAGCGCGCCGTTCTGCAGGTGGGCGCGAACGAGGTTACCGTCCACGCCGGAGCCGGGACCGGCAAGACGCGCCTCCTCGTAGAGTGGTATCTGCACCAGATTCTGGAGCACGGCGCAAGCCCCCAGCAGATTCTCGCCATCACCTTCACGCGCAAGGCCGCCGCTGAGATGCGGGACCGCATCGTGAAGAGGCTGTTCGAACATGGGCGGCGAGAGGATGCACGCCTCGCGCAGGTCGGACCGATCTCGACAGTGCACAGCCTGTGCGAGCGCCTGCTGCGCGAATACCCGATCGAGGCGGGCGTAGACCCGCGCTTCGAGGTGCTCGACGGCTCGAGCGATCTGACGCGAGACTGCCTCCAGCGCGCCATTGCCGAAGGGGACCTCTCGCCCGAAGAGATCGCGACGATCCGCCGCTTCGCCGGTAAGAGGTCGGGCGAGTTCGGCACGCCCTACATCGCCGCCGGCTGGCTGATTGACCAAACGCGCTCACTCCTTGAAGGCTGGCGACAGGCGGGTTACTCGATGGATGCGCTCGAAGAGATGACGCAATCCCTGGAGGCGTTCCAATCGCGGGCGCGCGATGTGGTGCAGCACCTTCTCGAGCAGGCACTCGGCGAGCCACTACAGCCTAAGTGGTGGGAGGACTACGACTCGGTGCGCAAGGCGTTCTCGGCGCAGCGCCGCACGTGCCCGTTGCATCTCCAACCGAGGGAAAAGGAAGAGGAGAACGCGGCGCTCCTGTTCGGCGTGCTGAGGCTGGCTCTTCGGGCGTGGCGACACCTCGAGGCGGAGTTCGCGACGGCGGCGGTGCTCGACTTCGTGGCGCTGGAACGCCGCGCGGTGCAATTGCTCGAGGAGCACGGCGAGGCGCTTCGCGACAAGTACGTGTGCCTCGCCGTGGACGAAGCGCAAGACCTCAACCGCATCCAGTACCGACTGCTGCGCGCCCTGCCTGTGGAGCGGCGCCTGTTTGTCGGAGACCCGCAGCAGTCCATCTACTTCTTCCGAGGAGCGGACAGCCGCCTCTTTGATGAGCAGATTCAGCACTCCGCGTGTTGTGTCCTTCGGGTGAATCATCGCTCCACGGGGCGCATCCTCCGCGCAGTCGAGGAGGCGCTCGAGAGCGAGTGGGGAGACCGTCTCCCACGCTTGCAGTGCGCCCGCAGCGCGCCGGAGGCGCCGAAGTCCGATGACGAAGACGTGTTTGAGGCCATCGGTGGCCGCCTTCCGGACGAAGGGCACCCTGTTGAGGTGTGGAAACTTCCGCGCGGGCGAGACCTCGAGGTTTCAGCAATAGCCGAAGGCGTGCTCGAGCTCATCGAGGTTGACGGAGTGAGGCCGTCCGACATCACCGTCGTTACAGCCAATCGCGACAGGGTTGACCGCCACGCCGACGCACTGACCAAGCTTGGCATTCCGGCAACCATCCTCGGCACAGGAAGGAGTTACTTCCTTCGGAGCGAGATTCGAGACCTCGGCTCCGCCTTGAGGGCGCTTGCCGACCCAAGCGACGACTACGCGCTGCTTAGCCTGCTTCGCTCGCCGATCGTGGGGCTAACGTTCGATGGCTTCCTTCTCATCGGTTTGCGCTCACGCGAGGTAGGAGGCGCCTATGCGGCTCTTCAGCAGGGCGTGCCGGGCCTAAGCCGCGTGGACGAACAGGCAGTTGAGGCGTTCCTCGCCTGGTTCACGAGGCTCTCCCCGCTTGCGCACCAGATGCCGCCTCTCGAACTGCTCTCGCTTCTTGCGCGCGAGACGAACCTCGATGCGCGCTTCGCCCTCAGGCCCGAGCGGGAACGACTGATCGCCAACTTCCGCAAGCTGCTCAAGATGGCGCGCGAGCGTTCCCACCTCTCGCCGGGGGAATTCGCCGCCTGGCTGAAGACGCAGCAACAGGCGAAGGCACGTGTGAGTGACGCAGAAACAATCAGCGAAGAGGCGGAAGACGCCGCGGACGCCGTCCGCATCTGCAACTCGCATCAGGCGAAGGGCCTGGAATGGCCCGTCGTCGTGCTCGATGCTTATGCGATGCCCTCCTCCGTGCGCAACGAGGCCCTTCTCGATCCGGATTGCCCACTCCCCGCGCTCGCCGCGCAGGAGGTGCGTAGTGGCGTGGCCGAGTTTGTGGTCCGGCGTATGCAGGAACGGCGCGACGCTGAGGAGATGCGCCTGCTCTACGTGTCGCTTACGCGCGCTATGGAGCGCCTCTGCATCGCGTTCGCTCCTGACAACACGCGGAATCGTTGGCTTCGCTGTCTGAGAAACCTCGAGCAGTCGGCGGGCGCGTGGCTCAAGGTGCGCTCTTTCGGCTCGGAGCGGGCGACGGAAGTGCCAGCCACGAAATCGCAACCGGCAACAGAATGATCAGCGCCCCAGCCATGTATGGATAGGCCGGCTTGCTCTCGAACAGTGTGTTCCCGACTATGGGGCCGACCGTCCTCGCAAGCGCGCCAAGCCCCTGCGTAACGCCAAACATGCCGCCCTGAATCGAAGCCGACGCGGTGCGGCTGATAAGGGACTGGATGCCCGGGCCCGCCATGCCCGCACCGACCGCGAGCGGCAGCACGGCAAGATATACGAGCGGCACGGACGGCACGAGCGGCAGAAGCGCGAAAGCAGGGACGACCACCAACAGGCCGAGCCTCACCATCCAGCGCTCGCCGAACCGGGCGGCTGCCCTTCCCACAAGCCCCGCCTGCACAAACGCCATACACACGCCGACGAACCCGAGGATGTACCCCGTGTGCTCGCGGTCAAGGCCATGGTTGGCGTTCATCAGGCGAACGAACGTCGCTTCGAGATTGGAGAAACCGAAGTTGTACACCCCGAACAACAGCAGGAGCGCCGCCATGCCCGGAATTGCGACCGCCTCGCGGAGCGCGCGCAGATTGAACACCGCAGCAGAGGTTGCCGGCGCCCGGCTCTCGCGCAAGGCGTACAGGATCCAGGTGAAGTTCACCAGCGCAACGCCCATCGCCACGATGCCGAGCAGCCAGTTTCCTCCGCGCTCCGCCAACACGCCCCCGACCACCGGCCCGAAGATGAATCCCAAGCCGAACGCCGCACCCAGGAAGCCAAAACTCTTCGCGCGGCTCTCCTCCTGGGTTACGTCGGTAACGTAGGCGAACGCTGCGGAGAGGTTTGCCGACCCGATGCCGCCGATGATCCGAGCGGCGAGCAGCGAGGGAAAATCATGTGCATAGGCGTACAGTAAAAACGATACCGCGTTCAACACCGCGCCCAGCGCAAGCACCGGCTTCCGCCCCACCCGGTCGGAAAGCCTCCCCAACCACGGGGCGGCGAGAAACGTGAAGAAAGAGAACGCCCCTTGAACGGCTCCCAGCTTCCAACCCCCGGCACCGAGCTGCGGCGCGCGGATCTGCAGGTCGGGAATCACCAGGCCAAAACTCAGCATGTCCACGAATACCGTTACAAAAATAACGGCAAGCGGACTCATGCGGAGCGCCCGTGACACAAACCGGCATTATGAACGCGAGGCACCCACCGGGATAGAATCCCCCCATGCTCGCCGCAGCTCTTACGCTCTTGCTGCTTCCGGTCCAGCCGGCTGACCTGGTCATTGAGAACGCGCGCATCTGGACCGACGGGCGCGTCGGCTTTGCTTCATTCGCCGCTGTTCGCGACGGCCGCTTCGTATATGTCGGCGATTATGAGCCGTCTCTCGTTGGCACGAACACCGAGCACCTCGACGCCGAGGGGCGGGTTGTCCTTCCCGGGTTCATTGATTCGCACATTCATATGTTGAACGGCGGCAACAATCTCAGCCAACTCCAGTTGCGCGACGCGCGCGACAAGGAGGACTTCATCCGCCGCGTTCGCGAGTGGGCAGGCAACCTTCCTGAAGGAAGATGGATTCTGGGCGGTAGGTGGTCAACTGAGAGTTGGCAACGCATAGAACAGCCGACGCGCCAATGGGTGGACGAAGCCTCGCAGGGGCGGCCGCTGTTCCTAAGCCGAATGGATGGGCACTCCGCGCTCGTGAACTCGGTTGCGCTGCGTATGGCGGGAATCACCAAGGACACGCCCGACCCGCCCGGCGGCGTGATTGACCGCGACCCGGATACCGGCGAGCCGACGGGCATCCTTCGCGAGACGGCGATGGGACTCGTGTCGCGCCTCATACCACCGCCGACCTTGCAAGATAAGCTCGATGCCCTCAATCGCGCGATGAGAGCCGCCAATGCGATGGGCATCACGACCGTTTGCGACATACCGGGCATGGCTGACCTGCCGGCGTACGAGGCGCTTGCGGAGCGCGACGATCTCACCGTGCGCTTTCTTCTCTATCCAACCGGAGGGGACTGGCGTCGTGACGCGGAGCGGCTCCGCGCCTTCCGCGGCAAGCCAGGTTGGGTCGAGCCACGCGGCTTCAAAGCGTACTTCGACGGGTCGCTCGGCTCGCGCACCGCCTGGATGTCCGCGCCGTTCGCCAACAATCCGCCCGATAACAAGGATTGGAGCGGGCTGCCGATGCCGATAGTTACGGACGGTACGTTCGACCGCAACGCCCGCGCGGCCGCGGAGGCGAACCTGCAAGTCATCGTGCACGCAATAGGCGATGAGGCGAACCGCGTTCTCGCCGACAAACTTCTCGCCGCGTACGGCGGCATCGAGCGGCTGCGTGCTGCGAGGGCGAGGAGCGAACACGCTCAGCACCTCGCGCCCGACGTGATTCGCGCCTTCGCCGAGCGAGGCATCATCGCTTCGCTTCAACCGTTCCACAAGGCGGACGACGGCCGGTACGCCGAGCAGTATCTCGGCAAAGAGCGGTGCGCCTGGTCGTATGCGTATCGAAGCCTCGTAAATGCGGGCGCAGTCATCGCCTTCGGCTCGGACTGGCCGGTCGTCACGCAGAACGTGATGCTCGGATTGGAGGCGGCTGTCGAGGGCCGCATTCTGAACGGCGCCATCTGGTTTCCCGAACAGAGCATTACGATTGCCGAAGCGCTCCGCGCCTACACAAGCTACGCGGCATACGCCGCCTTCATGGAGAAAGAGATCGGACGGATCGAGGTCGGCTATCGAGCCGATTTTGTTGTGTTGAACGCTTCCCCGTTCGACCTGTCGCCGAGGTGGCCGGATATACAGCCCGACCTCGTGTTCGTCGAGGGGCGGAAGGTTTTCGGCAGAGCGACGAGGTAGGTCTGCCGCTCAGAACGAGTCGCACCAGCGGTACGCCTCGATGAGCGCGCGCTCGCCCTCGCGGCCCGGGCGGGCGTTGCCGTGCTCCATGCCGACGATGCCCGAGAACCCCTTTTCGTGGATGTGCTTGAACACGTTTCGGTAGTTGATCTCGCCGGTCGTCGGCTCGTTGCGCCCAGGGTTGTCGCCGACCTGGAAGTACGCAATCTCAGACCAGGCGCGGTCAATGTTTGGAATGAGATTGCCTTCCGTAATCTGTTGGTGATACAGGTCGTCCAGGATCTTGACGGACGGCGAGTTCACCGCTCGGCAGATCTCGAAGGTCTGCGCCACCTTGGTGAGGAACATGCCCGGATGGTCGCGCGGGTTGAGCGGCTCAAGCACCATCGTCAGATTCGCCGGTTCGGCGACCTCCGCCATCACCCGCAGACACTCGATTACGTTCGCCGTTTGATAGCCCCAGTCCATCCGAGGGTCGTACGGCCCGGGCACGACGGTGCACCATTTCGCATTCACACGCTTAGCCACCTCGACGGCGGAGCGCATCTGCTCGCGCAGCATTGCGAACGCCGATTCGCCGCCGCGCACGTAGGTCGGCTCTCGCCACTCAGCGTGCGCAACGAACACGCCCATCTCGATGCTGAGGTCAGTCATCGCCTTCGCGATGCGCTCTTGCTCGGCAACGGGGCGCCCCATCATGCCGTTGTCTTCCCACGCGCGGAACCCCTCGGCGGCGGCGAACCGCAGTTGCTCAATCGGGTCGTCGCCCGCGTGGTGGCGGAACATCCCAAAGTGCGGCGCATACTTGAGGCGGAACGGCTGACCCTGCACTTGATCCTCGTCGGAAGGACTTGCTTGCATCTTCACGCCAAGCATACCGGCGCCAACGGTTGCCGCCCCAGCCCTAAGAAACTCCCTGCGATCCATCTGCATCCACCTTTGTCCTTCCGGGCATAGCCACATCGGGGACCGGCACCGGGCCGAACTCCAGTTTCTCCGGGCCGAGGCGCTGTTGGCTGTTGAGGACCTGTTCCCACGTTACCTCCTGCCCGGAGTAAGCCGCCTCGCGGCCGAGGATGGCGGTCATCGTGCTCTCCGCAACCTGCCTGCCCTCGTTCATCACGTTACCCGCTCGAATGCCCTCGAACAGGCGCTTGTGCTCCTCGACGTAGGGGTTCGGTCGCTCGCCTTCGAATCTCCACGCACTCTCGCCGCTGATGAAGGTGTTCCCGTTGGAAGTCCCCTTCGTCCCAACGATGTGCTCGGCGACTCGGGACGCGGTGCCGTCTTGCTGCCTGCACATGCAGAGCATTCGCACACCGCTTTCGTACTCGAACTCGATGGCGAAGTGGTCATACACATGGCCATACGCGGGGTCGGTTCGCACCTGGCGCCCACCCACGCCGACCGCCTTTGTTGGATGCGCCTGCATCGCCCAGTTCACAACGTCAATGTTGTGCACGTGCTGCTCCACGATGTGGTCTCCCGAGAGCCAAGCGAAGTAGAGCCAGTTGCGCAGTTGCCACTCCATGTCGGTCCACTCGGGCTTGCGCGGGTTCATCCAAAGTCCTCCCTGGTTCCAGTAGCAGTATGCGGCGACGATGTCTCCGATGGCGCCGGTGTGAATGCGCTCCATCGCTTCGCGATAGGCGATATCGTGCCTCCGTTGAGTTCCTGCGACAATCGCAAGCCCTTTGGCCTTCGCCTCGTCGGACGCCCGGAAGGCCTCACGCACACCGGCGCCGTCCACTGCAACCGGCTTCTCGGTAAACACGTGCTTCCCTGCGGCGACGGCTGCAGAGAGGTGCGCCGGTCGGAAGCCAGGGGGCGTAGTCAGGATAACCACATCTACCTCGCTCTCGATCACGCCGCGATAGGCGTCGAAGCCGACGAAGGTTCGCCCGCTCGTGACTTGCACCTTCTCTTTGACTTGCGACCTCAGGTACTGCTCGCTTCCTCGAAGGCGATCCTCGAAGACATCACCCATCGCATAGAGCACCACGTCGTCGTCTGCCGCCACGGCGTCCATCACAGCGCCGGTGCCTCGCCCACCACAACCGATGAGGCCAAGGCGAAGGGTTGCCCGGCCCGAGGAAGCCTTCAGCAACGACGGAGCAACTAGCGTCGCGCCGACCGCCGCCGACGTTGTCAGGAACTCTCGTCTCGATATCCCGTCCTTTCCCGCCATGGGTGGATTATGGCGCAGCACGCCCCACTACCCTTCGCACACCAACCGGATGCCCACAAACGGCGCATCGGACAGCCACCAGCGGCTCTTCGGCTGTTGGGGGTCCGTCTCGTTCCAGCGAGGCGTCTGGCGCTGGATCAGCTCCCACGAGAGGGTCTCGCGCTTGTCTCGGAACGAGCCGCCGCACACTGCGTACTCGTCGCCCGGCAGCCGAACCCACTCGGCGACGTTGCCCAACATGTCTCGCAAGCCCCACGGGTTCGCCTCCCTCTTGCCGACAGGCTGGGTCTTGTCCATGGCGTCCTCCCACGCCCAAGCGCTGAGGGAAAGGTCGGGCAGGCGACGTTGCCCCGCCTGGGCGGCGTACCGCCACTCGGCAAGCGTCGGCAAACGGTACTTCTTGCCTGTCTTCTGGCTCAACCAGCGGCAGAACTGCTCGGCGGCGTGGCTCGTCATGCCGATGGCGGGATAGCCGACGTGCCCGAAACCGCGGTAGATGTCGCCGTATGGGCGGCTGGGGCGCGCCTCGGCGTCCACGCCCGTGGCTCGCTGCTCGTCGGTCAAATCAAGTTGGAACGCCCAGATCTCGAACACGTCCCAGGTGACTTCGGTCTCGGAAACGAAGAGGTTTCGGACCTCGTGCTGCCCGCCGTCCCACTGCGCCTCGCCGTCGGGAATCGGCACCATGCGAAAGCGAGCCAGGAAGCCCGGTATGCTCTCCTCAAACGGCTCGCGGTCAAGCACGGTGTCCGCCCCAGCCCCGCAGGCCGCCAAGAGTATGCATACGGCTGCCATCATCATGAGTCTCTCGCTGTCCTTCGGTGTCGGTTCGCCTCAGCGGTTCGAGTATATCCAACTGCACATGGGCGTGCGCGTGCGCGTTGTGTTGTATGCGACCGGAGCGGAGCAGGCGGAGCGGGCAGCCCACGCTGCGTTCGCAGCCTTCGCCGAGTTGGACGAAGTCATGAGCGACTACCGCCGCGACAGCGAACTCAATCGCCTGTGCGACCAAGCCGGCGGCGGAGCCGTCGAGGTCAGCGAACACCTTTACCGAGTTCTTGAGCGAGCGAGAGAGGTCGCTCGCCGAACGGCAGGGGCGTTTGATCCGACGGCGGCGCCCCTGGTCCTTCTGTGGCGGCAAGCACGGCGGCAGGGCGCCCTGCCGAGCGAGGAGGCTCTCGCCCAGGCGCGCGCACTCGTCGGCTGGCACCTGATGCTCCTCGACCCGAAGAGGAGGACGGTCGAGTTGCTCGACGCAGGGATGAGGCTCGACCTCGGCGGCATCGCGAAGGGCTACGCCTGCGACCAAGCCTTGGAGGCGCTACGGCGCGAGGGCGTCGAGTGCGCGCTGATCGAGGCAGGCGGCGACATCGCTCTTGGCGACCCTCCCCCCGGCAGCGAGGGCTGGGTTATCTCCGTGCCCCATGCCCGCGAGCGACTGGTTCTGTCTCGCTGCGGGGTCTCGACATCCGGCGCCGATGCGCAGTTTGTAGAGATCGCAGGCGTGCGATACTCGCACATCCTCGACCCTCGGACGGGTTACGGTGTCACGGACGCGAGGACGGTGTCGGTTATCGGCGCCGACGTATTCACAACCGACCCGATCGCGACCGCGCTCTGTGTGCTGGGCGAGCGCTCTGTTCCGTCGCTCGAAGAATGGGCGGACGTGAAGGTGATATCGCGTCGAGCGACCGCGCGGTGAGCGCAGTGACTCGAAATGGTTGCAGAGTGCTGTGAGCACCTCCTGTAGTGTGATCTGCCCCGGCTGGCGCACGGGGGCGCGAGCAGTTTACCCCGTTCGAATCGCGAGAGTTAGCCGGGAGAACGAATGGTGCGCGGTACTGGACTTGAACCAGTGACCCCTACAGTGTCATTGTAGTGCTCTACCAACTGAGCTAACCGCGCACGCGGCAGCCATAGATTTACCCGATGCGGCTGGTAGAATTCAATTCCTGCGATGCCCGAGCCGCCGAAAGTTCCGATTCCGACGCTGCTGCGGCTCGCGACCTATTATCGAGTCCTCGTCGAGGAGGAGGAAATGGGCGCGCCGCGGCTCAGCAGCAAGCGCATCGGCGAACTGTGCGGCATCTCCGCCACCCAGGTGCGCAAGGACCTGAGCTTCTTCGGCGTGGGCGGCAAGCCCGGCGTGGGTTACGTCCCCTCTCAATTGCGAGAGGCTGTCGCCACAGTGTTGAGGTTGGACCGGGTCCACAAGGTCGCCATCGTCGGCGCCGGGCGTCTCGGCCAAGCGCTCGCCGCCTATCCGGGCCTTGAAGCGTACAACTTCAACGTGGTCGCGGTCTTCGACGCTGACCGACGGAAAGTCGGTAAGAGCGTCGGCAGGAGCCTGAAGATTGAGGACGCCGCCACCCTCCCGCGCAGGCTGAAGCAGTTGCAGACGCGCATTGTCGCCCTCACCGTCCCCGCCACCGCAGCCCAGGAAGCGGCGGACAAGGCGGTCGCCGGTGGCGCGAATCGCATTCTGAACTTCACGCCGGCACACGTCTCAGTGCCCAATGGCTGCATTGTCAGGAGTGTCGCCTTCACGCTTGAGTTCGCCGTGCTCGCCTTCTTCGACAATCATGGAAACCGTTGAGTGCGACTACCTCGTCATCGGAAGCGGCATCGCTGGGCTCACCTTCGCGCTGAAGGCTGCAGAGCACGGCAAGGCGATCGTCTCCACGAAGGCCGCGCTGCACGACTCGAACACGCGCTGGGCGCAAGGCGGAGTTGCCGCAGCTGTCGGAGCCGACGACTCGTGGCAACTGCACGAGGACGACACTTTGAAAGCGGGCGGTGGCTTGTGTCACCCCGAGGCGGTCCGTTATCTCGTGCGGAACGCGGTACCCAGACTTGAGTGGCTCATCAGCCTCGGTGCGCGGTTCGACTTGGCGGATGAGGGCGGCCTTCCGACGTTGCGCCTCGGGCGCGAAGGCGGACACAGCCGCAGCCGCATCGTGCACGCCGCCGACCAGACCGGTTGGGAAATCGAGCGCGCTCTCATCGAGGCGCTGCCGACGCGGGACAACCTGCAGGTGCTCGACTTCACGTTCTGCGAGGGACTGGTGCTCGATGGCTCCGGTTGCTCCGGTGCGGTGTTGCAGCCTCGCGGCAAACGCCCGTTCCGAGTGAGGTCGAAGGCAACCTGCATCGCCACAGGCAGTTGCTGCCGCGTGTATCGCTTCACGACGAACCCACCGATTGCGACGGGCGACGGCGTAGCATTGGCGGCGGCAGCAGGCGCGCGCGTCGAGAACATGGAGTTCATCCAGTTCCACCCGACGACGCTGTATCACAGATCGCGGAGAGGCTTCCTGGTCAGCGAAGCCGTGCGCGGCGCAGGGGGGATCCTTCGCACGATTCACGGGCGCCGGTTCATGTTCGACTACGACCCTCGCGGCGAACTCGCGCCGCGCGACATCGTGGCGCGAGCGATTCACGCCGAGATTCTGAAGGAGGGCGTGCCGTTCGTCCACCTCGACACCACACACCTTCCGCCTGACAGCATCACCGAGCAGTTCCCGAACATCTACAAGACGCTGCTCGATCTCGGGATCGACATGACGCGCGAGCCGATACCCGTCGTGCCGGCGGCGCATTATCAATGTGGAGGCATCCGGGCCGACCTCCACGCGCACACTTCGATCCCAGGTTTGTACGCCGCGGGTGAGGTAGCAAGCACCGGCGTACACGGCGCGAATCGCCTTGCGAGCAACAGCCTCCTCGAGGCGCTCGTGTTCGGTTATGCGGGGGCGGAGCACGCCGTCGCCTCGGAGAGGGCGCCGGGTCACGGGGTCGCGACCGCGCCTCTGATCCCGCCCGTCGCCCCTCTCGGGCGCGAGGGAATCTTGCGGCGATTGCGCCAAACGATGTGGGAGCGGGTGGGCATTGTCCGGCGCACACGATCGATGCAGATAGCGCAAGAGATCATCGAAGACCTCGTGAGCGAGGCACAGCCGGAGGAGCGGTTCTCAGTTTCAGGAACCGAGGCAGCGAACCAACTGGTCTGCGCGCGCATCATCGTAGAGCAGGCGCTGGCGCGGAGAGAGAACGTGGGCCTTCACTACAACGAGGACTTGGCATAGCGGGCGGCAACGCGCGCAGAGTCGCCTCCGCAAGCCGAACGCTCAACTTCCAGTAGCCGACGCGGCGAGGCGTAAGTCGCACCGAGAGGACGCTCCCGCGCGCCGTCATCTCCGGGGCATCCAGATTGAACTTTGCGCTGACCTGCGGCGCGAGCGTGACCCCCAGAAGACGAACGTCGAACGGCTCGACCTTCGTTACAAGCCCTTCGAACGAGAGTTCACCGTCCTTGCATGAGACCGTTGTGCCGTGTGCAAGCACACGAATCGGGGAGAGCGCGGGCAGCAGCCGCGGCGGAGGGGCGAGATCGAGCACCGCCGCGATCGGATACACCTCGTCGCGCAGTGAGTCGAATGACTGCTCCGCTTGCTCTGCACGAAGCGCTGCCTGCGCCATCGCCCCGAGCGCGCGCTCGTAGGCGTCGTT
Source organism: Armatimonadota bacterium (assembly GCA_037446435.1). GTDB lineage: Bacteria > Armatimonadota > Fimbriimonadia > Fimbriimonadales > ATM1 > J051. The sequence continues at coordinate 37,471 of JBBIIO010000012.1, forward strand.
GCTCAGCGCGCCAAGTAGCGCAAGGTAAACGGCCGCTTCGCGCGCCTGCTCAGCCTCGCCGGTGGGCAGCCACGTGAGCCAGTCGAGCGATGCGAAGAGGCCCGCTGGGCGCTCGCTCGACACAGCCAGCGCCCGCTCAGCCAGGCACAGCGCAGCATATTCCGCCAGCGCATCGCGCTCCCGCCCGCCGGGCCACGGCAGACCCGTCGCCGGCTCGCGGTCTACGCCGGCGTATGACCCCCACACGCCCAGAGAGCGACGCAGCTCGGTCTCGCCTCGGGCGGACAGCGTGTTCCACACGTACGCCAGGGCGGCTTCGGCGACGTGTTGCGGTTGGTCGAGTGGGAACTCCTCCTCGGCTGCCTGCCCGACGACCACGCCTCGCCCAGGGTGCAGCCCTCTTCCGATGAAGCGGATGGTCAACTCATTCCCTGAGCAGCGAAACGCCTCGCCGGTACCGACTCGCTCGATGGGCGAGAGCAGTTTCAGTCGCCGCTCGTTTGCGCCCGCGGTTGCCGGCGGCGGCACGAACGCCCCCGGCCGATCAAACCGCCACGTAACCGTAACGCCTCGTTCATCGGCGCTCGTTTCGACATCCGTGAGGCGTGGGGCTTCGCCCATCGTCGCGACCTTGTCCTTCACCCTGGCGACGAGACGCCCGAGGTCGGCGGCGCCGCGTGTGGTGACCGCCTCGCCGCCAAGCGGGGCGCGAACCATCACCCACCCGTCATACGGCGTCTGGGTCTCAAGCGCCCAGCCGTCACCCTGTTCAGAGACTTGCAGGCCGACCGGCTCGCCGGAGAGCACCAAGAGCACGGGCGGCAGCGGCTCGCTCCATGAGAGCAGCGCCCAGCCCGTCGCCGGCGTCGGCACTCCTGGACCGACGCTCCCCTCTGCCCAGGTCAAGAAGGGTGCGCTCGCCCCTTGCCCCTTTAGGCGAAAGCCGTCCCGATACTGAAGCGAGAAGCCGAGCGACGTCGCCTCGAATCGAAGTCGGAGCGGCGCGCCTGGTCGCGGGCGATACGTGAGCACCTTGTCGAAGCGACTCAGCCGTTGGGGAAAGAAGTCGGTTGGCTCGCTGAACTGAATCCGCGCCCCGCCGTTGCGCAGGAAGGTGAATTCGGTCGGCGAGACTTCGAAGAACGCAAGGCGGTGAGTGTCTCCGTAGGCGAACTGACCGAACGAAGCCGCGGGCTCGCTGGCCGAAAGCAGGGCTGCGACCGCGAGGCTAACGGAAAGGAGCATTGAGGAGTTCCAGACCGAACCTGCCCGTTCGCATTGAATAGGTGATGGCGATCTCGCGCAACCCCATGCGGTATCCGAGGAGCAGCGTCTGGTCCTCCACGGTCTCGCCTCGGAATCGGTCGAGGCTGAACACACCGCCGACGCGCCACTGCGCGCCGAGGAGGTAGGAAACGTCGGCGAACACGTTCATCGAGTCCAGGTCGAGGCTCCTGCCGCCGAAAACGCTGGCGAGAAAGTTTGAATCGCTCCAGAACAGTTCGCCGGTAACTCGATGACTGCCGAAGAACGATGAGGTGAAGGAGTCCTTCGTGTAGTCGTAGGCGAGCCGCAGATTCGAGCGATTGTTCAGATTGGTGGAGACCGCAGTCGTAGCCACCACACCGAACGGCTTCGCGTCGCTACCCGACCAGAGCTGCGACAGCGTGATGGAGTTGGTCAGTACTGCACCCTGCCACAGCCTCTGCGGCGTCATCACCCACTGCGCGCGCAGGCCGTAGCCGCTTTGCTCCGTTCGCCGTCCGAAGAAGGACGCGCGCGATGTATTCATCGTGAGGCCGACGCTGTATGTGCCGGGCAACCCAGGCACCGGCTTCCTGTCGGTGGTCACGGAGAGGTCGGCGCGCTGCGATTCATACTTTTCGCCTGAGAAGGAACTGCTGCTGTTGGCGCTCAGGGTCGCCGTGTAACCCTTGAAACTGCGATACGCATTGATTCCGCCGTAGATGCTGTTGAAGTTCGGGAAGTCGAGAAGGGCGGACACGCTTGAGCGCTCACCGAACCGCTGTGTATGCCGGAAGCTCAAGCTCATATCGGATCGGCCGATTCCCGACAGCGTTACCGAGCCCTCGCCGTCCGCGCCAGCGAGGTAGGCGCTCTCCAAATCGAGGAAGAAGCCGCGCGACGAACTTGCCCCACGCCCGTAGTTCTGACCACTCCGCAGGCGCAACGCGCTCGTGAACGTCGGCGAGAGGTTAAGGTAGTACGGATAGTTCACCTGCAGGCTGCCGTTCTCGAACCCGATGACCTGGTCGGTGAACAGTTCAGGCCCGGCGTGCGCCTTCAAGGCGTACAGCGGCATGGACATCACCCTCGTGTCGCCCACGAACACCTGCGCGTGGCGGAACTGGATCTCGCGGTTGGGGAAGAACACGACGGAAGAGGCGTGCACGCTCGTTTGGGACGTGCCGACATCGCGGAACTCGAACGCAGCCGGGTCAACGCCACCCTCCGCGACGCTCGCGATCGCGCCCTTCACCTCGCAGCCCGCAAGCCGTCCGTCAACGGTTGCGATGGCAAAGCCGGAGCGCTGAGGCAGCGTGTACCGTAGGCGGCGGCACTCGAGGCTAGTCTCGCCGACGGTCAGCTCCGCGTCCACCGCGACGACGACAAGCCCGGCGCTATCGAGTTGGAGGTCGGACGCGTTGATGGTGACATCTCCGAACCGCAACCGCACACCGCGCGACGGCGCAGCTGCGGAGAACACACCAATCTGATTGCTGTAGAAGAGGCTTGCCTCAGACGAAATCTCCACGTAGCGTCTTGCAGCCGACAGGGCGGCGCGGTCCTTCACAAACTCGACATCCAGCGTGTTGACCGTGCCAATTGAGGTTACGCTCGCGGTGATGCGCACGAATCCCGGTTCATTCGGGGCGACGAGCACGGCGCGCGCCACGCCGTCAACGGTGCCGACATCCGATTCGCGAAATGACGCTCCGGAAGCGGTGAAGCGAACCGGCGTGCCGTCCGCAACCTTTGAGCCGTCACTTTGCCTTACCTCGGCGGAGATGGTGACGGTGCTGTGCCCATCCGCCACCGAGAGCGTCGGATAGCTCGACAGCCGAATCGAGCCTGTACCAAAAGCGCCTACGCCCAGTGAGAGCAGCGCGGCGCTTAGGTGAAACCGTGCGAGGCGTCGCCCAGACATGCTACTTTCCCGGTGGCTTTTTGAGATACTCTTCGAGGATGGCGAGCGTGTCCTCCGCGCCCTTCTTGGAGAGCGCTTCGATGAGGGCGTCGGCGGTGCTTGCTTGGTCTGCTCCGCTCGCCTCGAGAGTCGCGCCCGCCGTGCCGACCATCTTTGCCTTCTCCACGTCGTAGACCTCGTAAATGAGGACCGCTGAAACTCTCTTGCCGTCGTCGGAAAATGTGAGGCGATCCACGACAACGCTGACCGCGAACTCACCGCGCATCACTTTCGCGAGGCGGACCACTTTGAACTCCGTGCCGATGGTGCCGGTGAAAGGCGGGAGCAGGAGTTCGCTCGGCAGCGTCCTCTCCAGAAGCGCGCGCTGAACGGAGGGGTGTGTTCGGCTGAACGGTACGACGCGATACTCCTTGCCTTCCTCGAGCGCCTTCCGAAACGCGGTCGAGGCGCGGGCTTCGAATCGGAGTTCTTGCGGCGCCATTGCGCTTTCGCCCAATCCGACGCCGAACGAGATCAAGACGGGCTTGCGCGGCTGCTGCGCGGTCGCTCCCACCGCGACAATCAAAAGGAGAAGCGCGAGCAGCGTGCGAATGCCCACGGTCGGACCCTTTCGCTTGCGGCTCACGCTTCTCATCAGTTCACTTTCTCTGTCGACTTATCGGATGACGATAACCGGGCGCGTCACGCGTGCGCGCTGCCCGTCCAGCGTCTCTGCAAGGATCTCGACGATGTAGTTACCCGGTGCGACCGCGCGCCCGTTGTTGTCGCGCTTGTTCCACACGACGCTGTTCGCGCCGGCGTCTTCGGAACGACCTCGCACCGCGGTGTACACCTCTCGCCCAGCCGGGCTAAGGATCCGCACCGTTACGTTGGCGCTCGTCGAGACCGAGTACTGAATCGTAACGGGCGAGTTGACGTCGCGCGAGTCGCTGACGATCTGCACGCCGCCGATGACGGGTCGTGCGCTCGTTCCTGGCTCAACGGAGATGAGGAACGTGCGCTCGCCGGCTTCACCGAGGGTGAAGGTGTGCGCCGAGGTGCCCCTCAGGTCGCGCGTCTGGCCGGTTTGCAGGTCGCGAAGAACCAGCCGCACGTTGCGCGGAATCTGAGCGATGTTCGGCCACGAGAGTGCAAACGTGCCGGCGCGATTCGAGAAGAATCGAACGGTGAAGGAGGCTCGACCCTGATTCTCTCGCACGTCCTGCGCCCAAAGCATCGTCCTACCCTGCTCGTCCTCTCGCTCGAGGGAGAGCCGGATTTGGCTGTTCGGCATGCTGGGCGGTTCGGGCGCGCTCAGTTCCATTGCCTTCTGCCGCGTTTCGACCATGCCGATGTAGTTTGACGCGTCGGATTCACCTTCGCCGCGCGCGACCAGTTGCAGCCGCCAGTTACGCTGGTTGGATTGGAATGGGTCAACCGATCGCGACGAACCTGGGAGACCCGGCACGAACACCGGCGGCCAGAACAGGTTGATCGGAGTCTCGGTGTTGACAAGGACCCAATAGCCAATGCCGGGCAGAACGAGTTGGGCAGGGTCGGAATTGAACTTGTACGGAGGATCGAACGGGTCGTAGCGATAGAGAGTGCTCCTGATCCAGCCGCGCGAGATCAGATCCGCCCACGTTAGCACCCGTCCAGGGTCGGATTGCGCAGTCGCAATAACCTGATTCAACTGCACAGGGTATGGGTACGGGTTGCCGATCACATTCCATCCTTTAAGCAGGACAACGCGGAACTCTCCGCCAACCGAATCGGTCGGTGCGCTCGCCCCGTTGAGCAAGGTGTTCGGGTAGTCGGTGTCCGCGATCCACCATTGAGCGCTACCGCGATCAGAGATCGTCGAGACCCTCTGGTAGGTATTGAGGAGCGTGTCCCACTCGAAGGCATCGAGCTGCGCGCCGGCGCCAACGGTCAGGCCGGTGATCGTGGCAAGATCATCGCTTGCGAACACCCACGGGAAGCCCACAAGCTGCGGTCCTCCTACGATGTTCACTCGCGGAGTGCTCGCAATCATGATGGTGCCTTCAATGACTTCGTTGATGCCCGGGATGGCAGTGACCGAGACGCGGTACTTCTGCGGCCCCGTTGTCGTGCCGTCGGCCTGAACCTGCCAGCGGACGTTGAAAACCTGTCCTGGCGGAACGCTCGAGAGCGTCTTTGTGTTCGTTTCGCCTGGGGCGAACGTGATTCCATCCGGCAAAGTCAAGGTTATGTTGACGTCACGGAGAGTGATCTCCCGGTTGACGGCAGCAAACTGGTTGTCAATCCACGTGGTGACGAAGAACGGGTTGGGGGTGAGGTTATTGGTCCCGGTGTCGCTGTACGCGATCAACTGTGGTGCTTCCGCCGTTACAGCGTAGCCAAGAACATCGGGCAGCTGCTCGCCCTGCACAACATCCACCCTCATGACGTTGTTTGCCCACGGCGGCGTCATGTAGTAGATGATGCGCCGCGTCTGGCCGGGGCCCACAGGGAGCGGGTCAAAGTAGAGAAGGAAGGTCGGATCGCTGATCGGGGCATCCGGAAGCACCGTTGACTCCCACAGGTCGGTCAGTGCGAGGGTCTGGTCCGTCAGCACAAGCCTGCTCACGTTGGAAGCATCTTGCAGGCCGCCGGACGCCGGGCCGGTGTGGACGCGCAGCGACGGGTACGGACTCGACTGCCGGAAGTAGAAGTCTAAAAAGCTCGGAAACGATAGCGGATCCTGGGCGCGCGACCACTGCTGGTGAATGCGGTTCGGGCGACCGTTCGGGAGAAGGGTGTACGTGTTGTTGTGATACCCAGAGAATGCTCCCGCAGAGTTGATGAACCCAACCCAAGAGCCGTGGCGTAGGCCGACCTGCCGAACGTCTGCATTCGTGTTGGTCAACCGCCACTCGAACCGAACAACGCCGCCGATAACGTTGCAGATGAGGCGAGCGGCTATCCCGTCGTTCGAGTTGTCTTCCGCGAGGAGTCGGCGATACGACGCGGTGGGCGCCACCAGCAGGTTGAAGCCGGCCTCACCCCAACGGGTGTCGGAAGTCGCGCCGTCCGGTCCCACGCTTCGAATCGTGACGTAGCTCCACTCGTTGCCACCCCACGGCGAGCCAACGAAGTACGCCGCGCTGTCATCGTCGCCGCTGTGGAAGCTCCCAACGCCTCCGGTCATCATGCCGACGTACCCGGCAATGGGGTGGGAACCGGCAATTGGGACTCCGCAAGGGCTATCGCCATAGTTGATCGTGCCCGCTACGCCCAAGGACACCAGCATCAGCGGATTCGCCACGACGACCAACCGATAGTCCGGGGAAAAGGGCGGAACCAGCGGGTCAAAGCAGATGGAGTAGTCCAACGCCCGCGCCGGCGCCACCAACATGGAGGCCATTGCCGCCACTTGAACCAGTCTCTTCGTACCTTGCTTCATTTTGATGCTTACCTCTCCTATCTTGTGATCGTCACCGGAGTGGTCACGCGTACTCTCTCTCCTGCGAGCGTCTCCGCCGTGATCTCGACGATGTAGACGCCTGGCGCAACGGCCACGCCGCGCGCGTTCCTACCGTTCCAGACGACTGAGTTGGTCCCAGCGGTACGCGCGGCGCTGTCAAGTTCGCTGACAAGCTGCCCTGAGGTGCTCAAGACCCTGACCGCGACGTTGGCGTCAGTACTCAGGGAGTACTGCAGCGTGTATCCCTCGGCCCCTCGGCCACCGCTGACCACTCTGACGCCGCCGACCACGAGCCGGCCCGCAGCGTCGGGAGCCACCGTTACCGTAAACGTTCGGGGCGTCAGCTGGGCGTCAGCTACGAACGTATACGTCGAGGTCGCGTTCATCGAGACGACCCGACCGGTCGTTTCATCGCGGAGGGCGATTCGCAACCGGCTGTTGGCGCGCACTACATCGTTCCACGACACGACCACGTCCGCATTGGGCTCGACCGGGCGAACCGTGAAGCGGTACTCAAGGCGCCCGGCTGCCGCCTCGCGAAGGTCTTGGGCCAGTGCTGCCTGACCATCCGGGCCGAGGAGATACAGTTGAACCCCGCCCGGCTGCGACGGTGCCTCGGCGACGGTGTCGAAGGACTCGTTCACGTTCCGCGTGGCGCCAAAGAAGTTTGCGCTGTCCGTCGTACCGGCCTGGTTGGCGGTCAGCTGGACAAGCCATCCGTTGCCTCGGACACGCTCTCCGATGTCGGCCGACCTGCCGCGGAAGCCTGCCGGCTGTGCGTTCACCTGGAGCCAGACCTCTTCGAACGCCCACACCCAATGCGCCTCAAACGGGAACATCTGGCCTCGCGGAGGGCTGTCCCACCGGTAGTCCTTCACGCCCGGAGCGACGATCTGGTAGCGGAACAGTTGCGGCCGGATGAGCCGGCGCGAGGTCGCCTGGTCAATCGACAAGATTTCGCGGGTGTTGGGCAACACGATTTGGCAGCTGGCCCAGTCAACGTGATACGGGAATGGGTTGCCGATCATGTTCCAGCCCGCTTTCAGAAAGATTCGGTAGTGCAGCACCCGGTCCTCCGGGCCAAGCTCCATGTCGAAAACGGTCTCGTCAACGGTTCGCACGAAGAACCCGACTCCGAAAGGACCGTTCTGCGGTGTTTCGATGCGCTGAGCTCCGCTCTGGGTGGTGCGAACGATGGTCGCGCCAGTGAGCGGGTCAGCCGGGGTGAACCCAGCGTCCTGGGTGTTCGGCCCGGCTGGGTTGTACTGTGCATACGAGCCGGTTGGGTTCCCCTCGACATCCAAGGACGGTATCCACCGGAACATCGAGAACCCCGGCGAGAAGAAGGATTCGGGTTTGCGCCCGCCCGGAGGCGAGTCCGTCCCGCCCAGCCTGTAGGGCATGGAGAACATCGAGGTGCCCGGAAGCAGGCGGTGGTATTGGACGCGAACCACAATCGACGCTGAGAACTCCGTTGAGCCTGGTAACTCTTCGGTGCCGGTCAAGGTGATGCGCCACTCGCCTTCGCCGTTACCCGAGCCATCCTCGAGCCGGGCGAAGCCTTCGAGGAACACTACCCGCGGGTCGTTCGGGTCGGGTGTCAGCGTGTAGTTCGACGCCGGCACGACGACCGGGCCAAATGAGCCGTCGGTCTTCTCAATCGTTACGACCGGCCCGGGCCCAGCCGCCCGAATCTTGAACATGCGGAACTTGTAGGAGACCGTCTCGTACTCAAACGTCGACAGTTCCTCGGGGGCCACCGGCTTGATGCCAGGAACCACGAGCGTCATCGCCTCCTGGACCGCGATCTCGCCCCAGCCCGTGTCCACGTTCGGTATCGGGTCGCCGGGGGCGACGACGGCTGTCACCTTGAGGTTATCGATGATTGTGCTCGGCTCCATCCCGGCGGAGTGCAGCAAGGCAACCGCGCCGGCAACGGTCGGGCTGGCGTAGGATGTTCCGCCGCCTTCCGGAGCGAATCCCCCGCCGTTCATGAGCGTCCACACTGGTGCCGTGTCGGCGGATGGGGCGGCGAGGTCTACCTTTCGGGAGCGGTCAGGCAGTCCCTGGCTGCTGTAGCTGGCGAAGAAGCCCTTCTCAAGGTTCGGGCTGATCCACCTTGTTGCGCCCACAGACGTCACGTACGGCAGGCTTGCCGGGAACCCTGCTGGGAAGAACGGGCGACTGTTGCCCGCTGCGGCAATCAGCAGCGTACCCTGGGCAACTATGTCTTGGAGGAATTCCTCGTCAACGAAGATGCGGCCGAGGGAGCCATAGCTCATGTTCTGCGCCGTAAGGGTCGGCGTCGCCGGATTGTTGTTGAAGTCCTTCACGTAGGTGTACGCATCCAGGATGAGGGCCAACAAGAGGTTGCCCTCTGCGTCCGCAATGCGAATCGGAACGACGACTACGCCTTCCCAAGTGACCCCCGCCATCCCCAGGGCGTTGTTCGTCCCTGCAACGATGACGCATGCTGACATCGTGCCGTGAGAGAAGCCGGGGTTCGGGTCCCAGGGTTCGGGATTGCCCGAGCCATCGTCGGCGTTGTAGCCGAAGGCGAGCCGCAATCCGGAGTTGTCAAAGAAGTCGGGGTGATCCATGTCAAACCCGTCATCAATCACGGCAACGAAGATGCCCGCTCGCCCCTTCTCAGTCGCCCAAGCACCCGTAGGGCCGGGGAGACCAATCTGGAAGAGGTTCCACTGCTCGCTGGCACCGGCCCCGAAAAGGGGGTCGTCCGGGATCTGGTACTTCTCGAAGATCACGTTGACCTGCGCAGCGCGGACGCGGAAATCATTGCGCAGAGCGACGAGTTTTTCCTCGGTGACCGTGCGCTCCTGGGGGATATCGGGATTCGGAAGGGCAAACAGGAAGTACCCGGGCGCGCGAAGAGCGCGCCTCACCACAAGCCCCTTTGACTGAGCCAATTGCTGCGCTTGCGCCATCGTGGCGCCGGGCGCCATCTGAACGACGATCTCCCCTTTCTTATATGGCAGGGAGATATCGGCGTTCGCCGACCACGGCGTGACGGTGAGCAGGATTCCCAACGCTATGACCACGAGCCATCGCGCGGTCGTCACCCATTTTACTTTCCCTCTGTGCATTCCTCTTCTCCTTATCCTTCCTTCGTCATCTTCTCACATGTCGCGGCCGCGCGTTACTCGCTCGGAGGCGGAGGCGGAGGCAGCACGCGGTCGAACTGGAACGGAGTGCTGAACACGTACCGCTCGCCAGTCGCGTCCTTCTTAGGCCCAGGGTTGTCGCCTGTGTTGCGCGCACCAACTCGCCAGTAGAGGCGCTGGACACCCGGGAAGATCCCCGAAATGTCGATCGGGTCGGTGCTTACGCCGCCGGGAATGATCGAGTCAACGGTCGCGATGTTCCGAACCGTCTGGCTGCTCGTGAAATTCGGCGATGTGGAAATCTGCACCAGATACCGATTCGCACCCGGCGTGGATTGCCAGGCGAACTGGACGACGTTTGAAACGTCCGTCGCCCCGTTCTGCGGAACGGTCAGCTGGACAGGGAACACGGGGGTCGCCTGACCCTTCGCGCTCGACCGGGTCGTCGTGAAGTAGCAGTCCATCACCTCTTCGCCACCGCCGGGCAGGTCGATGCTGCTCAACTTGAAGATGAGCGACAGCTGGTACAAGTATGAGGTTCCAGGCACGATGCCAGGAACGCCCGGAGCGTTCGTCGGGCCGGGGTCCTCTACGCAAGTGGTGCCCCCGTTCGGAACGTCCGTCCGGTAGTTGACGTCTCGGGCAAAAGTGTTGTCCTCGGCCTTCGATTCGGCGCCTGGGACCACGAGCACGGGGTTCGCGGCGATGTCGCTACGCCAGACCTGCCACTCCACGCGGTTCCGCGTGCCTTGGTTGTAAAGGTTTGGCTTCCACGAGAGGAAGACGACCGGATTACCGTTCAAGTCAAGGCCGGGCTCTGCGGTCACGTTGCCCGGGGAGTCCCCGCCTCCGCTATCTTGAAGGATCAGCACCAGGGCGGTAACAACCAGCAGACCGAGGAGGACGCCGGTCAGATTGTTCGCGCTTGTGCCGCCGCTGCGCACCCTCGCACTCCCGGGTGCAGTGAGCACGACATTCTCCAACCTGTCGTACACCACCCGAGCCGTATCGCCGGGCGCAACGCCCATGTTCTGGCTCAGGATGCTCGCCACGGACGAATCCGTGTTCACTTCCGCAATGCGAACGCGGGCAACCAGTTCGCCGCGGCGAAGAACGACCATCTCCTGGCCGACCTTCAGACCTTGGCGCGTGCCCTTGTTGAGGGTAACGAACCTCGTCGTGGGCGTGGTGAGGACGGTCGCGTGACCTATTTGCTGCCGCAGGATGTTCTGCACAGCCTGCTGGGCGGCGAAGTTCACCGCCTCGTTCAACACCACATCGTCCTCGACGTCACCGGGACGCTCCGAGGATGCACCATGAGCGGCGCTGCCCATGACGGGCATCTGTGAGGCAACGTCCCAGCCTTGAACAACAAGCACCACGTCAGCGGACTTGCCGCCACTCGTGCGATTGACTCGCGCCTCGCGAATCTCGCCGGTGATGACGGTCTCCACGCCGAGCGCCTGCGCCAGGCGGAACACTTCCAACTTGCGCGTCAGGGGCGGGGTCATCCCCAGTTCCTGGTACTGCCGCTCTACCGACTCGCGCGGCAGGATGTCGAAGCGGTTCGTTCCCAGTAGAAGGGTCGTAACCGCGTCCGAAGCAACGCCGCCCAAAACATCCCCGCCGACCTTCGCGTTGTTGACGAAGTCAATGACGGCCCACTGAGCCGCTCGCTGGGTCGTGAACTGAGCATGGGACGTACCGGTCGGAACGACCAGGATGATGAAATTCCAGAACAACGTAAGGATGACAGTGCGACTGACCGCCCTCCCCGCAAGCGAATGTATGAATCGCCTCACTTGTGTGATTCCTCCTTGTACCTTCTGTGTTGTAAGACCACAAACTCGACGCCGAGGCCTGCACTCGAAATCGCGCGGTCGGCTGCCGCTTCAAGCGGCCGCCGCCCTTGAGAACACTCTCTCTTCGGCTTCTCCGGCAACACTTCCCTCTCTGAACTGTGCACGGAACCTCCTCGGCTCACGAGTCTCGGGCAGTATAGCATAGACGCCTCACCGGCGCAACTGCCCCATTGCAAGGGCCTCAAGCGCCGCTTCTACCTGTAATCTGACTGACGAGACGGGCTGAACGGTTCGCAGAATTCGGTCTGCGAACGGGATTTTAGCCCGAGTGGGCAATTGAACAGCCAAGGAGCGCTCCGCCGCCCCCCGGTCACCAAGGCGCTCGGACAGACGACGAACCTGCTCCTCCGGGCTGGAAACCACCACCCAGACCGAGTTGAAGAAACGGTGTGACGCCGTCTCGATGAGGAGCGGAACCTCTGCAAATGATGGGCGGTTCGAACCCGCCATGGCCGCCAACAGCCGTCGCAACGTCTCCGCGTGGGCGATTGAGTTCAGCCGACGACGACGAGAGGGGTCGGGAAGAACCCTCGCCCGAAGGAACTCCCTGTCGAGCTCCCCACCGCTGACCGCGGCCTCACCGAACGCCTCGACTACCTTGGAAAGAAACTCCGGCTCGCGCAGGACCGCCGAGGCGACCTCGTCAGCCGAAAACGTTGGGAACCCCGCCTCGCGGATGAACTCGAGGACGGTGGACTTGCCGTCGCAGATTCCGCCGGTTACGGCGACGCGGAGCATCAGGCGTTCGGCTCTTCGGGCTTCTCCGTGGGCTCAGGCTCTGCTCCGATGTCGCCTGCCTCAGCCGGGGCTTCGGCCGTCGGCGGCGTCTCGGGCTCAGCGGAAGGTGGTTCCTCAGCGGAACTCTCGCCCTCGGCGGTGCTTGTTTCCTGTTGAGCCTCAGCGACCCGCGACGTGAGCAGGCCCTTCAGGACGCCCAGCCTCTCGCCGATCGTGCCACCGCCGCCCGCGCTGGGCGGCGCCATGGTGCGTGGGGCTTCGCCGCCTTGCCGCGGCTGGCGCTGCCTTCTCTCCTCTTGCGGAAGGCACTGGCGGATCGAGAGCAGCATGCGCCGCTCCTCCTGCCGAAGGTCAATGATCTTCATGGTGTATTCCTGCCCAGCCGTAACCGCGTCATCCGCCTTCTTGATGCGGTGGTTGGCGAGTTCGCTGATTGGAATGAACGCCTCCAGCCCCTCGGGCAACTTCACGAACGCGCCGCTCTGCACTGTTCTGGAGATCGGCAGGGTCAGTTCTTGGCCGACTTGGTACCTCTCGCCCACTTCCTTCCATGGGTCGGGCAGCACCTGCCTGCGGCCCAGGCTGATGCGCTGGTTCTCTTGGTCCACCTTGAGCACCATGACCTCGATCTTCTGGCCAACCTTTAGCACCTCGCGCGGATCCTGAACCCGGTACCAGTCCAATTCGCTTACGTGCAGAAGGCCGTCGGCCCGGCCGACATCCACGAACACGCCATAGTCGACGATTCGCCGCACGACACCCTTGACGCGGTCTCCCGCCTTGAGCGTGGAGAACAGCTCCTTTCTCTTCTCCTCGCGTTCCTCTTCGATCGCGAGCCTGTTGGAGAGAATGACCTTGCGCCGCTCCTCGTCAATCTCGATGATTTTGAACTTCAGCGTGCTCCCGACGAGGCGCTCGAGGTTCTTCGGCTTACCGCCCGTTCCGACGTGACTGGCGGGCACGAAGCCACGCACGCCGACGTCCGCCACAAGGCCGCCCTTGACGCGCTCGAGCACGACCGCGCTCACAATCCGCTCCTCCTTGTGGTCTTCAACCAGGCGCTCCCAGACCAACTGGAAGTCAGCCTGGCGCTTCGAGACAATCGGCTTCTGCTCTGCCGAGGCGGGCTTGATGACGACGACCTTGATCTGGTCGCCTACCTTCACCACATCGCCTGCATGGTCAACTGCCTGGATGGCGAGTTCGCTCTTAGGAATCTCGCCCTCCTGCTTCATGCCGAGGTCAACGTAGGCGCGATCCGCCTCAACGTGGATGACTCGCGCCATCAGCGTCTCGCCCTTCCTCAGCCGGCGGAAAGTGTCGTCGTAGGACGTGCCGCTGTCGCCGCTCTCGAAGGCTTCTATCGCCTTCTCGAACTCCTCTTGCGCGTTCATCTCCGGCTCCCGCCGAGGCTCGCTCGCCTCGGGCGTCGGTGCCGCTTCACCAGTCGGGGTGGCCGCAGGTTCGCTGCTCTCTGGGGCCAACTGTTCGTCACTCATCGGGTCTCGTGCTCCAAAATCGAAGATGCGGCAAGGCACGACCCAGCTTCGTCTGCTACGTCTGCCGCGCCCGCCGCCGCAAGTATTGCATACTCGCGCCTCTCGGCGCACGGAATGTGCGGAGGGCGAGGCGGATGGACCTCCATAGATTCATTCGAACCAAGAGGGACGCCGGGCGACATTCGCCCGAGGAGATTCGTGCCTTCCTGAGGGCGGTGGTGCGCCGGGAGGCGCCCGAATACCAGGTGGCAGCCTGGCTCATGGCGGCGTTTCTGAACGGCCTGGACGACGCGGAACTGCTCGCCCTCGCCGAAGGGATGGCAATCGAAGGCACCGACCGCGCGGAACTCCCACTGCGACAGGGGACGCTCGACAAGCACAGCACCGGGGGAGTCGGCGATGCCGTTACCCTGCTGTTCCTGCCCCTCTGCGCGGCCGCCGGCATCCGCGTCTTGAAGACGTCCGGGCGTGGGCTGGGCTTCACCGGCGGGACGCTCGACAAGTTGGAGGCGATCCCCGGCTTCCGCACCGACTTGCCCCTCGAGCAACTGGAGCGCCTCGCCGACCGGATCGGGTGCGCGCAGGGCGGCAAAGCCGAGGATGTCGCTCCGGCGGACAAGGTGCTCTACGCCCTCCGCGACGCCACCGAGACCGTGGACAGCCCCCCGCTCATCGCCGCCAGCGTGATGTGCAAGAAGCTCGCAACCGGCGCAGAGCACCTCGTGCTCGACGTGAAATGGGGGCGCGGCGCGTTCATGCAGTCGCTGGACGACGCGCGACTGCTCGCCCGGCTGATGACCGAGATCGGGCTACGCGCGGGAAGGAAGGTCTCTGCGCTCGTAACCGACATGAACCAGCCTCTCGCAACCTCGGTGGGGAACGCCCTGGAGGTGCGCGCTGCGCTCGAAGAGTTGCGCACCGGATGCCAGGGTCGGCTCGGCAGGGTCGCGCTTGCACTCGCCGAAGAGGCGGCGCGACTTACGGGCGTCCCAGACAGCAGCGCAAGCGAGGCTGCTCGGAGCGGCGCGGCCTTTCGCAAGGCGCTCGAATGGATCGAGGCGCAAGGCGGGCGGCTTGACCCGGATTCGCCCACTTATGGGCTTCCCGTTGCGCCCGTGCGTCACCCTGTGTTCCCCGCCGAGGACGGCTTCGCGGCCGGCTTCGACACTCGCGCCATTGGCGAGGTCGCCCGGCGCCTCGGCGCAGGCAGGCTGCGCATCGAGGACGTGGTGAACCCGGCGGTGGGAGTCGAACTGCACGTTGAGATAGGCTCCCGTTTGCATATGGATGCCCCTTGGGCGACTGTGCACGCGCGGAACGCGGCGTCAGCCGAGGAATCCGCCGCCGCACTCGCGGGGTGCCTCGAAGCGAGCGAACACCCACTCGGCCCCTCGACACTCCCACCTCTTGTGCAGCGGCCGTGAGACGTCAGCGGGAAGTTCCTCAGCGCCTGCGCCTCGGCGTCAATCGCGGGAGCCGACTCTGTCGCTTTGGACGCAAGACGCCGCCTCGCGTTCGTCGGGGCATGGCATTCGTCATATCCAGGTGCCGGGATGGTGGGTATGGTGAGCCGGTATGCACACATCAGGCGCAAGGCGGTTCGTGCGCCGATCCTGGGCGGAGCCCTACAAGATCAAGGTCGTCGAGCCGCTCACCATGACGACGAGGGCGGAGCGGGAGCGAGTGCTGACCTGCGCCGGTTACAACACGTTCCTGATCCCTTCAAAGTTCGTCTATCTTGACCTCCTGACCGACTCGGGCACGAGCGCGATGAGCGACGCCCAGTGGGCGGGTATGATGCTCGGAGACGAAGCCTATGCGGGCAGTCGCAACTTCGAGCACCTGGAAAGCGCTGTGCGCGAGTACTACGGGTACGAGTACGTGGTGCCGACCCACCAGGGTCGCGGGGCGGAGAACCTTCTTTCACGGTCGTTGATCGAGCCGGGCGACGTCGTTCCGGGGAACATGTACTTCACCACGACGCGCTTGCACCAGGAGCTTGCCGGCGGGCGGTTTGAAGATGTGATCATTGACGAGGCCCACGACCCCGCGTCCACTCATCCCTTCAAAGGCAACGTTGACCTGGACAAGCTGGAGAGCCTGATCGCGAGGGTGGGAAGGGATCGCATCCCGTATGTGTGCCTCGCCGGCACGGTCAATATGGCCGGCGGCCAACCGTTCAGCTTGGGCAACCTTCGCGCGGTTAGAGGGTTGACCCAGAGGCACGGCATTCCGATCTACCTAGACGCGACTCGCCTCGTGGAGAATGCGTTCTTCATCCAGCAGCGAGAGGACGGCTACGCGAACAAGCCCGTTAGAACGATCCTGCGTGAGATCTGCGGCCTTGCCGACGGATGCACGATGAGCGCGAAGAAGGACTCGCTTACGAACATCGGAGGATTCCTCGCGACGAACGACGCAGGGCTTTATGAAGAGTGCTGCAACTTGGTGGTCGTTTACGAGGGGCTGCACACCTACGGCGGACTGGCGGGGCGCGACATGGAGGCGATGGCGATCGGAATCGCAGAGAGCGTGCAAGATGATCACATTCGAGCGCGCGTCGGACAGGTTGAGTACTTAGGCGAGCGCTTGATCGCAGAAGGGGTTCCGATTGTCGTGCCGATCGGCGGCCACGCGATCTTCCTGGATGCCAAGCGCTTCTATCCGCACCTACCGCAGGAAGCGCTGCCCGCGCAGACTTTGGCGGCCGAGCTATATCTGGATGGTGGAATTCGGGCGATGGAGCGCGGGATTGTGAGCGCAGGACGCAACCCCGAGACAGGCGCGAATTACTCCCCGGAGTTGGAGCTTACGCGCTTAGCGATTCCGCGCCGCGTGTACACGCAGGCGCATCTCGACGTCACGCTCGAGTCCGTCTGCGACGTGTACGATCGGCGCGAAGAGACGCGAGGACTGAAGATGGTCTACGAGCCGAAGTACTTGCGGTTCTTCCGCGCCCGCTTCGAGCCGATGATTGACTGAAGACGTTGTATTACGATGTGTGTGGTTCTATCACCCTACCCAAATGAGCTCGCCGACTCCCGAGCGGATGGGCGTACCACCCAAACGCCCAGCCGGTGGCTCAATTGAGCGGAGTTCGCACCTCAAACCCCCTGACCCCAACCACTATCTTGACTCTGTGGTCAAGATTCGGGTAACCCGAGGGCACCATAGAGGGACGAACGAACGGATTCACCCTTATCTAACTTCTTGTAGTCATTGCAATTATTGCGATACTCGCGGCGATCCTCTTTCCCGTATTCGCGCGCGCGAGGGACGGGGCAAAGAAGACCACTTACGTCCGGGCCGGACCCTATTCAAGGGTCGCCCGCTCGTCCAGGCTAAGCCACACTCGGAGCGCCATGGCGATTGCGCCGACGAAGACGCCGAAGCCGACCGCCCGCTGCACGGCGTCGTTCGCCACCGTCAGAAGGAAGTTCCTCGGCGCCTGCACCGCGGCGTCAATCGCAGCAGCCGATTCCGTCGCGCCGGGCGCAACCAGGGACGTAACAAACTGCGCAGTCGGAACCTGCGCCAAGATGATCAGCGACGCAACGGCGGCAAGCACGAGCGCATCGAACGAGCGAACGCGAAACGCGCGATACGCCGCCGACAAGAGATAAGCCGCCAACAGCCCGAACATCGTGCCGCCGATCGACTGCTGGATGTTGTAGAACAGCAAGTCGTTTAGCCTTCCCCAGAGCGGAGACACCGCGCCCGCGCGATGAGCGAACTGCACGGTCACCATCGCCGCAAGGCTCGCGACAACCAAAGCGCTGAACCCCCTCCGAGGTCCCTTCACCGCGCGCCGACCGTGAAGAGCCAACAGGCTGATCAGTCCCATTCCCACCCCGAACGTCATCACCACCTGGATGAAGTCGGACGCAGGCCGAGTGATGTCGTGGAACAACGTCGAGGTCGCAGGCTCGCCCAGCGCAACCACCGACCCATCCGACTGCGATCCGGGGGCAGGCGCCAGAGCGTCCAACGACTCCCCCTCGTACAACGCGATTCTGAACCGCGGCTCAGGCGTCTCGGCGGGGTCGCCACCCACGACCAGAAGCCGAAAACGGCCCGCGCCCTCTCGCAGCACGACCTCCTCCACTCTGCGCGCGAAGGCGGGCGTCGGCACGGCAAGCGGCGTCCAGTCCACGAAGGCGCCGTCCTCGATCCTGCCCTGAACGAAGCGGCGCGCCTCTCCTACCTCGAGGGCGACGAGCGCCTCGCCGGACGGAAGCAGTTGGAGCGAGTCGAATGCCTCCCCGTCCTCCGCTCTGGCGACGACCTCTCCAGGCTGCCAAGCGATTAGGTCATCGGATCGAGCATCGAGGATCACGCTTCGACCTTCGTGCCAAGCGGGATACAGGAGGCGGAAGCCGCTTGCATCCGCTACCACCGAGTAGGAGCGGAACTCGCCTACCGTTGCAACCTCGTGCGGAGAAAACACCGCTTCGCGCCGCGGCTGCCACTCGACCCCGTCGGCGCTGGTGGCGAGGCAAAGGCGATTGCGCCCATCGTAGCCGACGCCGATGTAGAGCATCGCAAAGCCCGACTCGGTTCGAAGCACGCGCGGTCGGAAGGCACCGTTGAAGTCGTCGCGCCGAATCGGCGACGGCGAGAACGCCCGCCGCCGCAACGACACGTTGCCGAGGTCAACCATGGCGATGAACGCGCCCTTCTTGTGCGGAGAGAGCGAGCCGGCGGATCGCGTCCCGGTCGTGTAGAACAGCCGCTCGCCCACGAGGTCGGGCGCGTACATTCCGTGCCTGTCCAGGCCTCCGCCGACCTCTGTGGGCAGCAGAAAGGCGAGCACCCAAACAGCGCCGACCGCAAACGTCGCCCCGCGGATGAAAAGGCTCTTCGCCCTCACGTCGCCAAGATTCCTGAAACGGGATTGAGGAGACCGTCCGGTGCGCCGAGCAGGTCAAGAGCCATTGTCGCGATGACGCCGCTGAGCAGCAGGAGCAGCAGAATCGCCTTCGCAACATCCTGCCCGGCGAGCGCGCCCACCTGCAGCGGATCCTGCGACAGATATGCACTTGCGGCATAGAGTTCTTCGCCGATGAGCACGTAGTCGCAAGCGCAGATGAAGAACGGAATCTGGAAGAAGTCCGCCGTGGCGGCGACTTGGATGAGCCCTTGGCGGTTCCCCGCCTCCGCGATGAGGAGCGACTCGTATCCGAAACTGCCAAAGTAGAACCCCGCGGCGACGCGCTCGGAGCGCATCAAGCCTGTAACGCCCATCGCGTAGGCGCTCTCGTCCTTAGACAGGAACTGGATGTCGCTCGGGTCGAAGCGCTCCGGCACTCCGGCGGTGCGAAACGCCTCGCGAAGCGTGTCCCCCGCCGCGGAGACGACAACCGGCTCGAAGATCGGCACGATGACGCGGACGAGAAACCGCGCGCACCTCTCCGCGACAAAGCGAAGGACCGACAACGCGGCGATCGTCATCATGTTGTCCAGCCGGCCGATGCCGGGGCTGTACAGCACCGGTCGCCCCATCTCCGTCGCCCGACCCACGGACTCCTCGACGGCGTCAATGCCGGCGATGCGTCGCACACTCGGCACTCTGCCGCGCTTCGCCCGGAAGATGTGCAGCAGGATCAAGGAGCACATCAGCACGGCAAGCGATCGTGTGACCACCGGCGGTTCCATCGGCGCCATTTTGGCGCCACGCGTCGCGCCTAATAGAAGAGGTCGGCGAGGAAGTAGTTGACGATGTAGATGAGCACCATGCTGATGACGACCGCGCCCGTGGTTGCCTTGCCGACGCCGACGGCGCCGCCTCGCGTGCTGAATCCCTGGCGGCACGCCACCACCGCGACGATGAGCCCAAACGAAGCCGCCTTGAGCACGCCGCCGACAAAGTCCCAAGATTCGACGTAAACCTCTACGGATTGCAAGAACACGCTGGCTGGGATGTCGTGCGCTCCGGCGACCAACATCGCGCCCGCCATGCCGGAGAACACTCCGATGACGCCGAGCGTCGGCACCATCAGCACACCGGCGAGCAGGCGCGGCACGAGGAGGTAGTTGTAGGGATGGACAGCGAGGGAGTGGAGGGCGTCAAGTTGCTCGGTAACCGCCATGGAGCCGATTTGCGCCGCCATGGCGCTGCCACACCGCGCGGCGACCATGATGCCGGCGAGCACCGGCGCCAACTCCCTCGCGACGGTCAGCCCCACCGCCCCGCCCGCGAGCGAGCTCGCACCCGATTCCACCAGTAGGGGGGCGATGTAGAGGCTCATCACCGCTCCGGATGCGAACGTGGTCACCAGCACGATGGGAACAGAGGCGACGCCGACGAACGCCATCTGGCGAATCACCTCGTCCAGCTCGAAGGGCGGCCGGAGCAACCGCCTCGCGCCCTCGAAGAGCAGAAGCGTTACCTCGCCGATGAAGGTGAGCGGGACGAGCAGATACCCAACCATCGCAGCGGCATTTTGGACGAACGGGGGCGGGGTGGGGCTGTGAACCGCGCTCGGGGGCGGTCAGCGGTCTCCGCGTGTTGACGGCATCTTGAACAACGTGGTTGGAGGGGGCGTGGTGAGGTGCCACTGGGGATGAGGATCCTGGCAATAGTGTGTGATTTGTCCACGTAAAATTACCGGATTTTACCCCCCCATTTTTGCGTTCGGTTTTTGGCTTGGTGCGTGTATACTGGAGGGTGATGGACGGGTTCAACGAGATTGGAGAAAAAGGCAGACGGCTGTATCGGCGCACGGTCTCCCTGCGCGTTCTCGCCGCTGGAGGCGCCGATGCGCGCCAGGTGGGTAACGGC
>JBBIIO010000013.1:0-53756 GCA_037446435.1 Armatimonadota bacterium
TTGCCGGCATCTGGATGTCAATCCCAGGGTAGGCGGGATTGATCGCTTTCGCGAAGTTGTGAACGATCTCCGTGTGGACGAACGCGTTGACCTGAGAGGTGATATGCTCGACTCGCGCCGAGTTGAAGGTCATCCCGAAGGGCAAGGACGCCTGTTGACTGTGAACCAGCACCTCGTTGCGCCCCTCGACGTCAACCGCCTTCGCCCAGCGACCGAACAGCTCCGCTCGCGCGCTAACGATGAGGCGCCCCTCGAGCGGGAAGGTTACGTTGCCGCCCTCATCGGCGAAGCGGCCGCCCGTCGGAGGCACGTAGACGATCGCACCGGGCACCGCCATCTGCACGGGCGGGTTCGACGGAGTGTCGGGAAGGACGCCCGGCGTTCGATATCCTTGCAGGTTAATGACGAAGTCGGCGTAGTGGATCTCGCTCTTGGTCTCGAGCACTCTGCCGCTCTCGGCGTCTATGAAGAAGCGGTTCCTACTCGGATGATCCAAACGCCCGTTGTCAGCAATCAGCATCCAGCAGTAGCGCGAATCCCGACCGTCCGACCATATGACGTACTCCGGATCCGTAACGCTAACCGCATCGGGCATCGCCTGAAGCGCTACCTCGATCGCCTCCTCGGCTGAAAGGGCGAGCGCAGGCTCACGCTCTGGCACAGGCTTCGTGGAGGGAACGACGAGGACGATCTCATGCATCAGCCCCGGCTTCACGAGCACGGCAACGCCGCCACCGTGAACAGGAGTCCCTTGATGCTGCTGCTTCATCTGCACGGCGATGAACTTGTCGTTCTCGATCCCGATCGAGCGGAACGGCTCCAGTTCACCCGCGGAAACGCCCAACAGAGCCGCGTTCCGGTTCACGAAGTTCTGAGCGGCTGCGGCAGGAGAGATCCCTCCCTCCTTGACGTTGCCGAAGATTCGGGTGATGAACCCGTAGCGCACCGACGCCCTCCCGTTTGGGTTGGCTTGAAGGAAGCCTGCGAGCGCATCGCCCGCCGGCCCGTCAACCGGAGCCTGGGCGTGCGCGACCGCCAGCGGCAGCGCCAACAGTAGAAGCGTAAAGAGCCTGACCAAGAGTTTCATTCGTTTCCTCCTCGGAGGCGGACGCCTCCTGCCTCCATTGTACACGACCTGCGGGGGGTCTGCAACTCAGGCCGAAGGCGCCGCGCTTTAGGCCCCAATGAATTACGGGTCCACGCCGGCGTCGGTGGGCACGGAACGCGAGGGGTATACTCCGCGCGGTCGGGCGCTTGCGCCCTGTTGAACCGATGAGCGACTCGGGCTTGCACACCTTGCGTCCCAGCTCCACTATGACGGCGACTGTTGGCGTGGCGCCCGAGGTTGACGCAGGGGCGCTCACCGCTCTGCTCGCAGAAGAGGAACCACAAACGATGCCGGAAAGCAAGTACGATTATGATGTTGTTGTGATAGGGTCGGGGCCGGGAGGATACGTCGCTGCGATCAAAGTTGCGCAATTGGGCGGCAAGGTCGCTTGCGTTGAGAAGTCGCACCTGGGCGGCGTGTGCCTCAACGTGGGGTGCATCCCGTCCAAGGCGTGGATCTCATCCGCCGATATGCTCAATCACATCCGAGAGGCGGAGAAGTGGGGCATCAAGGTGAGCAAGGTCGAGCCGGACTTCGATGCGATGAAGGCGCGCGTGCAGAAGATCGTGGAGACGCAGCGAGGCGGGGTCGGTTACCTCTTCAAGAAGAACGGCGTTGCGCACATCCAAGGGTTCGCCTCGTTCGTAGACCGGCACACCATCACCGTGGACAACGAAGGGAAGAAGCAGACCGTCACGGCGCGGAACTTCATCGTCGCCGGCGGCTCAAGCGTTGTGTACCTCGATATTCCTGGACTGAAGGGAGGCGCCGAGGCGAACGTCTGGACCAGCGACGACGCCGTTATGCCGCCGTTCTTGCCGAAGAGCATCCTTGTGCTTGGAGGCGGGGCGGTAGGAGTGGAGTTCGGGTTCGTCTTCAACAGCCTCGGAGCGAAAACGACCGTCGTAGAGATGATGCCGAACCTCATCCCGATGATGGACGAGGACCTCGGCGTCGAACTAGCGAAGCAGTTCAAGAAGCAGGGCATCGCCGTCTACACAGGCTCGACCCTCGAAAAGGCCGAGAGGACAAAGAACGGCTGGAAGTGTCACGTCAAAACACCATCCGGCACCGAGACCATCGAGGCGGAGGTGGTGCTGCTCGGCGTGGGGCGAAAGGCGAACGTCGAGGGCATGAACCTCGACGCGGTGGGCGTGAAGCAGCACAAACGCGGCATCGAAGTGGCGAACAACCGCATGCAGACGCACGTGGACAACATCTATGCCGTCGGCGACGTCATCGGCAAGATTCAACTGGCGCACGTTGCGAGCGCGGAGGGCATCGTTGCCGCACACAACGCCGTGCTCGGCGACGGCAAAGAGATGGACTACAAGGCGGTTCCCAACTGCGTGTACACGGTGCCCGAGGTGGCGTCCGTCGGAAAGACGGAAGGCGAGGCGCGCGCCGAGGGATACGACGTTACCACAGGCAAGTTCCAGTTTCGACCGAACGGCAAGGCGATGGCGGCGAACGAGCAGGAAGGCTTCGTCAAAATCGTGGCGGAGAAGAAGTACGGCGAGGTGCTCGGAGTGCACATCATTTCGGCGCACGCGACCGACCTGATCCATGAGGGCGTCGCGGCGATCAAACTGGAGGCGACGCTCGAGTATATGACCGACATGATCCACGCCCACCCGACGCTGGCTGAGGTTGTCAAAGAGGCGTTCGAGGTGGCGGAGTTCGGCAAGAGCGTGCACTCGATTTAGCCTGCTTGGCGCTATCGACTGTCTCTTTCCGCCCACCGGGGCTGAAGCCGCGTTGCGGTGCGCTCGTTAGGAACAACCTAAGTATTGCGGTTAACCCGCCACTGCGCCTCGTGCCATAATCGCGGGAGGCATGAATCCGTACCTGCCGATCGTGCTGCTGATGGCGCTTGCGGGCGCGTTGTGCGCGGCGATGGTAACCCTTTCGTGGTTGCTCGGGCCGAAGCGCCGTACGCCCTACAAGGAAGCGCCGTTCGAGTGCGGCGTCGAGCCGCTGCCCGGCGCGCGCGAGCGGTTCCCGGTTAAGTTCTACATCGTCGCCATCCTGTTCATCCTGTTCGACATCGAGGTGGTCTTCCTCTGGTCTTGGATGGCGACGTACCGCGAGTGGCTCGACGCGGGCAGCCCGGCTGCGCTGTATTCGTTCTGGGCGATCATGGTCTATATGTTCCTCTGGTTCCTCGGCGACGCGTACGTGATTCGCTCCGGGGCGCTTGCTTGGGATGAGAGCACCACCCTCGCGCCGGAGAAACTGCCCGTGGAGCCGGACGAGGATGAGCCGCTGCCGACGACCGGCGAAAGCATCGAGATCCACGAAGGAGCGAGGGCGGCGTCCTGATGCCGAATCCGGTCGTTCAGGGCGAGCGCCTCGAAGTCGTCCTCCTGCGCGAGAGCCTGCCGGACGCCATTCTCAAGGTGAAGGAGTTTCGAGAGGACACGTTCATCTGTGTCAACCGGGATCGCATCCGCGAAGTCGCCGAGTTCCTCCGCGACCATCCTGACCTCGAGTACCGCTACTTCTCGGAATGCACCTGCGTGGACTACAGCAAGTGGGAGCACGAGCGAGACCTGAACGAGCGGTTCGAGGTCATCTACAACTTGTACTCAATGAAATACTTCTCGCGCATCTTCCTTAAGGTCGGCGCGGATGATGGGCTGCCGGTTCCTTCACTGATTCCCGTCTTTCCGGGCGCAGAGTTCCCGGAGCGCGAGGTTTGGGACCTCTACGGCGTCGTCTTCGAGGGGCACCCGAGGTTGAAGCGATTCCTGCTGCCGGACGACTGGGTGGGTCATCCGCTGCGCAAGGACGCGCCGCTCGGCGGCGAGGACATCCCGTTCGACCAAGACACGAAAGGCCCCGCAATCGAAGACCTGCAGCAACCGCACGCGGGAGAGAGCTTCGAAGGCGTTACCGGCACGGAGGACATCGGAGGGAGATAGATGCCTGAGCAGACCTTCATGCCCTCTACGCAGACGGTCTTCGAGCGCATCGGAGAGAACACGCTCGTTGTCAACATGGGGCCTCAGCACCCCAGCACCCACGGCGTGTTGCGCCTGATTTGCGAGATGGAGGGCGAGACGGTCGTCAACATCGAGCCGGTCATCGGATACCTGCACACGGGCATGGAAAAGGAGGGCGAGTACCTCCAATACTTGAAGGTCGTCACGATGACCGACCGCATGGACTACATGTCCGCGAACGGCAACAACCTCGTCTACACGCTCGCCGTCGAGAAGTTGCTGAACCTCGAAGTGCCGCCTCGTGGGCAGGTGTTGCGAGTGCTGTTGTGCGAACTCAGCCGCATAGCAAGCCATCTGGTCTGGCTCGGAACGAGCGCTCTCGATTTGGGCGCGATGACGCCGTTCTTTTGGTGCTTCCGCGAGCGCGAGAAGATTCTCGACATGTTCGAGATGTTCTCGGGCGTTCGAATGATGCCGTCGTGGATCGTGCCGGGCGGGCTTCGCGGCGACATGCCCGAAGGCTTCGACAAGCTGCTCGTGCCGTTCATGAAGGAGTTCCCCAACGCGCTGAGCGAAGTCGAGGGGCTGCTCGTCGAGAACCCGATTTGGAAGGAGCGAACGATCGGCGTCGGCGTTGTAACCGTTGAGGATTGCATGGCGTTCGGGCTTTCCGGCCCGATCATCCGAGGCTCGGGACTCGAGTGGGACATCCGCAAAAGCAACCCCTACTCCTGCTACGAGAAATACGACTTCGCGATCCCGGTGACCAAGAAGGGCGACGTCTATGCGCGTTTCCTCGTGCGCCTCGCCGAGATGCGAGAGTCGCTCAAGATCGTCCAGCAAGCGTTTGAGGGCTTGCCCGAAGGTCCATGGAACAGCGACGACCGCAAGGTAGTGCCGCCGCCGCGAGAGGAGTTGGACACCTCGATGGAGTCGCTCATCCACCACTTCAAGTTGTGGACGGAGGGGTACCGCGTTCCGCCCGGCGAGGCGTATGCCGCGATCGAAGGACCGAAAGGCGAACTGGGTTGCTACGTGGTGAGCGACGGCAGCAACCGACCGTACCGCTTCCACATGCGACCGTCTTCCTTCATGAATCTGCAAGGACTGAAGAAGATGTGCGTCGGGAGGTTGATCGCCGATGTGGTCGCAATCATCGGCAGCATTGACATCGTGTTGGGAGAGATTGATCGCTGATGGACACAATCCCCGTTTCATCGCTCACCGAGCGACCGAAGGCGCCGCGACCGGACGAGGTTGAACTTCGCTTCAGCCCTCGCGCTGTTCGTGAACTGGAACACCTGCTGACGCACTACCCCGACAAGAAGTCGGCGATGCTGCCCGCTTTGTGGATTGCGCAGCGGGAGTACGGCGGATGGCTGCCCCGCGAGGCGTTGCTCGAGGTCGCCGTGCGCCTCGGCAGGTCGTATGCCGAGGTCGAGGGCGTCGCGACCTTCTACACGATGTATCACGTGGCCCATCCTGTCGGTCGGCACGTCATCGAAGTTTGCACGTGCCTCTCGTGCCACCTGTGCGGGGCGTACAGGATCGCGGACTACCTGCGCGAGCGGCTTGGAGTGGACTGGGGAGAGACGACCCCCGACGGCATGTTCACGCTCGAGGAGGTCGAGTGCCTCGACGCCTGCGATCGCGCGCCCGTGCTGATGGTCGGCGACCAATACATCGGACCGGTAACGCGCGAGGACGTGGACGCGCTCCTCGAGCGCCTGCGGCAAGAGGACTCACCGACCACGATCCGGCTCGCCGACGAAGTCGTGCAGTGCCAACTGCACAAGAGCGAGCAGGGCTGAAGCCGCCTTCACCTCTGCGGCCCATCAACCTGCAATCCACCGAGCCAGCCGAGCGTGTGCCGGGCGACGGCGTGGGCTCGCGTGCCGAGGAGTGGGCCGACATGGCTCATCTCGCGGTAGAGCACGAAGTCGCCCGAGAGCATCTCTGCCAGCCGCCGGCTCACCTCCGGCGGGATGTCGGTGTCCTTGTCCGACGCGATGACCAGGACCGGGCAGGACGGCTTCTCCGCCGGGACGCCGTCGCGGAGGGCCCGCAGCACCGCGCCCGACTCATCCCGCCACCGCTCGTGCGCCCACTCTATGACCTCCTGGCTGCTGTCCCAGAGCGCATCCTCAGTCTCTTGGAGCGGGCCTTTCGACCACTCGACGACATCGGGAACCTCTTCCTGCTGTCCACGACTCCACTCGACGCCCGCAGGCGGAGCGCTGTTGACCAGCACGATTGCCCGCGCCTCGACGCGCTCCGCCGCCTTCAGCGCGAGGATTCCGCCCATGCTTGCCCCGATGAGCACGGGTCGCTCGCCCGCCGCGCTCGCCGCCTGCACAACCTGCTCGATGTAGTCCTCCACCGTCGTGGCGGCGATACCCCCTTCGGCGGGCATCAAGTCGGGCGCGACGACCTGCCAGCCGTCGCGTTCGAACTCCTCTTGCCAGAACTTCCACTCCCATCCGCCGCCGCCCGCGCCGTGAATCATGACGGCGACGGGGCGCTCGGCTGGAGCTGGCGCGTCCGGGCGCGGCGCCTCCCCTTGGGCGCATCCGATCGCGAACGGAACCATCATTAGCCAAAGCGCGGCTCTCACGCGCCGATTTTGGCTCAGAGTCACGCCAGGGTGTAACCTTAGGGGGCTGCGCGGCGTCTGTGTCTCTTTGCGAGAAATGAGAATCATTGATGGCATCCCGGTTTGGGGCGACCCGGTTGAGGAGGGCGCGCTGCGGCAGATCAAGACCTGCTCTGCTGAGGGCATCGCCGCCGCCCTGATGGCTGACCACCACATCGGCTACAGCGTTCCGATTGGTGGCGTCATCGCCTACGAGAACAAGGTTAGCCCGTCCGGAGTCGGGTTCGATATCGCCTGCGGAAACAAGGCGGTTCGCCTCGACGCGGACGCAGCGGAGGTTCGAAAGAACATCTCCAAGATCATGGACGACATCTGGAAGACGCTGTCGTTCGGCGTTGGGCTGAAGAACAACGAGCGTGTTGACCACGAACTGTTCGAAGACAAGGCATGGACGCTCGAGCCTGCGCGAGGCGTGAAGGACAAGGCTCGCGCGCAGCTCGGCACCATCGGAAGCGGCAACCACTACGTTGACCTCTTTGTTGACGAGCAGGATCGCGTTTGGATCGGCGTTCACTTTGGCTCGCGCGGCTTCGGGCACACGGTTGCGTCGTACTTCATTCGTGAGGGTGGAGGAAGCGACGGGATGTACGTGGAGCCTGTGCTGCTCGATGTCCACTCGAGCATCGGCGCCGACTATCTTGCGCAGATGACGCTGGCGGGTCAGTACGCCTACGCCGGGCGCGACTGGGTGTGTGAGCGGGTCGCGCGACTGATCGGCGCGAACATTTTGGAGGAGGTTCACAACCACCACAACTTTGCGTGGAAGGAGGAACATGGTGGAAAGAGCGTCTGGGTTGTGCGAAAGGGTGCAACTCCCGCCTTCCCAGGTCAAAAGGGCTTCGTGGGCGGGTCGATGGGCGACATCAGCGTCATCATCGAGGGCGTCGAGTCAGACGAGTCGCGCGCCGCGCTCTACTCGACGGTGCACGGCGCCGGGCGCGTGATGTCAAGAACGCGCGCCGCCGGCAAGAGACAGCGCCGCTGGGTCTGCTCGAATCGAGACTGCGCCTGGTCGCAGCGAGGACCCAAGCCGGAAGCGTGTCCCGCGTGTGGCAACACCAAGATTCGGAAGCTGGTGATCGCGACCGAGGGCGAAGTTACGCGCGACAGCATGCTCGAGTGGGTTCGCGGCATGGGCGTTGAACTTCGCGGCGCGGGCACCGACGAGTCACCGCACTGCTACAAGCGGTTGGCCGAGGTGCTGGAGCACCACAAGGGATCCATTCGCGTACTGCACACACTCACTCCGATCGGGGTGGCGATGGCAGGCCCGGAAGTGTTCGATCCTTACAAGGATTGATGCGCCGCGCGCTTGCAACGCTGCGTCGGGCGCGCGGCCGTCATGTCAACTCGATAACGATGCGGTTGCACCAGTGGCGACCTTCGCGCGTCAGGCGTAGTGTTCCTTCCGCCGCTTGCAGCCATCCGCGCTCGATGAGCGGCTCTGCACGCGTGAGCAATTGGTCGTTCGGCGACACGGGCAGCCCTTCTGCGGTGCGCAGACGCAGCATGACCCGCTCGAACTGGAGCGTCTCTTTGTTCAGCGTCTCCGACTCGCATGCGAGCGGAAGGCCCTGCTCGACGGCATCGCAGTAGCGCTCGGGATGCTTGATGTGAGTCCAGCGCACGTTGCCTACCCTCTCGACTGCGCCGGGCCCATAGGCGACGTACTCCTCTCCCCGCCAGTACGCGAGGTTGTGCCGGCACTCTAAGCCCGGGCGTGCGAAGTTGCTGATCTCGTAGGTGCGATAGCCCGCGCGTTCCGTCATGTCGAGCGTAAGTTCATACATGCTGCGCTGCGCGTCGTCCGTCGGCAGCGGAAGCAACCCTCGTCGGTGCAAGCCATAGAAGCGCGTGTTCGGCTCGATGGTGAGGCAATAGAGGCTCAGGTGCTCCGGCTCAAGGGCGAGTGCGGTCTCGAGGTTTCGTTTCCAGCGAGCAACTGTTTGACTGGGCAGAGCGAACATGAGGTCGAGGTTCACGTTCTCGAAGCCCGCCTCGCGTGCCAGCTCGAAGGCGCGATGAATCTCGTCGGGGCTGTGCACTCTGTCGAGCGCGGTGAGCTCTGCCTCGTCGAAGCTCTGCGCGCCGATGGAGAGGCGGTTGAATCCTGCGTGGCGCATCGCGTTGAACTTCTCCGCGTCGGCTGTACCCGGGTTCGCTTCGCTGGTGATTTCGCAGCCCGCGCTCGGCGGATGGATGGCGAGGACAGAGTCGAACAGTTCAAGTAGCGCGTCCGTTGCAACGAACGTTGGCGTTCCCCCGCCGAAGAAGATGGTCTTGGCGGGCCTGCCGGCATGCGGGGAGCGTTGCACTTCGCCGACGATCGCCTTCATCGTGCGTTCGAGGATGTCGCCGCGCATCGCGTAACTGTTGAAGTCGCAATAGCCGCACTTCGCCGGGCAGAACGGTATGTGGAGATATACGGCTACGGAATCTGTCGCACCAGCGTTGGCGTGAGGCGTCACTTGCTCGTTGCTCCTCGAATTAGCTCATTGTACACCCTGCCACCGCTGTCGGACGGTGTCCCTAAGCGGAGGTAAACTTGGTCGGCTCTCATGTGGGACAAACTCCGCGACATCGAGGAACAGTACCAACGGGTTCAGCTAGAGTTGCAGGACCCGAACGTTGCTTCAGATGTGAACCGACTGAAGAACTTGGGCCGTCGGAGCGCGGAGTTGGAGCCGGTAGTCCTCTTGTATCGCAAGGCGAGGAAACTCCAGGAGGAGTTGGCGGGCGCGAAGGAGTTGCTCGGCGACTCGGAACTCCGCCAAACCGCTGAGGCGGAGATCGAGCGCCTCACCGAGGAATCCGAGCGTGTCGAGCGGGAATTGAAGGTTCTACTCTTGCCCCGTGACCCGAACGACTCGCGCGACGTCATCATCGAGATTCATCCCGGAACGGGCGGCGAGGAAGCCGCGCTGTTCGCCGGCGACCTGCTGCGAATGTATCTGCGCTTCGCGGAGAGGAAAGGCTGGAAGGCGGAGGTGCTTACGCTGGACGAGACGGGAATCGGTGGCGTGTCGCACGCGGCGGTCTCAATTCAAGCGCACGGCGCGTACTCGAAGCTGAAGCATGAGACCGGAATCCATCGCGTGCAGCGCGTGCCGAAGACGGAGGCGAGCGGGCGCATCCACACGAGTGCGGCGTCGGTAATCGTTCTCCCCGAGGCGGAGGACGTTGACATCGCAATCAAGGCGGATGACATTGAGATCAGCACGTTTCGCGCAAGCGGCGCGGGCGGTCAGCACGTGAACAAGACGGAGTCGGCGGTGCGCATCGTGCACAAGCCGAGCGGCATCGTCGTCTCTTGCCAAGACGAGCGCAGCCAATTGCAGAACCGCGACCGGGCGATGCGCATTCTTCGAACGAAGCTGTTCGAAAGAGAGATGGAGCGACGAGCCGCCGAGGAGCAGAAGGTCCGGCGAAGCGCGGTCGGCTCAGGCGACCGCAGCGAGAAGATCCGGACGTACAACTTTCCGCAGAGCCGGGTTACCGACCACCGGATCGCCTTCACGTCGCACAATCTTCAGGCGATGCTTGATGGCGACATCGAAGAGCTGCTCGACGCGCTGGTCGCCTACGACGAGGCGAAGCGCCTCTCAGAAAGCGACGGCGCGGCGTAGCGGCTACTGGCCGCGGAGCAGTTGCAGAACGCTTGCGGGCAACTGATTCGCTTGGGTGAGCACCGCCATGCCGGTCTGCTGCAGGATTTGCAGCCTGGTGTATTCCGTCATCTCGCTCGCGATGTCGGCGTCGCGGATTTGGGATTCGGTGGCGGTCAGGTTCTCACGGACGATGGCGAGGCTCCGCACGTTGCTCTCAAGGAAGTCCTTCTGGAACGAGCCGAGGTCGCCGCGGATGCGCGAGAGTTGATCAATCGCCGCGTCAATGATTCGGATCGCGTTCTCCGCGCCCTGCTTGGTGGTAACGTCCAGCGTCGCGATGCTCTCGCCAGGAACCACGCCGGTGCCCAGGTCCTTCGCGAACACCGAGGGGATCGAGAATTGGACGGTTTGGTTCACCGACGGCCCGAACTGAATCTGCACGGCGCCAGCTTGGAGTTGCCCCACTTGCGTTGCGCCCGACATGTTCAGGTTCGCGTTCTCGGTGAGCGTGATGCTGTTGCCGAACGAGTCGGTGATGGTTAGCCCGCTTTCGCCTGCTCCACGCCCGCCCTGGAAGGTTACGGTTTCAGCGCCTTCCGTCGTGGTCACGGTTACGTCGGCGATGGCGTCGGTGCCGGATGCGCTAGCAGTTGGAGCGCTGTTCAGAATGTCGTTCGTGTCAACAAGGTTGACCTTGAACTGCGAGCCGTAGGTTCGTTGAACGAGGTTGACGGTGAAGGGGCCGCTGCCTGCGATCTCTGCGGTAACTCCGGTCGTGCCGGAGACCTCGTTGATCTTTGCAACCAGGCTTTGCAACGTGTCGTTGCCGGTGCTCAGGATGGTAACGCCGTTGATGGTGAGCGAGCCTGCGGGCACGAGATCGTTTACCGACGCGTAGGCGACATCCGTGTTGATGACCGCGCGCGTCGCCGGTGTCGTGATGTTCACCGTGATCGGACCGGAGACGATGGAGTTGCCGTTGAACGCGCCGCCGAAGAACATGGAACTGACAAAGTCCGGCCGGGTGATGGCGGCGATTGCGCCCGCAGTGCCGTCGAGCAGTTTCTTGTCGCCGAAGGTTGTGTGCTGCGCGATGCGGTCAATGCTCTCGATGGTGGAGCGAATCTGCGACTGGTTCGCGTTCAGAACGTTGATGTCAACGACACCCGTGTTCGCCGAGTGAACGGCAAGCGCGCGCATGCTCCGCAGCAGGGCATGCACTTCATCGAGCGCGCCCTCTGCGGTCTTGGTCATGTTGATCGCCTCTTGCGAGTTCCGAGCAGCCTGGTCAATGCCGAGGATCTGCGTGCGAAGGCTCTCGCTGACGACGAGGCCCGCGGGGTCGTCGGCTGCAGTTACGATGCGCAGACCGGTCGAGAGGCGGCTGATGCTCTTGCCGAGGCTCTCGTTGGTCCCCGTCAAGTTGCGTAGCGCCTGCATGGCGGCAAGGTTCGTGTTGATTCGAAGGCTCATGGCTCTTTTCCGAAAAACCGAGAGTGTTACCGGGGTGAATTGTCGGCTGGACATGGAATCTATGGAGGCTGCGGCGGGGGCGGAACCTGAGAATCGGCTCAAGGGTCGAGGAATACACACGCCGCAACCGAATAGGGTACGCTTGTCTACCATAGAAAGTGAGTTGCGTCGCATGCGTGCTTTTTGACGGATTCTATGCCGTCGCCCTCCAGGCGTCGCGCCCCAAGTTGAAGGGGACGGCGTTCGGTGTCGTCAAGGACGGCTGGCTGCTGGACGCCTCCGCTCCTGCCAGAAGGCTCGGACTTTTGCCAGGAATCACCCTCGCCGAGGCGAGGAGTGTCGCCCGAGCAGCCGCCCGCCACGGTACGGCGCCCGCCCTGCTCGACTACGACCCGGAGCACTTCGACCCGTACGCTCGGAAGTGGCTCGATGCCTGCCTCGCCTACACGAACACCGTCGAGCCGCTTGGGCAGGAGGCGGCGTTCCTCGACCTCAGCGCGCTGCCGGGCGCCGAGGAGGTCGCCGACGCGCTGACGCAAGACCTCTATTTCGCCGTGGGCATCTGCCCTCGCGTGGGCATCGCTCGGACGGTGCTGGCTGCGCGCGTCGCGGCGGAGGTGTGCCCAGGTCAGCCGGTGCTTCGGGATGCCGAGTTTCTCGCGCCGCTTCCGGTTGAGCGCTTGTGGCAAGTGCGTCCGGAGCATCGGGCGCGCCTCGCATTCCTTGGCTTTCGAACGGTTGGCGAGGTGGCGGCGCTTCCGACGGAGACGCTGGTTCGGCAGTTCGGTCGTGAGGGAATTCGCATCTCGCTGCTCGCCCAAGGGCGCGACTCGACGCGGGTTCGGGCGCTGTATCCACCTGGTGAGGTGTATGCGCGCATCCAGTTCCCCCAACCGGCGCGACTCGACCAGGAGTTGGAGGTGGGCGTTCACCGATTGGCGAGGCGGCTGAGCGAGATGCTTCGCGCGCGGGACTCTCAGGCGCGAACGGTGGCGCTGGGCGTCGAGTTCGATCGCTTCCGCGTCGTTCAGGGGCGTCGAACGTTCACGCGCCCGCTGCAATCGGCGGGTTCGTTGATGACGGCGCTACGGCTGACGCTACGACAGGTTGCGATCGAAGAGGAGGTGTTCGCCCTGGCTGCGCGCCTTCCCGATATCGAGCCGGTGTCCGCCTCGCAGTTGCGGTTGTCGCTGGCGGAGGGGGCGGAGGGCGAGATGCCCGCCTCGGTGGAGGATCGGCTTCGGTGTCGCTTCGGCCGCTCGGCGCTGCGACGGGCGTCGGAGGTTCCGGTAAGCCGCCGCGAGCGGTTTCTGCGGCTGCTACGCGAAGGTCGCGGAGAATAGCCTGAAGAGATTCGCAGGCTTGCCGAATATGTGACCAGAGCGGGGCGCGGAGATAGCACGCAGCCAGTCACCGTGTGTTAAGCCGGAGCCGACGCAGGCACCGGACGTTGTTTACCTCCTACTTCTTTGCCGCGCCCCGTCCTTCACCCGTCAGGCAGACGCCTACCCACTTGGTACGGCTGCTCCCGAGGCCTGCCCATGCCCGACGCAGGCGCTGTATCCGCCATCCAGGTTGACCACCGATGAGAAACCGGCGCGCAGCAGCAGGCTGGTCGCGATGCTCGATCTGCCGCCCGTCTGGCAATAGACGAGGATGCTTCCCTCTTGCGGCAGTTCGGAGAGACGCTCAGGAAGCCGCCCGAGCGGGATGTTCCTTGCGCCTTCGAGGTGCCCGGCGTCGTATTCGTTAGGGTTGCGAACGTCGAGCACGACATCCGCCGAGGAGCATGCCGCCTTCGCACTCGCTGCGTCGGCGGTCTGCGTAGTCTCGAGTGAGCGGGCCGAGCGCCACGCCTCGAGCGCCTCTTCCCCTGCCCAACCGACGAGGTCGTCGAGGCCGATGAGCGAGAGGTCCTTCGCCACCTGCCTCGCCTCCTCCTCGTCGTGAGCGATGAACGCGAGCGGTCGGTCGTATGGCAGCAGCCAACCCGCCCAGGTGGGGAAGGTGCGCCCTTCGTAGAGGTTGAGCGCGCCGGGCAAGTGCCCTTGAGCGAACTCCTCCGGCGCGCGCACATCGAAGACGATCGCCGTGTTCTCAGCGAGGTGAGCGAATAGCGCCTCCGGGGATAGCCTCTTCGGCGCGTGGATTCTGCCGCGGGGCGCGGGACCCTCCTTGTTCATGCGCTTCATCTCTTTGAAGTAGCGCGGCGGGTCGGGCTGGCCTTCGAGCACCGCTTGGACGAACTCCTGCGCGCTCGGCGCCTTCCATGCCCAGCCGACCCTCTTCTCGTACCCGAGGCTGCTGACCGGCACGCCACCGAGGCCCTTGCCGCAGGCGCTCCCGGCGCCGTGCCCAGGAAAGATGAGCAACGAGTCAGGGTATGCGCTGAGACGCTGAAGCGATTCATACAGGCGCTCTGCTCCAGCTTCCATGGTGCCGCTGATTCCCGCCGCTCTCTCGAGGAGGTCGGGTCTTCCGACGTCGCCGACGAAAACGAAGTCTCCGCTGAAGATGCCCAGCGGTTCGCTCGACGCCGCCTCGTCCGTTAGCAGGAAACTGATGTGCTCCGGCGTGTGGCCGGGCGTGTGGAGGACGTCCAGCCGGACCGCGCCGACGCGGATGACGTCGCCATCCTTCACCAGGCGCACGTTCGGCTCGTCGGCAAAAGCGTACTTCCAGTCTGCGTCACCTTCGTCCGAGACGTACAGCGCAGCGCCCGCGACACGCGCCAGTTCCCTCGCCCCGGAGAGGAAGTCCGCGTGGATGTGGGTCTCAGTTACGCCGACGATGCGCAACCCCTCCTGCTCGGCGGCTTCGAGGTAGGCATACACGTCGCGGTTCGGGTCAATGATGAGGCATTCCTCGGCGCCCGGGCACCCGACGAGGTAACTCGCCTGCGCAAGTTTGTCGTCGTAGAACCGTTTCAGTATCACGTTCAGATTATGGCTGATTTCCTCGCGGCTGTGGCGACTTCCTGCGAAGGCGGGATGTATTCCCGCCACAACTCGGACCTCGTTACAGTCTTGACAGTAACGATATACTTGCCGCAGGAGGTCTCTTTTGAACACACAGGTTCTTGCGATGGGGTCGCTGGGCGTCGTCGCCGCAATGGTAGGTTGGGTCCTCAGCCCGAAGCGTTCGTCGGCGCCGCTGTCGCCTCGCAGCTTCGCCATCGGCGTTGTCGGCACGGTCGCTGTGCTGGCGGCTGCGCTGTTCGTCTTCGTGCAGTGGCGGGCGAGGCAACTGGGCACAGCGGGCGGCGAGGGCGACGCTTTGGTATGGGGGCTTGCCGCCGGGTTCCTCATAGTTCTTGTTGCTCACCTGCTTGCGTGGAAGCGGGATCCGAACGTCGCGGTGAGCCTTGGGCTCGCGGGCGCCGCAGTTGCGCTGCTCGGGTTGGTCTCTCCGGAGGAGGGAGGGCGCGCACTGGCGGTGGCGGCGGTGGCTGCGGGCGTGACCAGCGTTGCCCTTCGAGGAAGCACCGAGTCGAGGACGGCGCTGCTGTTCCTGTTCGCCGCGCTGAGCGGAATCATGGCGCGCGAGGCGGTGCCCTACTCGCCCACCTGGCAGACCGGCGCGCTGTCCGCTCTGGCGGGCGCGGTCGGCGCATGCGTGCAGGCCGCCCTTGCATCACGAGCACATCGCTACGTTGCCCTGGCGGCGGGCTTCGCCGTGGCGCTTGGCATTGGCGCGCTCGGAACGTATCGCTTTCTGTATGTCGGCGACCTGTTCTCGCTGCTCGTTGCGGGCATGGCGGTTGCCGTCGGCGTGTTTCTCGTTGGCGAAGAGGACTCGTCGCCTCCGAATGGCATGAGGCTGCTGCTTTGCGCGCTCATCGTTCTTGGTGCGGGGGCGTGGGCGTTCTCGTTGCGGCATGGCTTCGGGATGTCCGCGCTGCTAATCTCTGCCGGGGTATTCGCTGCGCTACTGGGCAGCCATCGCGCACAGGCGGTTCTTTCGCCGCTGCTCTCGCTGGTCTTGTTGCGGGTCTTGATTGAGTGGGCGGGTGGAGGCTCCGCCGTTGACTTGGGGCAGCACTACGTGCTGATGGGCTTCGCGGCCGGCGCCCTACTGCCGTTGGCGGCGACGCAGTGGGACGAGCGAGGCGCGCCGGCATGGTCGGCCACTCTGTGGCAAGCGCTCCTCGTAGGCGTGCCCGCCTTCGCGGCGATGTTCCTTGCGCGGGTCGGGGCGGCTGGTTTCTTGCTGGGTTTGATGATCTCGCCCTTATCGGCACCGATGTTGCGCGGCCGCAGTGAGGAGGGCGAAGGGGTCGTGGGCACGGAGGGCGTTCGAGCGATGGTCCTATCCGGTTGCGGCGGGCTGGTCGTCATCCTCACGACGATGGTGACGCCTGAGGGCCTGGTGTCGCGCTCGGCGAAGGTGAGCACTCTTCTCTGGGCGTTGGGCGCAACTGTGGCGGTCTCCGCGCTGCTGGTAGTGGGCGCACGCGGGAAGGTCTCTCAAGGAACGGAGGTGCCGCGATGAAGTCGGACGCGTTCCGCTCGCTCGCTCAGAGGAACGCCTCGCTGCTTCTGGGCGTTGTTGCGGTCGCCGCGCTGCTGACGTGGGCGGCGAGCGAAGAGCCGCCCGTCGGCGCAATCAGAGCAACCGTCGTAATGGCGGAGAGCGGCAAGCCACTGCCGAACGCGCACGTTGCACTGTATCCTGCTTTCGAGGATGACAGTTGGGACGCTACGTTCCAATCGCGAACGGACGAAGCGGGCGGCTTCACCCTTCAAGGAGTTCCGGAGGGAGTGTACAGGGTCGCGGTCTCGGGGCGGGCGCACCGCTCTGACGGCACGCTGGTTCACGTCCTGGAAGGCATGGCATCGGAGGTCAACATTGTCACAGAGCCGATTCGACCGTATCTGAACGTCTCGTTGAATGTGTCGGTCGTCCCGCCCGGTCGCGAGCCGCCGATGACGGTGGAAGGGTTCCTGCCGATCGATGAGTTCACCGTGGAGTTACATCGCCTGCCGTCGAGGTGGCATCAGCGGCCGGACGCGGCATCGTTGGCTGCTGCGTTCGCCAATCGCTGGTACGTCGCCTCGCGTGGCCTTCCCGACGGCGTCGAGAGCGTGCAGACGGAGACGCGCCGCGCGGTGAACCGCGACGCGGAGGGAGTGTTCGTTGATCGCCTGAGTCTGCCGAACCTCAGCGAGGGGCTTTACTTCGTAACGGTGACGGCACGCGTAGACCCTTCGTTCGCCTCTCGCGAGTCGTGGGGCTACTCGTCGAGCAGCATATCGCCGGATGGTGTGGTGCGGCAGGTGTTCCCTCTCGCCGTTTCGCGGGTCGGCATGGTGATGAAGGACGACGGGGAGCGCTCGCTGTTCTTCGCCACATCGCTTGAAAGCGGCGAGCCGATGCAAGGCGTTGCGGTGTTCGCCGCACCGCGCAACGGCGGCGTGCAGCAAGCAGGCGTCACCGGCGCGGACGGCACTCTGACCGTTTCGCGAGTGGGCGATTCGGAGGGCGTTGTGTGTTTCGCTGTGATGGGCGAGTCGGCGGCGCCGGTGAGCCTGTGGACCCAACCTGCGGAGCGCATGTTCAGAACGTTCTTCTACACGGATCGGCCGATCTATCGTCCAGGCGAAGAGATACATTTCAAGGGAATCGTGCGCGAGATGGTAGAGGACGACTACCGAGTGCCCGCGGCCGCACGCGTGCAGATCACAGTGTACGACGCATCCTACGGCGAGTTACTCACCCTCGAGGCGGTAACCAGCCGCACAGGCTCTTTCGAAGGCTCATTCAAGACGCACACCGAGGTGCCTCCCGGCATGCTTGTTGTTGAGACGAGCATCGCCGGCAACGCGCAGTCGCACTACATCGCGCTTCAGGACTTTGAGAAGCCGATGTACAGCCTAACCGTAACGCCAGCGCCGAAGCGTGCCATCGCCGACGATCGCGTTACGATCGAAGTGAAGGGAGAGTACTACTTTGGCGCGCCAGCCGTCGGCGCCCACGTGGAAGCGACGATCTATCGCCGTCAACTGTATCCGTGGGAAGGCGGATCGAGTGAAGGCCTTGGACACGACTACTGGTTCTCGCATGGAGGAGACCTTGACTACGGAGGGGAGTGGCTGGACTCGATGGAGGCACGCACCGACGAGCGCGGAGTGACGACGTTCACGGTGCCGACCGAGGCAGCCGATGTTGACTACCGCTACGAAGTTCACGTGTGGGTCTCCGACGAAGGCGGCGGTTTCGGCGACGCCAAAGCGTCTTTCGATGTGTTGCGCTCTTCGGTACGCATCGAAGCGACACAAGAGCAGTACATGCTGCGTCGCGGAGAGCGAACGACCGTCCGCGCCCGCGTCGTTGATATCGAGGGCAGACCCGTTGCGAACGCGGACGTCAGCGCCGAGGTAGCCGAGATCATCTGGCGCACCAGCGGCAGGACGGTGGAAAACGTGAAGCGGTCTCGCGTTCGAACCGGGCAGGACGGGTGGGCATCCATCGAGGTGTTGCCGACGCGAGACGAGTCGCTCCAGGTTACGCTCTCGACATCCGATCGCAGCGGGCGGCGAACCACCGAGGTTCTCTACTACTATGTCTACGGCGGTTCGTGGATTTCGCCCGCCTCAACGGCACTCGAGGTGGTTCTGGACAAGACGCGGTACTCGGTTGGAGATACTTGCGTCGCCGCGATACGCGTTGGAAAGCCGGGCGGCAGCGCGCTCGTTACCATCGAGGGCGACCGACTGTATCACAGCCGGGTCGTCGAGGTCACGTCTGAGGTTACGCTCGTTGAGTTTCCGGTGGAAGCGGTTCACCTGCCCAACGCTTTCGTAACCGTGTCGCGAATCCACAACGCACGCGCAGAATTCGCCGAGCAGGAGATGTTGGTTGACCCGACCGTGCGCAATTTGAACGTTACCGTGGAGCCGCAGAGGGAAACGGCCAGGCCCGGCGAGCGCGTGCCGATTCGCATCCGCACGCTGAACGATCGAGGCGAGCCGGTCTCGGCGGAAGTTACGCTCACTGTTGTTGACGAGGCGATCTACGCCGTGCGCGAGGACACGAAGGAGATATTGCAAGAGTTCTATCCCGTGCGCTACAACGCAGTCTCGACCGTGTGCTCCGTCGTCGAGGCGTACCTCGATAGTGGCGCGAAGGAGGGAGGCGAACTGCCGATACGGAAGGAGTTCAAAGATACCGCCGCTTGGTTCCCAACCCTGCGGACGGACGCGAGCGGCACCGCAACCGTGGAGGTAACCGCGCCCGACAACCTAACCACGTGGCGCTGCACCGCCATCGCCGCCACCGAGCGCACCGAGGTGGGCAAAGCCAGAGGCGCTTTCCGAATCGCCCTGCCGCTGTCCGTTCAGATTAGCGCGCCGGAGATCGTGGTGGAGGGAGACCGCGTGCGGCTATCCGCAACGTTGCGGAACGAGACCGGCTCAGCACAAGAGATTGCCGTGCGCGCCATCGGTTCGGCGCTATCGCTCGAAGGCGCTGCAACGCAAACCGTCCGCGTCGAAGACGGAGCCAGCCGCACGCTGATATGGTGGGCGCGCGTGGACAAGGGCTTGAATGGCTCGTTTACCGTAACGGCTCAGTCGGCGGGAGGGTCTGACGGCATGACGCGGCAAGTAAGCATCCAGCCACGCGGGACGTGGCGGGTGGATCACAAGGCGGGGTTCGTCGAAGAGCAAGAATGGTCGGAGAGCATCACCTTCGTCGGCGAGCGCGCGGACGTTGGAGAGATGGAGATCCGCTTCACGCCCTCGCTCATTGCGGCGCTCAGCGGTTCTCTCGACGACTTGATTGACTTTCCCTACGGTTGCGCAGAGCAGACGATGAGCCGCTTCCTGCCAGCCGTTGCCGTTCTTCACGCCACGAGGGCGCTCGGACTGCCTCCGCCACCGAGGGCATCGCTCATACCCGAGATAACTGAAGCAAGCCTGCACCGATTGGCGAATATGCAGTACTACGCCGGCGGTTGGGGCTGGTGGGCCAATGACAAGCCCGATGCATGGATGACTGCGATCGTTCTCGAAGGGTTGGCTGAAGCGAAGCGGCGGGGCGTCCCCGTGCACCCGGGCATGACCAACTCCGCGACGGAGTGGGCGGTCGGAGAGATCCGTTCGAATCGGTGGAGCGCGCCGCAGCGCATCTACCTGGCCTACGCGGCAAGCATGCATGACGCGAACGCCGTGAAGGGC
This sequence comes from Armatimonadota bacterium, assembly GCA_037446435.1. Lineage (GTDB taxonomy): Bacteria > Armatimonadota > Fimbriimonadia > Fimbriimonadales > ATM1 > J051. The sequence continues at coordinate 19,965 of JBBIIO010000013.1, forward strand.
CTGCTGGAAGGCCTTGAACCGAAGAGCGGGGGCGACCATGCGCGCCTTGCGATGGCGTGGTTCAACGTCGGCGAACCAGCGAAGGCAGCCGAAGCCATCGCGAAGATGAAATCTCTCGCCGAGGCGGGCGGCAGGGTCGCTCGGTGGAGCGGTGGCGAGTACGAGTGGGGGCAAGAAGCCACCGCTCACTGTCTGCGGGCGATGCTTATGGTGACTCCAGACGACCCGATGGTAGATGCTGCAGTTCGAACCCTACTCTCGAGCCGAGAAGGCTCATCGTGGATGACGACCCGCGAGACGGCATACGTCTTGCTGGCGCTGACCGACTTCCTCGCCCGCCGACCGGTGCCGCTTGAAGACACGACGGTGCGCATCCTGGTGAATGGCACCGCGGTCGCGGAGACCGCGCTCACCGGAGCGGACTTGGGACGGGAGATCGTGGTCAAGGTGCCCGCGCGCTCACTTCGAAAGGGCGAGAACACGGTGAGCATTGAGCGGTCGGCTGCCGGGCTTGGGGCATGCACATTGACGTTGCGAGAGGTTACGGCACAGGCGCCGAAATCGCCTTCGGGGCTCATCGTTCGGCGCGAGTTCTACACGTTGCAGCCGACGAGATTGCTGGATGGCTCGATAGCGCTCCGCCCATCGCGCGAGCCCGTCGATCGGTTCGATGTAGGCGATGTCGTCGCCTGTGAAGTCACCGTGGACATTGACAACGGCATGCGTTGGGTGCAAGTGGACGTGCCCGTGCCGTCAAACCTTCGCGTGATGGAGCCGTTTGGCGAGACATGGGTGAAGGGTTGGACAATGGTGTGGAACCGCCGTGTGGTCTCCCTGTTCAACTCCGGGTTGCCGCCGGGCGCGCACACGTTCACGGTGCGCTTCCGCGCCACGTCGGGGGGCACGGCGGTCGCGCTTCCCGCCATCCTGTTCAACATGTACGACCCTTCGGCGCGCGCCTACTCGTCGCAAGTGTCGCTGGAGGTGCGCTGATGAAGGCGGCGTTGCTTGCTCTTGCGGTTGCGGCGCTCGCGGCGATGCTGTTCTCTTTGCCGAGCGGTGAGGGGTGCATCGGCTCGTGGGCGTCCCCTTTGGCGGGGCGCACTTCCGCACAGAGACACAACGCCGTTCGCGCTGCCGAGAGGCTGGACGGCGCTGTAATCCAGCCCGGCGAGGTGTTCTCGTTCAACGGGCGCGTGGGGAGTTGTTCCCGCGATCAGGGGTTCCTTCGCGCGCCGGTGAGTTTTAACGGCCAATTGGTGATAACGTGGGGCGGCGGCGTGTGTCAGACGTCCACCACGCTGTACAACGCCGCGCTGCTCGGAGGGATGGAAGTCGTCGAGCGGCATCCCCACCGCTTCGCTCCCACGTATGTACCCCCCGGTCGAGACGCGGCGGTGGCATACGATGCATTCGACCTGAAGTTCCGCAACCCCTACGACGTCCCCGTGCGAGTGCGCTGCTCGGTCGAGGGGGAGCGGCTGGTGATTCGCCTCTGCGCCGCCGGCGCGCAAAAGCCGGAGGTGCGCGTGTGGCAAGACGTGCGACACATCGCCCAACCGGCTACCTTGACGACCGGCTCCGGCGGCCGCCACACCCGCCTGCGCACGCAGGGGGCGCCCGGATTCGACGTAGTGGTCCTCCGGTCGGTTGGCGGGCGGCAGGAGGTGGTTTCGTCGAACCGGTATCCAGCGCTGAACACGATTCTGGAGCGGCTTGAGTAGCGGCTCGCGGGACGCTCGCCCTCCCTCAAAGACCTAGGGAGCGTGAGCGTCCACGCGAGGAGGGCTGGGGTGGGGTAGGCAGGCGCACCCACATCCTACATGGTGAACGGATGTGTGCTATCCTTAGGACATGGAACTGCTTGCCCATTGGATTGAGGCCGGCGAGTGGTGGCGCGGCGAGCACGAGCGGGAGTTTCGGGAGTTCCTCGACCGCGACGGCGTCCGGCGAACCGACTCGGGGCCGATCAGTCGGCCTGAGGGGTGGAGCCTGACGCTCCTTCCCGCTCCGCCGCCCGGTTCGTCTCAAACGGTGGACTACGCCCTCATGAAGAGGGAGTATCAGGCGGCGAAGAGCGACGTGGAGGCGCTCATCGCCCGCGCGGAGACGCGGGAGCCGCTGCCGTTCGCACCGCTGCACGTGCTTTCTGGGTACTCGTTCGGTCGCAGCACGCTGACGCCCGAGGTGGCGGCAGGGATGGCACGGCTGTGCGGCTATCCCGCGGCGGCTCTGACCGACCGCTTCTCGCTTGGCGGGGCGGTGCAGTTCGTTCGCAGTTGCTCGAAGGTTGGAGTAAAGCCGCTGCTTGGCGCGGCAGTGGAGTTGGACATCGGCGGCGAGGTCTTGCTGCTGGTCGAGGGCGTTGCGGGTTACCGCAACTTGAGCCGCTTGCTCACGCGCTGTCATCGCGAGCACCCACGCCTTGTTCCGCTGTGTCGTAGCGAGTGGTTGGGGCAGTACGCCGAAGGGCTAATCTGTTTGACTGGAGGGCACGTCGGCGCCCTGAACCGTCTTCTGGCTTCGAAGAGATACGAAGAGGCGGATCGGTTCGCGCGCTTTTTGCGGGAGCGCTTTGGCAATCGAATGTACCTCGAAATCGAGCGTACCTTTTTGCCGTGGGAGATCTCGGTCAACCGCAGGTTGCTCGAGATGTCGAGCCGCCTCGGCGTTCCGGCGGTTGCGGGCGGACCGATTCAGCACGTCGCTCCGGAGGACTTCGCTGCTCAGGATGCTTTGCTTTGCGCCGAGACGCTTTGCACAGTAGAGGAGTTGGTCGGCAGGAAACCGCAGCGTCCGGATGGTGCGCCGTCCGTGCCGGCTCGCTCGCTCAATGCGGAGCGTTACTTTCGCACCGGCGATGCGTGGCGCGCGCTGTTTGCCGACGCGCCTGACTTGCTTGAGCGAACGCTGGAAGTTGCGGAGCGTTGCGCCGAGTCGCCTCTGCCGCCGCGTCCGGGCTTCCCTCGTTTCTGCGAAGAGCCGGAGGCTACGCTGCGCGAGGTGGTGTTTCGTGGCGCGCGCGAGCGCTACGGCGAGATCCCGTTCGAGGTGAAGAGTCGCCTCAACTTGGAGTTGAGCACGATCTGCCATCTTGGCTTCGCCAGCCACTTCCTTGCGTTTTGGGAAGCGTGCAATTGGGCGCGAGGCGAGGGCATCCTGTTCAGCGCGCGCGGCTCGGCGGTAGACAGCGCGGTGGCGTGGTGCCTCGGCATTTCGAGAATCGATGCAGCGCGCCACAACTTGCACTTCGATCGCTTTCTGCCGCCCGACGGCTCGAAGCGCCCCGACATTGACGTGGACTTCGAGGCGGCGCGGCGCGAGGATGTCCGCCAGTTCTTCGCCCGTCGCTACGGCAAAGAGCACACCGCGACCGTCGGCGCCTATGCGACATGGCAGGGACGAGGCATCGTGCGCGAGATCGGCAAGGCGCTGATGATTCCACAGCCCGCACTCGATTGCCTGGCGAAGCGCTTGCATGGCTCGGTGACGGGTGCGCGCCTGCGTAGCGCGTTTCAAGCACGACCGGAGTTGCGCGACAGCGGCATACCGGTGGAGCGGTTCGAGTTGCTGTTCGAGATCGCCTCGACGCTGGACGGTCTGCCTCGCCATCTAAGTGCGCACTCTTCGGGAGTCGTGCTGTCCGACGTTCCCGTGTGCGATGTGGTGCCGGTTCTCGATTCGGCGCGCGAGAACGTGCCCATCCTCCAATGGGACAAGTACAGCGCGAAGCACTTTTTCGACAAGTTGGACATTCTCTGCTTGCGTGGGCACGACGTGCTGAAGGGCACGCAGGCTCACGTTCGAGAAAAAGCGCCCGAGTTCACCGTTCTGGACTTGCCGATGGACGACGACTCGGTGTGGGAGCCGTTTCGCAAAGGGGAACTCATCGGCGTTCCGCAAAGCGCATCGCCCGCGATGCGACAAGCCCACGTTCGCTTAGGTACGTCGAATCTGCACGAGGCGAGCCTCATCCAGGCGGGCATCCGCCCCGGCGTAGGCGGCGCGGTGAAGTTGAACGCATTGATTCGTCGCAAGCGCGGACTGGAGCCGTGCCGCTTCGACCATCCCCTGCTCGAGACGATCCTCGGCTCAACGTACGGCATCGTCGTGTTTCAAGAGCAGGTGGATCAGTTGCTCGAGACGTTCTGTGGCTACACACCGGGCGAGGCAGAGGAGATTCGCGACGAGTTTCAGCGCAGGCGCGCGGACGAGTGGGACGAGGCGATGCGCGCCGAAGTGCTCTCTCGAGCCATGGAGGGCGGCTTCTCGTACCAGGTAGCGAGTGTGGTGTGGGAGTTGGTCTCCGGCTTCCGAGGTTACGGCTTCGCGCAAGGGCACGCCCTTGCGTTCGCCGACATTTCCATACGAAGCGTGTACTGCATGCAGCGCTATCCGGCGGAGTACTTTGCGGCGCTTCTCTCCAGCCAACCCGCGGGATACTACGGCCCGGCGACCATCGCAAACGAAGCGCGCAACCGAGGAATTCCGATTCTGCCTCTGAGCGTAAACCGCAGCCAAGAGCGGTTCACCGTCGAGGACGGAGCAATTCGCATCGGCTGGATGCAGCAGCACAACCTGTCGGAGGCGACACGGAGGCGCATCCTCGAGGAGCGCGAGCGCGGCGAGTTCCGCTCGGTGTTCGACTTCGCCGAGCGCGTTCGACCTTCGGTGGACGAGTTGGAGTGCCTCGTCCTGTCGGGTGCGTTCGACGAGTTGCACAGCAACCGTCGCGCGACGCTGTGGTGTGTGGGAGAGGCAGCGCGCCTTCGCAGGGACCCTCGAAACGCGCTCTTCGCCGAACTGCCGGAGCCGCCGCTTCCCAACGTCAGCGACTTCAGCCCGTATGAGAAGGCGGTGCTCGAGCGCGCGATGCTCGGCATGGACGTTGCACAGCACCTGATGGCGTTCGAACGCGAGCGCATCGCCGCAAAGGGCGGCATTCCTTGCGCAAACGCGAGCCGCTTGGAGGACGGCAAGCGCGCCGTAGTCGTGGGTATCGCGATGAGGCTTCGCTTCCCGCCAACGGCTTCGGGGCGGCGCATCGTGTTCTTCGACCTCGAAGACGAGAGCGGACTGCTGAACGTGACCGTGTTTGACGAGACGTACCAGCGCGACGGGCACTCGATAATCACCTCGCCCTTCGTAACCCTTCGCGGATATGCTCAGGAGCGCGAGGGGCATATCGCGTTCGTCGCGACGCGGGTCTATCCCTACCGCATGAAGGCGGACCCCGAAGGCATCGCCGAGCAGACCGGCGCAGTACACGCCGAGGACTTCATCACCCGGCGCCGCAGTTAGCGCGTGACGCAGGAGACCTACTGGAACTGATAGCCGATGTAGAACGTGACGCGCCCGTCGGGAAGTTGCCGGATGTTCGTAATGTACACCGGCAGGCCGCCACCCAGTTGCGACTTCGACGACGGAGTAGTGAACGGCGTGAACATCGTGTTCGACTCGGTTACCGTACGTCTCTATGGTGCCGTACCCCAGCCTCGGGACTGAGGGCGGTTAGATTCCGAACGCGCTCGAGAAGTCGCGCTTCCGCGTCGCGAATGCTTGCGGCTTCCGGCGCGGACTGCGTCGGGGCGTACGCATCGAGCGCGGTCAGCGCATCAAGATCGGCTTGAGCCGGCGACTGTGAGAGCAGACCCAGCGCGACGAACAACAGCATATCCAGATTGTGGCATGACCAGGCACCAATGAGGCCCGCGCGGGTGCTATGCGTGCTCGATGGGCAGGCGGACCGTGAACGTGCTGCCCGAGCCGACGGCGCTCTCGACATCCACCTCGCCGCCGTGCGCGTTGACGATGTGCCGAACGATAGAGAGGCCCAGGCCCGTTCCTCCTGTCTCACGCGAGCGTGCCTTGTCCACTCGGTAGAACCTTTCGAAGATTCGCGGCAGGTCCTCCCGGCTGATGCCGATGCCGGTGTCCTTCACCTGCAGAACAGCGGTTCCGTTCTGGGCGGAGAGCGTGAGCGAGACGGCGCCCTCGGGCGTGTATCGAATCGCGTTCGACAGCAGGTTGGCGAGCACCTGCACGATCTGATCCCGGTCGAGGGGGACGACGACACCGTCCTCGATGTGCAGCGAGTAGCCCAGCCCCTTGCGCTCCGCTTGCGGGCGATACTGCTCGCCGATCTCGCGGGCGACTTGCGAAAGGTTCACCTGCGCCTTGCGACTCGGCTTGCTCTCCGCTCCGCTGAGCGTTAGCAGGTCGTTGGAAAGGGCTGTGAGACGATCCACCTCTCCTGTGATTCGGTGCAGGTGGTGGTTCATCTCATCCCGCTCCATGTTCTCTTCCTCGGCGATGGTCTCCGCGAGCGCTTTAATCGAAGCAAGAGGGGTGCGCAGTTCGTGGCTAACGTTGGCGACGAAGTCGGAACGCACCCGCTCGAGGCGAACCAACTCCGACACATCCGCGAGAGCGAGCAACAGACGGTCGGATGCGCAAGGGCTAACGCGGGCGATGACGTGTCTGCCGCGCGGGTGGAAGAGTTCGACCTTCTCCTCTGCTGCCTGCCGCGACGCCCGTGCTCGCTCCGCCAACGCCCGCAACTCGTTGCTCATCGTGAACTCCAGGAGGGAGCGCTCCGACCTTGTCGAGCCGAACATCTCTTTCGCGGCGCGATTCGCCGAAATCACTCTGTAGTTCTCATCGCAGACGAGAACGCCGACATCGAGCGAGTCAAGGATGTCTTCGAGCAGTTGAATCCTGCCTCCGAGCGCCTTCCTCTCCTCGCGCAACTCGGTGCGGAGCGAGCGAACCTCACGCCTCGCCTCCAGCGCGGTAACGCCGAGCCTTCGTACGGTGCCGAGCATAGAGACGAGGGCGAGAAGCGCGCCGATCGCGAGCAGCGCCTCGCCCTGCGGGTTGCGAAAGAAACCCACGACGACGGCGGCGGTGGCCACCAGCGTCGCTGCGACCGCGATGCGGCGCAGCGTTCGAGGATCGCTCGGTAGATGCAGTTTGGCCATTGCAAGGTGGTATCGAATCTGGTCTCGGTGTCCCGCCGATCAGATTCTGGCACCGAATGGTGGTTTCGGCGTCCCGCCGATGAGAGGAAAGGTGGTTTCGGCGTCCCGCCGATGAGGAAAGGTGGTTTCGGCGTCCCGCCGATGAGAAGGTGGTTTCGGCGTCCCGCCGATGAGGGGAAAAGGTGGTTTCGGCGTCCCGCCGATGAGAGGAAAGGTGGTTTCGGCGTCTCGCCGATGGCGGCGCGACGCGCTACAATCTCCTCGTGACTCGCTCTACAACGGTTTTGGGGGTTTGTCGCGACGGGCTGGTCGCCATCGCCTCAGACGGCCAAGTGACCCTCGGCGAGAACGGCACCATCCTCAAACACACGGCAAAGAAGGTGCGCCGGTTGGGGAAGGGCGACGTGCTCGCGGGCTTCGCCGGTAGCGTGGCAGACGCACAAGCATTGCAAGACCGCTTCGAGCGGCAACTGGAAAAGTTTCCGAAAAACCTCACGCGTGCAGCGGTCGAATTCGCTAAAGAGTGGCGCACCGACCGAATCCTCAGGCACCTCAACGCGCTGATGATCGTAGCCGACTCAGAGCGACTGCTGGTCGTCTCAGGTGACGGCAACGTAATCGAGCCGGATGACGGCGTGGTGGGGATCGGATCCGGCGGCGCGTTTGCCACCGCCGCCGCCCGCGCGATGTTGAGACACACGAAGATGACCGCCTCCGAGATCGCGGTCGAAGGCCTGAGCATCGCCAGCGAGATCTGCGTCTACACGAACGACAAGATCATCATCGAGACGCTGCCGTAACCAACCCCCTTCCCCTCGGGGTGGGGTCAGGTCCGCTCTACCGACTGACCAACTCCGGGAACTGTAGGCGCAGTCGCTCCGCCTGAGGACTCAGCGCGAACTGTGACGTGAGCATCGCAGCGTACCGGCGCGCACCGTCAGGGTCACTCCTAGCCGATAGCTCGACAAGCATGAACAGCGCGTCAGGCGTGTCTTCGCTTGGCGGCTCCTCGAGGATGGTGAGCAGCAAGCGCTCGGCGAGATCCGGCGCGTGCGGAACGAGCGCGCCGGCCGTGCGAAGGCGCACGCGAGCCGGCAGCTCTTGCAGCCAACCGTTGTCGGCGAGCACGCACACCGCAGCCCCGCCTCCAGCGAGCGGCGACTCCTTGGCAACCCGCAACAGCATCTGCTTTGCTTCCTCGGTCCGACCTGAAGCGAGGAGCGCACTTGCGAGCGACTCGAGCGCCTCGGCGTCCTGTGGGTCCTTAGAGAGACGCGCCCGCGCGACTGCGGCGACGGCGTCCGCCCCCTTGGCGTGGGCGTCTGCGAGGCGCTCCTGCCACGTCTCGCTTTCCACAACCCGAGCGGAGCCGAAGAGGAACGAAAGAAGCACACCCGTAGCGATGCCGCCGAAATGCGCCCAGTGGGAAGAGGCGAGGTCGAACGCGCGCACCGAGAGCGTTGCGCCGATTACCTCCAACGCAATCCATGCGATGATGACCCCATACACCGGGACGCGCACCTTGGGGAACAGGGGCACCCTTGCGCGAAAGAAGCGAACGAAAGAGAAACCGACCAACCCCGCGATCCCGCCACTCGCCCCGACCAGCGGCTTCTGCGTAGCGAGCGGAAGGGCGACGCTTACGATCGCCCAGTGCGCGATCACGCCGACGACCGCGCCGGCAAGATAAACCGTCAGCGTTCGCCACCATCCAGCCGCCCGCTCGACGATCGGCCCGAGAGCGGAAAGCAGAATCATGTTCGCCAAGAGGTGAAACGGTTCAACGTGCACGAAGATTCCGGCGAAGAGCGTGATGAGGCGCTGCTGCGCCGACTGCGGCGAGCCTGCATCGGGGATGAAACCGTAGGAATACGCCGCTTGCTCGGTCCCGAGCGTCATCGAGGCGACGCCGATGTTGGCGACGATGAGAACGATCGTTGCGACCGGCAGCCTCTCTTTCATTGAATTGTTCGGTTGGGTCAGTCGAGGTCGTCGGGTAGTTCCGTGTTGAAGTAGGTCTCGGCGACATCCTCGAGGTCGTTCAGGCGCTCGAGGAGCTTATACAGTTTGGAGGCGTCCTCTCGGCTCGTGGGGACCGTGTGCGTGGGGTTCATACTCAGTTCGGCGCTCAGGATGGTGAAGCCCTGCTTCTCAAGCGCGTCGCTCACCTCGTGCAGGGAGTCGGGCTGCGTGAAGACGACGTACGCATCGCCGTCGCTCTGCACGTCCTCCGCGCCCGCCTCCAGCGCAGCCAAGGTGAGCGCCTCTTCGTCGACGTCCTGCGACACGCGCACCTCACCCTGCGTCTTGAACTGCCAGCTGACCGCTCCGTTCTCAGCGAGATTGCCTCCTTCCTTGCTGAACGCGTGCCGCAGTTCGGGGACGGTGCGGTTGCGGTTGTCGGTCAGGCACTTGACGATGATTCCGACGCCGCCCGGGCCGTAGCCTTCATAGACGACCTCTTCCATCGCTGCGCCCTCTCCGCCTCCGATTGCGCGCTCGATGGCTCGCTCGATGTTGGCGTTGGGCATTCCCTCAGAGCGCGCCTTTTGGATGGCGGCGCGCAGTCTTGGGTTGAATTCGGGGTCGGGTGCGCCCTCCTTGGCTGAGATGATGATTTCGCGGCTCAGCTTTGTGAAGAGGCTCTGCTTGGCGGCATCTTGCCGCAGCTTACGGTGTTTGATGTTCGCCCACTTGGAGTGACCAGCCACAGGAGTCTAATTGTGTCGCATGCGGCGGTCGCCGGTCAATCGCCTGCGGCGCGTCAGGCGTCCTGCCGAGGGGTTACGGACGTTCCCCACCCATCCAGTTTGCCTGCGTGCAGGCGCGCGATGTTGCCCAACTTCTCCTTGAGGCCCTTGATGGTCTTCAGGTCGGGAATGAGCTCCTTCTGCGCATGCAGTTCCCAAACGCCCTCGAGTTGGTGTATGCCGGCGACGGTGCAGCCGAGGCTTTCCACCTGCACGACCGACTGCGTAGCGGCTTCCTGCGTCTTGAACTGGAGGTAGAAGTCTATCTTGTGCGGCAGCGACAGGTCCGCCCCCGCCTTCTTCATTGCCTGCAGGGTCGCCGCGTCTTCGTCTCGCGATAACAAGCGGTCGAGAATTCCCATGCCACAGAGTTTACCTGGTCATCTGCCGGCGCCGTCTCCAGCCGGGATCAGAAGTCCAGTTTCCCCTGTCCCGACTGCACGGTGGCGAAGGCGCCGACCTTCGGCTTCTCGAACATATCCTTCTTCAGCTCCTCCGGTACCTCGATGGGGTAGTCCCCGTTGAAGCACGCGAGGCAGAAGTGGTCTTTCGGCTTGCCGACCGCCTTCACTGCGCCGTCAATCGAGAGGTAGCCGAGCGAGGTTGCGCCGATATGCTCGCGTATCTCCTCCGCGCTCCACTTGGCAGCCGCCAGCTCTCCGCGCGATGCCATGTCGATGCCGTAGAAGCAGGGGAAGCGGATCGGGGGCGCGGTGATGCGAACGTGCACCTCCTTCGCGCCGCTGTCGAACAGGGTACGCACGATCTGGCCCGTCGTGGTTGCGCGGACGATCGAGTCGTCCACGACGACGACGCGCTTGCCCTCGACGACCTCCTCCATCGGCGTGAGTTTCATGCGCACCCCTTGCTCGCGCATGCGTTGATCCGGCTGGATGAAGGTGCGGTGGATGTACCGGCTCTTGATGAAGCCTTCGCTGTAGGGGATGCCGCTGACCTCGCTGTAGCCGAGCGCTCCGGGCACACCTGTGTCGGGCACGGGGATGACGACGTCCGCGTCCATCGGATGTTCCTCTGCGAGGCGCATGCCCATTCGGCGGCGAACCTGGTACAGTCTTTCGCCATACATGCGGCTGTCGGGTCGGGCGAAGTAAATAAACTCGAACATGCACATGGCCGGCCGGCCGGGCTTGACGCCTTCCACGATGCGCGGACCGCTCTCGTCCACAATGGCGATCTGTCCCGGATGCAGGTCGCCCCAATAGGTGGCGCCGACTGGCCCGAACGCGCAGGTCTCGCTTGCCACGCAGAACCCGCCCTCCACCTCGCCGATGACGAGCGGCCGCACGCCGTTCGGGTCGCGGAAGGCGGCGACGTGCTTGGGCGTAAGGACTGCGACGCTATAGGCGCCTTGCAACTTGTGCATCACCTTGCGGATTGCGTCCGCGAGGTCGCCTTCAAAACTTCTGGCGATGAGTTTGGCGATGACTTCACTGTCGTTGGTGGTGTCGAAGTCCTCGCCTTGAGCTTCCATCTCGGCTCTGAGTTCGCGGGCGTTGATCAGGTTGCCGTTGTGGGCTACTGCGATGTCGCCGGTGAGCGAGGTGCAGGCGACGGGCTGGGCGTTGCGGCGGACGCTTGCGCCGGTGGTGGAGTACCTGGTGTGCCCGATCCCCATGTGCCCGGGCAGGGTGGCGAGAATCGCCTCGTTGAACACCTGGCTGACGAGGCCCATGTCCTTGTGCATCCGCACGACGGTGCCGTCCGACACGGCGATTCCGCAGGACTCCTGGCCGCGGTGCTGGAGGGCAAACAGTCCGAAAAACGTAAGGCGAGCCGCCTCGGCGCCTGGCGCGTAAACGCCGAAGATGCCGCATTCCTCCTTCAGGCGGTCAGACGAGTCGAAATGCACCGACCGCTCGATTGTACCCTGGGCGGGGCAGGGGATTGTCCGCCACGAGATCACCGGGTAGCATGTGGCGGGCAGTTGGTTCGTAGCTTCGTGCTCGTACCGGGGTTGCAAGTTGTGAGAAGCCTTACCCACCGAGGGTCAAACGCTGTCGCTGAGCAATCACAAGGTTCAGGACAATTCGGGCCAGCCTCCGGGCGACGACCTCAGCATTCCGGGTCAGTGCATCGCGGCGGCGCACCTGTTCAACACCGTGGATGCAAACGGCAGCAGCGCTGCTGGACCGAACGGGCAGCTCGTTCTCGGCAGCCATCAAATGCCCGCCGGGCACTACGTGCTGGCGGTGCACGAATTCACAGTGCGAGGCACGGCCGACAAGAAGTTTCAAGTGAGGACCGTTCTGACGAGCTCCGCGTCCGCATCAGGAGTGGGAAACGGAAGCGAGGCGATCCTCGATCCCGGCCAACACATTCGGGGCTCGTGGAAGCACGCCGCGATGGACGTGACCGGCGATTCCGTCGATGTCGCGCCGCCGCTGCCAAACGCCCCCGATTACCATTACCGATTGTCCGATGCCCAAGGGCTGGACTATAACGCGTACAAGAAGCGGACCGACGATACGTACGGCAAGGACAACAAGGGGCTCTACGGAGTGAACCTGAACCGTAGAAGAGTCGAAATAGGAGAACCTAACGATGGACATGACTACACACGACATCATGACGCGATTGGCGAAAGTGGAGCGTCAGAACAGGCAATTGCGAATCGCGATCGCGGGGACATTGATCCTCGTAGCAGCTCTGCTGCTAACGGCGCAGTCGGATCCTCAAGTGCCAGAAACGATGCGCGCCCGCAACTTCACACTGGTGACCGAAGACGGCGAAGAAGTGGCGACCTTTGGCGCCACGCACCAGGGGGCAGTGCTCCGGCTTACGAAGCCGGGGGGCACATCCAAGATCGAACTCGATACGACAACTAGCTCCGCCGCCATAAGGATAGCCACGACGGGACCCAGCGACCAGACGCACGCAGTAGCGTTGGTGGCTTCGGGTTCCAATGCGACTGTCGGGATGAGCGGCTCAACCGCGGATGGTGACCTGCGTTCGAGTTGGCACATGGAGACGACTGTATTCCAAGCAATATTGCTGGCGGACAATAAGCCATCGGGTCACAAGGCCGTTTTGAAGACGCAGGAAGGCGTGACGGAACTCAGCCTCGGTCAAGACTCGAAGGAAGGAATTCGCGCCATTTCAAGCTCATCCGGGGCGTCCGGTCTGGCCGTAAGAGATGCCGCCGGGAAACTTCGGCTCTGGGCTGGGGTGCAGGCCTCTTCAGGGCCGGAGATCTCGCTGTTTGACCAAGCCGGTGTTCTGGCTGCGAGATTCAGCGGTACGCCGCCGAAAGTGGAGAAGCCTGCCGGCAAGTGACAGCTCAGGCGGGCGGTGCGTTGGCTCGCCTTGGCGAGCCATGCGAGCCTCTCGACCCGGCTTAGGAGCGTGTGGCACGGAAGTCTTTTGCCGGGCCTAAAGTCCCGCCGCGCTGCCCGTCTGCGTTCGCCCAAGCGTACTTCCCGGTACCCTAACTGCGTAGCATCGGCTGCCCGGCCGCCGGGGAAGGACTGGGGGCGGGCGCCGGAGGAGGAACCAAACAGATGGGAATCACGATTGGCGATGTCTTGACCGTCGTAGCAACGGTGGTCGGCGCGGCCGTGTCCGCTTGGGCGCTTACGATCTGCGCCGCGTTGCTCTTCACCCGAAGGACCGACGCCGCGCACGCCGCGCTTAGGCAATCCTGGGCGAAGTGCTTCGTCGTCGGCTTGTTCGCGACGTTCGCGCTGCTGTTCGTATCGACTGCACTCGCGTCGTTGGCGTTGCCGGTGGCGAAGTTGGCGGGCCTGTTCGGCTTTGCGGCGACGCTCGCGCTTGCGGCAGTCGGGTCGGCGGGCTTCGCGCGACTGGTTGCCAACCGCATCATGCGGCACGACCCGGAGGTCTCCGCGTATTCCGCGCTTACGCGCGGCGCGGGGCTGCTCGTGGCTGCGGCTGCGTTTCCGGTGCTGGGCTTCTTTGTCATCACGCCGCTGATGATCGTTCACTCAGTCGGAGCGGGAACCATCGCGCTCGTTACGCGTGCCCAGACCGAAGCCACTGCCGCCGAGATGCGAGGAGCGTAAGCAATGAACCGCCGCGAGTTGTTGCAAGCCGCGCTTGTCGGCGCGGGAGCGTCCTTCCTCGCCGGTTGCGGTCCGGGGCTGCGCTCGCTCGTCGGCAGCAAGAGCCTCGGAGTGGCGGAATTGCCCCCGCATCCTGAGCCGCTGGCGCGCACCTTGAACCGCGTTGCTTTCGGCTTCAACCTTCGCGCGGCGGAGGAGGTGCGTAGCGTCGGAAGGGAGCGTTGGATCGAGCGACAACTCGACGCCGACGAGGATGAGGACCCCTGGCTCGCGTTGCAGTTGCAGCGGCTCGACGTGTTCAACCTCGCGCCTGCGGAGCTGCGCGACCTGCCGGAAGGCGAGGTCGTTACCCAACTGCAGCAGGCGGCGGTGCTTCGCTCGGTCTACGGGAGGAACCAACTGCTCGAGCGCATGGTCGAGTTCTGGAGCGACCACTTCAACATCTACGCCCGCAAGCGGTTCGCAGCCTGGCGCAAGCCTCTCGACGAGGTGAGCGTCGTTCGCAAGCACGCGCTCGGCAACTTCCCCGGCCTGCTGTTCCAATCGGCAAAGAGTCCCGCGATGCTTGAGTACCTGGATAACGACGCGAACCTGAAGGGAAAGCCGAACGAGAACTACGCGCGCGAACTGATGGAGTTGCACACGCTCGGAGTTAACGGCGGATACACGCAACAGGACGTGCAAGAGGTCGCCCGCTGCTTCACCGGCTGGACGATCGAGAACCGCTTCGGTCGCCAAAGAGGAACGTTTCGCTTCGACCCATCGCAGCACGACTTCGGAGAGAAAACGGTTCTTGGTCAGCGCATACCCGCGGGCGGAGGCGTCGAGGATGGTGAGCGAGTGCTCCAGATTCTCGCCAACCATCCGAACACCGCGCGGTTTATCGCCGGCAAGATCGTTGACCGCTTCATAGGCGACGCACACGACGAGTGGCGCGACCGGCTTGCGCAACTGTATTTGCAAACCGGGGGCGACATCAAGGCGATGCTGCGTCCGCTCTTGCTGTCGCAGGCGCTCCTCGATGCGCCACCGATTCCGAAGCGACCGTTCGACTTCGTGGTGTCGTCGCTCCGAGCGCTAAACGCAACGACGGATGGACGGGGCGTACTGCGCTATCTTGTTGATATGGGACAGTCGTCTTACGAATGGCCGATGCCCGATGGCTACCCGACGGCATCCGAGGCGTGGACGGGATCGCTGCTCGGAAGGTGGAACTTCGCTCTTGACTTGCTGCGCGGCGAGGTCCCCGGCACGACCGTGCCGGCGCTCGAGGGCGCAGAACCCGTCGAAGCGACCCTGGGGCGGCGCGCTGGAAGCGACTCGCTGAGCGCACTCTTGCTGCACCACGACCTTCGGCGGGAAGAGGCGCTCGCGCTCTGCCTCTGCAGCCCTGAGTTCCAATGGAGATAACGGAATGGAATACTGCTGCGACGGATACAGAATGGTCTCTCGGCGGTCGCTCTTAGCGGGGGCGCTCGGCTTGGCTTCCGGAAGCGCGCTCTCGCAGATCAGCCTGCGCGAGCGCCGCGACCCTGATGCGCCGGTGTTGGTCGTGCTCTTTCTGCGCGGAGGTTGTGACGGGCTAAACACCGTGGTGCCGCATGGCGAGGACGAGTATCACCGCTTGCGCCCGTCGCTCGCTCTTCGGCGTCGAGATGTGCTCGACCTGGACGGCTTCTTCGGTTTTCATCCCGCTCTCGCGTCGTTGATTCCGCACTATCGCGAGGGAAGGCTCGCGGTCGTACACGCGGTTGGATCACAAGATCGCACGCGCTCGCACTTCGAGGCGATGAGCGCGATGGAGCGCGGCGTGGCGGCGGCAAGCGAACACGCCTCGAGCGGCTGGGTTGCGAGATACTTGAACGAGCGCGCGAGCGGCCCATCCCCGCTTCGCTCGATCGCGTTCTCAAACGTGCTGCCCGACTCGATGCGCGGCGGCACCAGCGGAATCGCGCTTGAGAGCCTGAAACAGTACCGCCTGCGCGGCGAAGACGCGCAAGCACGGCGCTTCCGACGGTCGCTCGCCGCGCTTTATGCTTCCGGCGAAGACGTTCTTACCCAAGCCGGTCGAGCGACGCTCGAAGCGCTCGACCTCGTTGAGAATCTGCCCGCCGCTCCCTCCGCGTCCGAGCCGTATCCTGAGTCGGACCTCGGGCGCGCATTCGCCCAAACGGCGCAGCTCATCCACGCAGGCGTCGGGCTGGAGGTCGCGTGCCTTGAAAAGGGCGGCTGGGACACGCATGTTGCGCAAGGCGCTACCAGCGGCTGGCATGCGGCACTCCTCGATGACTTGGCGCGTTCGTTGTCGGCGTTCGCTGCCGACATCGCAGACCACCTGAACCGCGTTACCGTTGTGGTGATGACCGAGTTCGGCCGCCGCACATACGAGAACGCCGGGCTGGGAACCGACCATGGGCGCGCAAGCGTCATGCTGCTTCTTGGCGAAGGCGTCGCGGGTGGAACGGTGCACGGCGACTGGCCGGGTCTTACGCCGGAGAGCCTCGAGGAGCCGGGCGACCTTCGTGTTACCACCGACTACCGCGCCGTTCTTTCGGAGGTACTGCGGCGGAGGATGGCGCTGGAGAAGGTCGAGGCGGTCTTGCCCGGGTTCCGCGGGCAGGGCATCGGCGCACTCGCCTAAGGCGGGGCGAGAGGTAGAAGTTCGGCGTGGGCCACTCACTCCGACAGACGTCGGTAAAGCAAAGCGGCGCCACTTTATTGGTGACGCCGCCCTCCAACCCCTGTCCCTTAGGTCGAATGCGCTACCAGCTCGAGTACGCGGTGCCGTCTGTCGCGTTGCCGGATGCCGAGGAGGTCACCCTGCCCACGTTTGGAGAGGTCGTGCCGTAGTTGAACGGGTTGCCGGAAACCGGGTCGTTCTCGATGCGCTGCATGTAGGGACCCTTCCAGTCCGACGCGCTGATCGCCTTTGCCGCGCCGGAAGTGTCGAGCCCGTTGGCGGGTGCCGATGTCGCCGCCAGATCGGCAAGCGACGCCGGGAAAGCGCCGGTGTCGTTGCGGAACATTTCGACGGCTCCGCGGTAGAGGCGCAGGTTCGCCTTCAGCGCCGACTCCTTGCTCCGAAGGCCGGAGTCCGCAAACCGCGGGATGACGACAGCGGCGAGGACCGCCAGTATGATGATGACCACAAGCAGTTCTACCAGGGTGAATGCTCTCTTTGGTGAACGGTTTCGAAACTTCATCTGCTTCGCTCCAGGGGTCGGTTGCTCCCGAGGGAGATTATCGGCAAGCCTTAGTCGGGTCTGAAGGGGTTTCATCGGATGTTTTGAACCACCGTATAGATTGGAAGGATAATGCTGAGGGTTATCAGGCCGACGATTGCACCCATCACTACTACCATTACCGGTTCCACGATGGAGACAAGCGCCTTGAGCCGCCCATCCACATCCTGCTCCATGTGCTGGGCGCTCGCAGCCATCAGTTTCGGCAACTGGCCGGTGCGCTCGCCGACCGCGACCATCTGAATCAGCGTCTTGGGAATGACGGAAGTCTGCTTGAGCGCGTCGCTGAACGCCACGCCGTGCTCCATCGCGTTGCACGAACCCACCAGGGCGTCGCGTATCACCGGGTTTCCTGATACGTTCGCTGCTTGGCGCACGGAGTCGAGAAGCGGCACGTTGCTCGAGATGAGCGTCGCGATGCTTTGGAACGCTCGGGCGAGGGCGAGCCGCGCGACAAGGTTCCCCAGAACCGGCACGCGCAGAATCGCGCCCGCCACGGCTCGGCTCGTCATCGCCAGCTTCCACAACCATCGAACGACGAGCAGCGAGCCGACCACGATGCCCACGGTGTAGAGCGGATTGCTTCGCAGCGCCTCGCCGAATGAGAGCATCCACTGCGTCGTGATCGGAATGTTAGCCCCCATTCGATCGAAAATCGTCGAGAACTTGGGCAACACGATGACGACCAACACGACGCCCGTGATGATCGCCACGCTGAGCAGCACCATCGGATAGAGCAGCGCGTTCACGATGCGCTTTCGCATCTCAACGACTCGCTCAAGATAGGAAGACGCGGCTTTCAGCGCGAGGTCGAGGCGGCCGCCCTCTTCCGCAACGTGCACCAACTCGCAAACCACGTTCGGGAACGCTTCCGAAGCCCGAAGCGCAACGCTTAGGCTCTTCCCGGAAACCACTTCGTCTCGAATCGCGAGGACCGTCTGCCTGAGTTTCTCGCTTGGCGCGGCGTCTGCAACTGCGTCAAGCGCCTCCACGAACGGCACTCCGGCAGCCGCCATTACCCCGAGGTCGTGCAGCAGCGCTGCGAGGTGCGCCAGAGGGACGCGCCTCCTTCTCAGGGAGCCACCAGTCTGCGACGCCCGCGAGTCGCCCTGGCCGCCTGCGCTCCTCTTCGCCGGCAGCAACGCAATGACCGTAACGTCCTGTGCGGCGAGCCTTCGCTCCGCCTCCTCGATGGTCGTTGCGACTACCTCGCCCTCCACCTTTTGTCCAGCCTGCACGCCCTTGTACTTGAACGCTTGCATCACGCCGCCTCCGCAGTTACGCGAATGACCTCTTCGACGGTGGTAAGACCGACCAGCACTTTGCGCCTCGCGTCGTCGCGGATGGAGAGCATGCCCTGCTTCTCGGCGAGAGCGCGAATCTCCTGCGCGGGCGCGTTCGCAACGATAAGGCGGCGGATCTCGCTGCTCACCGCCATCGCCTCGAACAGCCCGGCGCGACCGCGATAGCCTGTCTTGGCGCAGTGCTCGCATCCGCGCCCACGGATATACTCATGGTCCAGGGTGAGGCCCAGCCGAACAAGCACGTCGGCCGGCGGAGAGTAGACCTCTCTACACTTGGGGCAAATAACGCGAACGAGGCGCTGCGCGATGCTGCACGTTACACTCGCGCCGAGCAGGAACGGCTCGATGCCCAGGTCAACCAACCGAGTTATCGCCGAGGGGCTGTCGTTCGCGTGAAGGCTGGTGAGGACGAGGTGACCGGTGAGAGCAGACTCGACCGCGATCGTCGCCGTTTCTCCGTCCCGAACTTCGCCGACGAGGATGACGTCGGGATCCTGTCGCAGGATGCTTCGCAGTCCGGACGCAAACGTAACGCCCGCCTTCGGGTTCACATTCGCCTGCACGATGCCTTCGAGTTGATACTCCACCGGATCCTCAATGGTGATGATGTGGCGGTGAATCGCGTTCAACTTGTGCAGAATCGCGTACAGAGTGGTCGTTTTTCCCGAGCCGGTCGGCCCGGTAACCAGCACCATCCCTTGCGGCTCCTCGGTGCTTCGCAGGACTGCGGCCAGCGTCTCCTCCCCGAGACCCAGGCGGTCGAGGTCAATCATCGCGCCCGACTTATCCAGAATCCGGATGACGACGTTCTCGCCGTGAACGCTCGGATAGGTTGAAAGTCGAAAGTCGAACTCACCTTGTGGCGAGAGCATCGTGCAGCGCCCGTCTTGAGGGATTCGCCTCTCGGCGATGTCTAACTGCGCGATGATCTTGAAACGAGACACCAGAGGGTGCTGCAGGTCCTTCGGGATCACCATGACCTCCTGCAGCAAGCCGTCGATTCGAAAGCGAACGCGCACTTTCCGAGGCTGTGGCTCGATGTGGATGTCGCTTGCCCGCATCATGATCGCACGCGTGAGGAGTGCGTTCGCCAACTTGATGACCGGCGCACCCCCAACAACCTCCTTCAGCTCGATGACGTTGACTTGGTCTTCGTCAACGTCAACTGTGGACACGCGCAACTCATCGGGGTCAACGCCCTTCACCGCCTCGCCGACGATCTCGCCGAGGTCGTCGTATGCGCCGAACGCTCGGAAGATAGCGTCCCGCACGTCTTCTTCGGTTGCGAGCAGAGGGTCAATCTCTAATCCGGTCAAGGACGCGAGCTCGTCCAGCGCAGCGAGGTCAAGCGGATTGACCATTGCGACGCTTGCCGAGAACTCGGTGCGCTCGACCGGAATCGCAAGCAATCGAATCGCAGCCGCGTGGGGAATGGTGCGGGCAGCCGCGGTATCAATCTCCATCCGGGCAAGGTCCACAAACGGAATGCCCATCTGAAGGCCGAGGCACTTCAGCTTTTGCTTCTCGGTTATCTTTCCGAGGCGAACGAGGAGGTCGCCGAGAGGCTCCGTCGTGTCCATCCTCTCCGAGAGGATCTCATCCAACTCCTCCTGGGTGAGGTATCCCTCCTCGACAAAGATCTCGCCGATCGGCTTGTCTAAGTTCATCCCTCTTCCCGCTCTTCGATGATTCGTGGAGTGATCGTAATGATGACTTGAGAGGAGATCTTGCTCCGCTTTCGGCGCTTGAAGAGTTCGCCGAGCACGGGGATGTCGCTGAGGACGGGAACCCTTTCGATGGTGTGAACCTCTTCGTCCTTCAACATTCCGCCGATGACGATGGTGTCGCCCGTCTTCACGCGTATGCTCGTTTGCGCTTCGCGCGTGGAGATCTGGGGATAGCTCGCCCCGTTGATCTCCAAGAAACTCGTAACAACGGAGACCTGTGGGTAAAGGCTGAGCGTAATCTGACCGTCGTCGCTCACCGTCGCGGCAACTTGAAGGTAGATGCCCACTCGCTCCTCTTGGCGGTCGAAGATCGGCGTTCCGGCGTCAGAAAAGCCAAGCAGCACGGGGAAGTTCAATCGCGTGCCAATGAGGACGAAGGCGCGCTCGCCATCCAACACGGTTACGTTTGGAGCCGCGAGCAACTTCGCCTTGTCCTCTTGCTCGAGAGCCTTGATCTTTGCGGTGAACGTCTGCGGTGCGCGGCTGAACGAGCCGAACTCCACGCCATCCGGGTTTTGCTCCGTTAGCACGATGTCGCCGTACGACCAGGACAGGCCCAACTCCCTCACCGCCTCGTTCGAGATGTCGTGAATCGTTACGCCGATGGACACCTGCGGCCGAGGAACGTCCATCTTCTTCGCAGCGTCAATCGCTGCTTGCACCACCTCTTGCGACCCTCGAAGGATCAGCGTGCGCCCGTAGTCGGAAGGCAGCGCCGACGACTCAGACATGACGTTTGCCTCGACGCCGGTCTTCTGATCCGTCTGCTGATTTGAGGATATCGTCGGCGTGCGAGACGCGGGCCCCGCGATCACCGACAGGTTCGCCGCCTTGAACAGCTCCGTCAGCGTCGCGGCGATCTGGCGTGGGTCAACATAGTTCACCTTGTAGGCCTCGGTGACGATCGCGAATTGTCCAGGAGGAGGAGGAGGCAACGGGTGCGCGACTGCCCACTCTTCCGGGTAGTTCGCACTCAATACGTCGCTGGTGCCGATCACAAACGTCTCGTCCACTTCGAGGTAACTCAAACCGCACATCGCCGAGATGTGCCGAATCATTCTCGAGAACGGGACATCGTCGAGGTTTACCGTCAGGCGCTTATCAGTCGGAGTCAGCAGGACGATGTTCCGCTTCGCCTGAAGACCGATCTCCCGAAGCAGGAAGGCGAGTTCGGCATCCACCGCATTGATGGAGACGCGAGGCTCCACCACGACTACCGTGTGCTCGCTGTCATACGCGCTGCTCGCGATGGGCGTATCGGGGGCGCCCGATATGCCGATCCCCATCAAGCTGAGAACCCACGCCAAAGCGGCCAATGTTCCTTCCATCTTTCTATCCCTCCTTCTGCTGGGCTTTCGTCGGTGGTGCGGCAACCGTGAGCGACTCGCCAACGCGGAGCGTCCGTTCGCCGTCCGTGCCCTTTAGGGTCACGCTGCTGCTGCTCACCTTGATGACTGTCCATCCTTCCATCGGGCTCGCACCCTCGCCTACGCGGATCGTTCGGCCGCCTACCTCGAGAATCGCCACCGGTCGCCCGGCATGAACGATCGCCTGCAGGTGAAGAAGAACCTCCGCGCGAGGCGCCTGCTCAGATTCTTGGCCTGATTCCTCTTCCCCCTCAGGCAAGAACACCAGCGGCCCGGGCAAATAGCCCCCTCCGGCTCCGTGCGGTGCGCCCGAGTCGCCTGTCGGTGCCGACCCGCCTTGTGGGTCTTGATTCTCCGGGCTTTCGCGTCTGGCGAGCAGCGGGTGGGAGAAGGGCGCCGTCACAAGCCCATCCGGCTGGAAGCCGGTGGAGCCTTCTTCGGTTGCCCCGGGTGCTGCGTCCCCAGCCGGTCCCCCGCCTGCGATGGCGCCTCCACCTTGCGGAAGGATTCGCACCGCGGCAACGCCGACCACGACGACGGCGACCGCGCCAAGGATAACCGCTTTCTTCTTGTCTCCAACTTTCATCCTGACTTAGAGAGGACTCGAACGCGTCCCCTCGCCTCCACGGTAGCGCTACCCAAGCGGTCGGTGGCGATTCGCTCCATGTCTAAGGAAGTCATCTCCACGGGTACCGGCTGGTTGCTCAGGTTCAGCAGCACATTTACAACCTGTTGCTCGTTGCCTCTTGCGGTAAAGCTGACCTCGGTTTCGCTCCAATCGGACTGCTGTGCTCCGAGAGCAAAGCGGGTAACGAAGGGCAGCAACTCCGACCCGCTCGAGAACTCCGTGAGCTGCGCGCCAGACGCTTTGCACAGCGTCTCCAGTTCACGCTGGAAAGCCGATACTGCGGCAAGGCCGCGCAAGTTCTCGGGGACCTCCACGAGCGATGCTTCCTGCAGGGTTGCTTCCGCAGCCTGCATCTCCGCCTCTAACCGAGACACTTCCGCGGCTGCCCCGCGGTTCTCCTTGGCGAGCCACAACCCGTGCGCGCCGAGCGCAACGACGAGCAGACCGCTGACGCCCCACAGACCGAGGGTCGCGAGTCTGACCGCCTTCAGCGCGCTCTCGGCTCGCAGCGCAAACCTCATTCGGCACCCACCTTGGTCTTAAGGATGAATTCGAAGCCGACTCCGCCCGCTCCCAGGTAGTCGTTCCTCCGCGCGGACGTTAGCACCGCCTCGCCCTGCCCATGCTTCAGAGAGATGACAAGCTCCTGAGCGTCTCTCAGCGACTCGGCGTCGGCGCCTCCTGTAACCGTCAGCGCTCCACCGATGACCTCGGCGTGGAGCTTCGAGATGGCAACCGTGGGAGGGATGGCGTTGAGAGCCGACAGGAGGGCGGACATGAAGCGGTCGTTGTTCTCGGAGGAGGCGCCCAGCATCGCGCTCACATCCAGCTCTCGGCCTGCTACCTCCGCTCTCGCTTTCAGGGCAGCTGCGGGCTCCGCCAGCCGATTCACCTCCGCCTTTAGCCGCCCCGCGTCCGCTTTTGTACCACGATACCAATCGAACAATCCCAGCACAACCATCCCGCTCAGCGCCAACGAACTGATCAGCGCGAGTGTCCACTTGCGCGTCTGTTCCGCCACGCGCTTGCGCTCCTGCAGTCGCTCCGTGAGGAGGTTCAGTTCGACGTTTACCGACCGATGCTCATGCCGAGCGTGCCCAGACAAACTCACGACTGTACTCCTTCCTCCCCTCGCCCAAACCGGAGCGGGAGAGACCCGATAACGCCAGGCCGATGACGACGGTGAACGCCTCCTGCCTCGCGCTGATAGCGGTGAACGACTCAGGGTCGAACGATCCGACCATGTCGCTCAATGGCCGCATCCTGTCCACGTGAAGCCCGAGAATGGCAGCGAGATACGTGTCCAGCCCTCGCAGGCCCGCCATGCCCCCGCACAAGAGAACGTGATCCAGAATCCCTGCGTAACTTCGCTCAGGATGCAAGGACCGGAAATAGCGCAGCAGCCGCAGGAACTCCCGCGTCAACTTTTCCAGCTCGCCGGTTAGGGGAAGGGACGCGATGACGCCTTCTGAGCGAATCTGGAGCGTCCCGCTCTCGTCGAGGCTGGTGCCTTCGGAGGAGAGAAACGCCGTTGCCGTGTCCGCATCAACGCCCGCCCCATCAGCGATTGCGCGAACGAACATCTCGGAGCCGAACGGCACCCCGCGCATAAAGTGCAACTGGCGGCTCTGCACCACGTACATGTGCGTCGTCGTCCCGCCGATGTCTATGATCGTGAGCGATGCATCGCTCCACAGAGGGCTCTTGCGCTGCAGCCTCGCGTCAACGATTCTAAGGATCGCCTGAGCCTCCAGTTCCGCGCGAACCGGCTCGATGCCGGCGGCTTCCAGCGCGTCGGCGCGCGAGTCGATGACGCGGCGCGGCACGGCGATTACGAGGTGCTCACTGTCCTCCCGCTCTTCGCCCTCGCCGCCGGAGAGGGGGCAGGCCTCGATGTACGCGTCCGTAACGGGGAACGGCAGGTGGCGCTTTACCTTGAACTTAGCCGCCTCCCGCAACTCGTCGTCCGGCAGATTCGGCAGGTTCAACCACCGCAACACGGCGACGTGACTCGGCACAGAGAGCGTCGCCCCACGCGAGGCTATCTTCGACTGGGCAAGGGCGTCCCGTACCCCCTTTCCCATGCCGCCCGGGTCCGTCACAACGCCCCGCTCAACAAAGCCGGGCGCGATTGTGAACGAGCCGATACCCGACAGCTCAAGCCGCTCGCCTGCCTTCTGCACTTCGGCAACCCGAACCACGCGGCTTCCGATGTCAACGCCTAAGCCGACGGAGCGCTCGGATCGAAACCCGATTGCTAAGCCGCCCACTTCTCTTCTCCTTCGTCGCCATCGCTACGGAAGTAGAGTGCGACCATCCGCGGCGAGTTCAACAACTCCTTCAAATGCTCGACCACCACCGGGTCGAACTGCGTCCCCGCATAGCGACTCAACTCCGACAGCACAGCCTTCGGAGACATCACGCCGCGATACGGACGACGAGAACTCATGGCGTCGAACGCGTCAGCCACGCAAACGATGCGCAACGGCAGCGGAAGATCCCCGCCACGCAGGCCGTCTGGATAGCCGCTGCCGTCCAGACGCTCATGGTGATTCCGGATGATCATCAAGACGCCTTCCGAAAGGTTCAAGGGCTTGCAGATTTCAAAGCCCTTTAGCGTGTGCGTCTTCATGATCTCGAACTCCTCGTCCGTCAACTTGCCCGGCTTGTTCAGAATCGCATCAGGAACACCGATCTTTCCGATGTCGTGAAGGATCGTCCCGACGCGCAACTCCTCCAACGCCGCCGCGCTCAGTCCCATCCGCTCGCCGATCATCATCGAAACCTCCGACACCCGCTGCGAGTGACCGCGCGTGTACTCATCGCGCGCTTCCAGCGCCGTTGCCAGACTCTCCATCGTGCGCAGGAACGTCGCGTGCTGGCGCGTCTCCATCCTCGCGTTCGCAACGGCGATTGCTAGGAGCGAACCAAGTGTCCGAACCAACTCCATGTCCTCGCTGTCGAACTCCATGCCCTCCGAGTAGCCCAACAACGTCAGCACTCCGAGAATCTGGTCCACCGCGTCGTCGCGCGCCGGGCCATTCGAGCGTGCGAGCAGGGGGACGCTGGCAGCGGCATGCACGCCAGGGGGCAGACCGTCGATCTCGTCCGCGTTCCCTTCACTGCTGCTCACGTTCACCGGTTGACCGGTCTCAGCCACGTAGCCCGACAAGCCACTCCCGACCTCAATCCGTTCTGGAAACTGGAACTCCCCCTCTCTGCTGTAAGCAACCTCGGTCGCCAACGCAGAACTTCCCTCGTCGTCCGCCTGCATCACATAACCGCACGTCGCGCCCGTTTCGTGAACAATCGCCTTCAGAACCGCGAGCATCGCAGAGCGAAGGTCACGAGTCGAGGCAAGCGTCGCGCCGCACTCCAGCACCAACGACAGCCGACGCTCGTGACGAACGAGCACCTCGTCCCGCTCGCGAAAACCGGCGAGCACGAACGACACGAACGCGCTTAGGGCGAGCAGCGCAGTGCCAACTCCGAAACCCTGCATTGATGCGCCGAGCAGGGTTGCGCCATACAGCGAGCCAATGAACACTGCGAGCATGCCGCCGAGTCGTCGTGCGTCCCGCCGCGAGATCGCCTCCACAACCAAGGGAGGAATCGCCAAGAGATACACCGGGTAACCGCTCGCGCCGGGATAGGCAGTAAGAAGGCAAGCGCCGACCCCATCGGCAACGCGAAGACCGGACATGACCTGCAGGCACCGCCGCGGCACAGTCTGTCCCCCCCGCCTGCTCAACACCCAAACAGCAAGGTTACTGAGTGCAGCAACCGCAAGCCCAGCAGCGACCAAGGGGTTGCTCAGCTGGTCAAACAGCACGACACCCGCCGCGCCGATGAGCGCCCAGCGGATGACGTACCCGCCTCTCCATTCTTGTCCTGTCCGCTCTTGTTCAGTCATTTCTTTGATTCCTAAGGCCAGAAGCCCGGAAGTTTAAGGCGCTTGCCCTCTTCTGGGTCGTTCCAGACCCAGGGGTCATATGTCGCCGTCAGCACGCCCTTCAAGTCGATCTTCTTGGCTACGATCGCACCGCGCCCGAGCGTGAGGTTTGCGGGGTTGGAGGTGAGTTTCTGACCGGCAAAGTAGTAGCCGTCAATGTGCGTCACGTTGGACTCGACGGTGATCGAGTTGAGAGCGATGACCGCCATCACCGAGTTGTTGTCTGCGTAGCGGACATCACCGACGATCTTGATGTCGTTTGCGACGAAGATAACGCCCTTGCCGGCATACGTGCCGCTGAGGTTTGCGTTTCCGGGAGCGTACAGCGTCTCGTAGTCCAGAACCGTCGGCGTGAACGTCCACCCGTTGATGTCGGCGACGAGAACGGGGATCGCTCCGACGAAGTAGTCTCCTGAGTTGACCAACGGAAAGGTAATCGAGGGGCACGGATTCCAGACCGTACCGGTAACCGTCGGCGAGCCAGACAGGGTACCGACAACCTCCAGGTCGCCGTTCACAGTCACCCCCAAGGCGCTGACCGTAAGCTTGTCGTTACAGAAGATGTCGCCAAGCCTGCCGCCTGCCCCGGTCGTTAGACTGCTGCTCACTTGAAACTGGTCATTGCTACCAAGGGCGTAGTAGAAGTGCTTCGGAACGATGCCGTCGCCTACAACGCGCGCCTTCTTGAACGTGAGCCCTCCCTCTTGGACCGTGATCTCGACACGCAGGCTGCGCTTCAGAGAGACCGAGTTGTCCGAGACTACGATGTTGACCTGCGAGCCATCAATCGTCAAGTTCTGATTCGCGGGCAGCGCAAGCGTGCCGGCTTTGCGCTTGGCTTGCACCCACTCGACCGCTGCATCCGCGACGTACTGAGCATGAATCTGGTGGTATCGCCGCCACTGCCCCGCCATAGCCGAGATCGTCAGGTCCGCCGCCGCGATGACAATGACCGCCGTTGCCGACACAAGCACGAGAACGATTAGGATAACGCTGCCCCGTTGCCTCACTTGCGCCACCTCAACCAGAACGACTCTCGCGACATCGTGAGGGTGTAGGTTTGAGCCTTCTCGACAGGGTCCGTAGCCGACGGATCTCCGCGCTCATCCAATCTCCTCGCTCGAACCGAGCCTGTCACGCTGACCGAGGAGCGCCACGCGGTCGAGTTAACCGTGAAGGAAGCGCTCGTAATCAAGTTCCAGCGATAGACCGCACCGCCGTAGTAGTACGACCACTCCCAATCCACATCCCCCGCACCCGGAACTGCATCGTCGGGTCGCACCGCCTTCCAGAGAATCGTGCCCGACGTGCCGGGCACGCCCGTATGATCTGCTTGATAAAACCAAATCCGCTTCCCAACACCCCACTGCTCGATCGCCCGCGGACTGAGGCTCTTCGGCGTGTACTCGACCACGTTGCCGCGCGCATCCTTCGCACCCTCCTGCTCCGGCATCGTGCACTTGAGCGCGGTCTTCCCTCCGACGGTCACAAGCTCGCAACGCACTGAGTTTGCAATCGTGCGTGAGATGTCGCCTGTCACGCTACGAACTTGCGTGAGCACGTTGTTCTCGGCAACGCCGTGCGCCGCTCGCGTTGCGACGAAAACGTAAAGCGAAACCAACGTCCCCGCGAGGATCGCCGTCAGCGTCAGCGTCAGCAGCAGTTCGAGAACCGTGAAGCCGCGTCTAACCATCGGGGTACCTCACGTAAGTCACGAGTTGAACCGAATCGCCCGTCCAAGCCACCTTTGCGACGACTTCGTACAGTTCCGTGAAGCCGGCGACCTGCGTGATGGTGCGGGTCTTTGTGACGTTGCCCTTGATTCCCGGCAGCGTTACAACCGCGCTCGTCGTTCCGGTGGCAAACGTGCCGTTTAGCACGCTCGTGCGCACCTCGGCAATCATCGTCTCCGCCGTGGCAAGTCCCACCGCCCGGTTCTTTGCGACCGACTCGTTCTCGTGCACGACCCAAATTGTCTGGAGAAGCGCGGTGACCGCGACCGCCATGAACGCCGTCGCCACCATCACCTCAGCCAGGCTGACGCCGCGTCGGCGCCTGGAGGGGCTCATGGGATTGTTATCGGAATCTGTGAGGTTCTGCTGTAGAGCGGCGAGGCGCTACGCCGTCCGGAAGACGCACTCCCACCAGCGCTGGTACACCTCTTGGCCCGCCTTGAGGAACGCATCGCATCGCCCGCGGAACGCCCGCCGGTACTCTTCATCTTCTGAGGCTCGAAGCCACTCCTCAGCCAGCGCCCGAGGCGCGTCGCAGATCTGAACCACGCCCCACTCCCTGCACGCGTCCACCGCCGCAGCCTGCTGGTGATATTCAGGGCCCATCGTGACCGGAACGCACCAACTCAGCGGCTCCAGCGGCGAGTGCCCGGGGCCACGGGGCAGCAACGACCCGCCAACGAACGCGACCGTCGCCACGCTCCACAGCCGGGCAAGCTCGCCCTGAGTATCCAGCAAGATCACCTCAGCCGAAGCCGGCTTGCCATTCAGCAGAGAGCGCCTCTCGTACTCAAAGCCACTTCCCCGCAAAGTGCGGTCCACCCCCTCGCCGCTCGTGTGCCGAGGAGCGAGCACCAGGCGCGCATCCGGCCGCCGCTGCTTGACAAGCGCGAACGCCTCGAGCAGCGCAGGCTCTTCCTCAGGGTAGGTGCTCCCCGCGACGACGAGCAGGTCGCTGCTGCTCACGCCGAGGCACTCCCTCCACTCGTCAATGGAGCGGCTGCGATCCCCACCCTCCTGGGGCAGCGGGATAGGCGGGCCGGTAACGGAGATTCGATCGGCTCGAACTCCGAGCCGCTCCAGGCGGGCGCGATGCTCCTCCCCTTGGGCGAGCACCCGGTCGGCTATCTGGAACCGCTTGGCGCCGAACGGACGGGAGAGGTACTTCCGCATGCGGTACTCGGTCAGCGAGACGTTTGCGATGACGGCGGGGATGCCGAGAAGCCGCGCCACCATCATCAGGTGAAGATTGCTTGTGCCCTCAACGAAGATCAGCGCCTTGGGCCTCCAGCGAAGAATGGCAATGAGGGCGCTGATCGGGTTATTCAGCGGCGCGAGACCAACCGGCACCTCGCCCGGCGCCTGCCGGGCAACCTGGTACGGCTTCGCCTGCTGCAGCCAGACGGCCGTCGGCAAGTGCTGGGAGAGGTAGCGGGCGGCGCTCAACGCTGTCCGCGTCTCACCGAGCGCCCCGGCAACGAGCACGAGCCACGGACCCTCGCCCGTGGGCGCCGCTCCTCCTGCTAGCCGCCCCCAGCCGATTCCCCGCAGCTTCTCTCGACGAAATCGCGCCAAGCCAACGCAAGCGAGCACCGGCAGCAGTAAGAGGTGGTAGGCGCAGTAGGCGAGGTACCACGGAAGGTCACGCCACACCTCCTTCGGCTCGCTGGCTTCGACGCGGCCGGCTCGGGCGCCCGCGGTTCCCATGTCCCAGCCAGTCTACCCTCTCAGGAGAAGTCAGACACGTCCGACCTGCTCGACCTGTCCGACCTGTCGATTCGACCTCGACTCGCAGGAGTCGGGCTTCGACTGGTATTCAATCCCGAAGATGGATCACCAGATTCTCAACGTGCGGCACCTTCAAGGGCACGTGGGGCAGTTGCAGGAACTGCTCTATGCGCGGGGCGTTGATCTCGACTGGGTAACGATTCGCCCCTGACATCCCGCGCCCGGTTGTGCGATGGTCCTTGCATAGAACGGTCCAAAGTTGCGGCAGTTCAGGAGGCTCCCCGGACCGGACCTGTTCCGCCTTGTCGTGACCGCTCCGAGCGCCGCGCGGTGGTGAGTGCCTAACAGAAAGGGCGCACTTCTCCCCAAAGCCCTTGCCGCTCCGTATAGAATGGCCCCATGCCACGCAAGCGATACGATGTGCTCCTGCTCGGTGGGGGGACGGCGTGCGGATACGCCGCAGCCGCCTTCCGAGAGCGCGACAAGAACAGCACCCTCGCCATCATCACAGCCGACGACCAGCCGCCCTATGACAGGCCGCCGCTGAGCAAGAAGTTCATCGTTCGAGAGGACTTCACACCCGAGGACATTCACGCCAAAGACGCGTCCTTCTACAGCGAGAACAGCGTTGACCTGATGCTCGACACCGAAATCGCGGCTATTGACGCCGAATCGAAGGAGGTCATCCTCGGCGACGGCTCAAAGGTCGAATATGGCAAGGCGCTCTACGCCCTCGGCTCATCGCCGGTTGAGTTGGAGCCGCTTGCCGACGCGGCGAACACGTCGGTGCTGCGCACGACCGACGACGCCGTGCGCCTTCGCGCCATGATCTCCGCCGCGGACAAGGTCGCGCTCGTCGGGGGAGGGTACATCGGTGCCGAGGCTGCCGCTGCGCTGGCGGGCAAGGGCGCGGAGGTTACGATCATCGAGCAGGGCGACTCCGTGTGGAACCTCTTCCCGTCGAAGGCTGCCGCGCAAGCCGTGCATCGGTACCTTGAAGAGATGGGCGTGCGCATCCTCACGAATCAGACGGCTGTCCTGCGAGCGGACAAGCTGCTGCGAACCGACAAGGGCGAGGACGTGCCCGCCGGTGTCGTCGTGGTTTGCGTTGGCGCAAGGCCGAACGTCTCCCTTGCCAAGCAGGCGGGCCTCGAGATGGGCGAGAGCGGCGTGAAGGCATCGAGCGCCCTCCAAACCTCCGATCCGAACATCTGGGTTGCAGGAGATGTCGCAGAGTATCCCGACATCGTAACCAAGCGCAACACGCGCATCGAGCACCACCTGCACGCCAAGTGGACTGGCGAGCACGCAGGCAAGGCGTTGGCAGGCGAGACCAGGGCGTACCGCAAGGTGCCCTACTTGTTTAGCGATGTCGGCGACCTTTCCATGATCCTGCGCGGCGACCCGCAGCCACACCACCAAGTCTTCCTTTTCGGCGACCAGGACGAGCCGGCGTTTACAGAACTGTACCTCACAACCGACGGGAACATCGCCGGATTGGTAGACATTCGCGAGGACTACAAGGCACAAGAGCCGATTGACGAACTGTTCGAGCGGCTCATCCTCGAAGAGGCGAACCTCACTGGCCGTCTCCACGATTTACGCAACCCGTCATTCAACCTTCTTGACCTGAAGGGTTAGCGCCCTCTTGAGGCGCCGTCGGTACTCGCTCTCCGGTATCTCAACCGCTCCGAGAGAAGCAAGGTGAGGCGTCTGGAACTGAACGTCGAACAGCGCGAACCCTTGGCGCTCGAGGCGCTGCATCAGCCGCCACAGCGCCACCTTGCCCGCATCGGTTTCGGCGTGGAACATGGACTCAGCCATGAACGCGCCTCCGAGCGCGACGCCGTACACCCCTCCGACAAGGCGCCCGTCCTGCCATGCTTCTGCGGAGTGCCCCTTGCCGATGCGGTGCATCTCTGTGTACACGTCGAGGAATTGGGGCGTAATCCACGTTCCCTCCTCGCGCGCCGCACATCGAACCATCACTTCCCGGTACGCGGTATCGAACGTAACCACATACTTTTTTGCTGAGCGCCTAAGCGAGCGCGAAACCCGCAGGCCGCCCATGGGGATGATCGCCCGCGGGTCTGGGCAGAACCAAACCACCCGCCCCCGCGAGTCGCCCATAGGGAATAGCCCCTCGCGATAGGCAGCCTCGAGCAGTTTGGCAGTGAGCCGGGTGCGATGCACACAGCCATTTTGCCGCACCAGCCGGCAGAATTCAGCCATGGTCGCGGCGGCGCTCGTCTCTGCCTCTCTTGCGGCGGCCGCGAGTCCCGCGCTCGAGTCCCTGCCCGACGGAACCGAGGTTGATCCAAGCGACCGGGTCGCCCTTCCGGGCCACCGAGGCTCGCAGCGCCTCGCTTCAGGCACCCGGACTTGGTAGCCGCCTCGGGTACACTAACGCTCGGATGCGCGGCCGACAGGCATCGCTTTTCCCATAAGGCGCATCCGAGCGCTCAGGCATTCCCCTTCTGGAGCACCCGAGCACACAGAACGCATGAATAGACAGATTGTTGTCAACTTTACTCCGCGCGAGACGCGCATCGCGGTTCTGGAGGACGGCAGGTTGATGGAGTTTCGCGTCGAGCGAGAAGAGCGCGTCGTCGGCAGCATCTACAAGGGAATCGTCCAGAACGTCTTGCCCGGAATGGACGCCGCCTTTGTGGACATCGGTCTCGAACGAAACGCGTTCCTCTATGTCGCCGACATCCTGCCCGAGGACGAAGGCGACGGCGAGTCGCCCGCGGGCATCAAGCGAAGCGAACTCCGCAGGCGAAAGATCAAGGACCTGCTCAAGCCGGGACAAGAGGTGATGGTGCAGGTCATTAAAGGCCCTCGCGGCACGAAGGGCGCGCGCGTCTCAACGCGAATCGCTCTCCCTGGCCGCTATGTCGTTTTGATGCCCACGCTGAACCACCTCGGCGTGAGCCGAAAGATCGAAGACCGCAAGGAGCGCGACCGACTGAAGCGCATCGGCGAGAAGATCCGACCGGAGGGCTTCGGCCTCATCATGCGGACGGAATGTGAGCAGCGAACGCAAACCGAATTGAAGCAGGACGTACGCTATCTCCAGAACGCGTGGAGCACCGTCGTCGAGAGCGCCAAGTCGCATCGCGCGCCCTCGTGCGTGTATCGCGACCAGTCGCTCCTCTATCGCACGCTGCGCGACATCGTAACCGAGGACGTAACCAAAATCGTCATTGACGACCCGGACGAGTTCGAGAAGGTGCACGCTGTAACTGAGATCCTCATGCCGAAGTTGCGCGACCGCATCTTCCTGTACGACGGAGACAACCCGATCTTCGACCACTACAACATCGAAAAGGACCTCGAGCGGCTCCGCGACAACAAGGTGTGGCTGAAGTCCGGCTCCTACCTGGTGATTGACGAAATGGAGGCGATAACCGCCATCGACGTAAACACCGGCAAGCATGTCGGAACGGTGAACCTCGCCGACACAATCCTTCAAGCCAACCTCGAGGCCTCCGAGGAGGTTGGAAGACAACTTCGATTGCGCGACATCGGCGGCATCATCGTTGTTGACTTCATCGACATGGCGAGCGCCAACGACAGGAAGAAACTTCTGAAGCACTTTCAAGAGGTCCTCAAGCGCGATCGCGCCCGCACGCGCGTCGGGCGCATCAGCAGCCTCGGGCTTGTTGAGATGACGCGCAAGCGAACCGGCGAGTCCGTCACCGAAAGCATCACGTCGCTCTGCCCCGAGTGCGAAGGGCAAGGGCGTGTCCCGAGTACGGAGACGGTGTCGCTTTGGGTAGAGCGCGACCTTCAGCGTGCACTCGGCAGCCCCGGCAACGCATTCTATGTGGAGTGCAGCCCAGCCGTGTGCGAATCGCTCATCGGCCCGGACGGCGAGAACGTCGAGGAGTTGGAGCACCGCCTTCGCCGCGCCATCTACGTACGAAGCAACCCCACGTTGGCGCAGGACGAGTACCGAATCGAGGAGGCGGAGATCACCGAACTTGACCGCGAACTTGTGCCGTTCCGTCGCGCCCAGGTGATCGAGTGCAACGTCCGCGCATCCACTTTGCCAGGCTCCACGAAGGCGGTCGGCTGGACGGACGACGGCTACTACCTCGAACTTTCGGAGGGCGAGGCGCACATCGGCAAGCGCGTGAAGGTCTGCGTCGAAGACATCCGGCGCTCCTTCGCCATCGCCAGCGTCATCACAACCGGCGCCAGGGCGTAACCGCCCTCCCCGCGCTACCGCGCGCGGATTTCGATCTGATCGAAGTACGTCTGGAACCCGCCGAGGGTGAACGGGAAGAACACGATCTGACGCACCTCCAACTCGATCCGCCCATCGCCCGACCGAAT
>JBBIIO010000014.1:0-51292 GCA_037446435.1 Armatimonadota bacterium
AGATCGCCCTTCGCATCAACGGACGCGAGCCGGACGACAAGTTCCTGTACGGCCTTTGGGAGTGGGACAAGAAACTCTAAGCCCGCTCGCTACTTCACCACAGGCGTCGGCTGAAACGGCGCCGTCATCGGTGAACCACTCTCGCTGAAATCGTACTCCGGTCTGAACGTCCACGCATGGTTGCCGTCTGACCAGAAGCCGTTTGGGTTGCCGTGCTCGTCGTAGGTGAACGGGTCGCCGGTTCTCCAGTCGCCCTTCCCGACGCTGATGCTGCGTACGTGCGTGTCGGCGTGACCAACGTTGATTCTTCCCTCATGGATACCGATCGTGCCAAGTGGCTTGAAGAGGAACGAACTCGGCGACTTGCTCGGGACGTAGCGGCAAGCGCCTTTCGCCATCTTCCCGGCGCACTTCAGTACCGGCTGCGAGACGGCGTAGCCGAGCACGCCACGGCTGCCCAGCCCTTCCCACAGTACGATGAGTTCCGCCGGATTAACGACGCCCGCCGCGGCGTAGTGATGGAGGTGTCCGTTGAAGGTGTACGAGATGAGCACGCCATCGCCGGTTGTCCCGGCGAGCACGCCTCGTGTCGCCAATGGGCATGCAAACTGGCTGTGGTTGCCGACGTACGGATAGACTTGCGTCGTCCAGCCGCTGTCGTAAACCCTCGGATGGAAGCGGTGCCACTCGTTCCATCGATATCGCTTCTGGGCGTGGTCGTACTCCACCGCCGAGGGGTAGTGGTCGTCCCAGTCGGACCCGTACAACACGGTGCTCTTTGACAGTTGGTTGAGTCGCGCCATGCACGCCTCTTGTTGGCTCCGTTGCGTCGAGCGCTGCCCCGCCCACAGAGCGGCCGTGCACAGCGCGCCCAGCAGAACCGAGGCTGCCGCCGTCGAGAAGAGGTTCAATGAATGATTCTGCATTGTTCAGCTCCTCCGATTGGACCCATTGTACACGGTTCTCGCGAACTGGCGCTATAGGATCGGTTCAGCGCCCGTGATCGCACGGAAGATCTCAATGTACCGCGCGCGCGTCTCGAGTGCGATCTCGTCGGGAATCGGCGGCCCCGGCGGGGTCTTGTCCCAGTCGAGCGTCTCCAAGTAGTCGCGGAGGAACTGCTTGTCGTGGCTCGGCGGGTTCTCGCCGGGTCGCCACTCTTCCCGCGGCCAGAAGCGCGAGGAGTCGGGCGTGAACACCTCGTCAATCAGAACCAGGTTTCCGTGCGCATCGTGTCCGAACTCCATCTTCGTGTCCGCGAGGATGATTCCGGCTGCCTCGGTTACGGCGGAGGCTTCCTGATAGAGGCGCAGGCTGAGGTCTCGGAGATGGTCTGCGATTTCACCGACGATCTCCCTGGCTCGGTTCATGTCTATGTTCTCGTCGTGCCCCTCTTGCGCCTTCGTCGCGGGCGTGAAGATCGGCTCCGGCAGTTTGTCGCTTAGGCGCAGACCAGCGGGAAGCGAGATGCCGTGCAGAGTAACCTCGTGCTCCGCTCCACCAGCGGCGAGGTACTCCTTGTGCAGCGAGCCGGCGAGATATCCGCGCACGACGCACTCCAGCAGGATCGGCTCACACTTCTTGACCAGCATGGAGCGACCGCGCAACTGTGCGGCGTCCCACGATTCGCCGAGCGCTTGCGCAAGGTCCGCATCCTCGATCGAGATCATGTGATGCGGAGTGTGCGATTCCAGTTTGCGGAACCAGAACGCACTGATCTGATTGAGGATCTTCCCGCGATCGGGCACCCCGGTCGGCAGTACGACGTCGAACGCGCTCATTCGGTCGGTGGCGACCATGAGCAGGCTGTCGCCCAAGTCGAAGACCTCGCGCACCTTGCCGGAGCGGACGGGCTGCAGCCCGGGAAGTTGAACTTTGGTTACGGCTGATGACACTGTAGGCATGCCCGCAGTTTACTCGCTCAGAGCGCGCGTCGTCGAGCAACCAAGAGCAGAAACGGCGCCGCCATCAGGGCGGTCAGGACGCCGACATTGATCTCCCGCCCCGGCAGGAGCCTCTGCGCGAGGAGGTCCGCAATCAGCATGACTACACCTCCCAGCACGGCCGCCCCAGGAAGCGAAACGGAGACCGATGAGCCGAACAGCCGCCTCGCAAGATGTGGCACGAACATGCCAACAAAGCCGATGATTCCAAAAGCCGATACCGCCGAGGCAGCGAGCGCGGAAGCCGTCAAAAGCGTCCACCACTTCAGTCGCTCGACGCCCACGCCGAGCGTTGAGGCGGTCTCCTCGCCGACGGCGAACAGCGTCAGCGGCCGAGAGAGGGCGAAGAGCGCCACGCCACCGAGCGCCGTGACTCCGCCGACGGTGGCGACACGGCTCCAGTCGGCTCCGACGAAACTGCCCAGGAGCCAGAAGAGGATTCGGTTCGCGTCTGCGCCGCCCACCGTAAGCAGCAGCGTTACCAGCGCCCAGAGGAAGGTGCCCAGCGTAACGCCCGCGATGAGAAGCGTGTGCGTGGAGATACCCACGCGCGTGCGAGCGTACAGCAGCACCAGCGCCATGCACAGAATCGCCGATGCGAACGCGGCGAGGAAGGTGCCGTGCGAACCCGCGGCGGCTTCGATTCCGGTGATGGTCGCAAGCACGCCGCCAACCGCCGCGCCGCTGCTGATGCCCAAGATGTACGGCTCGGCGAGCGGGTTGCGGAAAAGCGCCTGGAGGGCGGAGCCAGACATCGCAAGCGCAGCGCCGGTCGCCAGCGCAGCCACGGCGCGTGGCAAGCGGAGTGTCCAAACAACCACTTGCTCGGGCGCGGCGTCCTGCCCCGGCGGCCCCGAGAACAGCCCGCGCAAAACCTCCTGCAGCGAGAAAAGCCCCGTCCCGATAGCGAGATGGAGCAGGAAAGCGGCCAGAATGCCGAGACCCAGGAGAACCGCCGAGCGCGCGCCCACGGGCGCGATTATATAAAATGCCGCCGATGCTGTCCACGCGCGTCTCGCAGATTCAGCCCTCGCCTACCGTAGGGCTTGCCTCCATCGTACGGGAACTGCGCGACCGAGGCGAGGACGTCGTCTCGTTTGGAGCCGGCGAGCCGGACTTCGACACCCCCGAGCCGATTCGGGAGGCAGGGGTGCGCGCCATCCGAGACGGACGCACGCACTACACTCCCGGGCCCGGACTGCCTGAACTCCGCGAGGCGGTTGCGAAGAAGCTGCTTCGCGAGAACGGAGTTCACGCGGAGGTCTCCGACATCGTGGTGTCGTGCGGGGCGAAGCAGGCTGTGTTCAATGCCCTAATGGCGCTTTGCGACCCGGGCGACGAGGTCATCCTGCTCGCGCCGTACTGGATGACCTACAAGGATCAAATCGTTCTGGCGGGCGGTGTGCCCGTCATCGTTCACACACGCCCCGAATCCGGGTTCGTTCCCGACATGGACGCCATAAAGGCCTCAGTTACGCCAAAGACGAAGGCCATCATCATCAACAGTCCAACAAACCCAACGGGCGGCGTCTTCCCGCGCAGCATTCTGAAGGAGATCGCCGCGCTCGCCTTGCGCCGCAACCTGTACGTTATCAGCGACGAAATCTACGAGAAGCACGTCTATGACGGCGCGGAGCACGTGAGCATCGCCTCGCTGGGTCGTGACATAGCCGACCGAACCGTAACGGTGGGCGGCTTCAGCAAGTCGCACGCCATGACCGGGTGGAGGCTGGGCTACAGCGTTTCAAACCGCGAGATCGCATCCTCGATCTCGAAGATCCAAGACCAAGTTACGAGCAACGCCTGCTCCATCTCGCAGTACGCTGCTCTCGCGGCATTCGAAGAGGCCGAGTCGGATGTAGACGCGATGGTGCAAGAGTTCTCCGGACGGCGCAACGTTCTCCTGAGCGCGATCGCCAATATCCCCGGCGTTCGATGCCATTGCCCGCTTGGCGCGTTCTATCTGTTTCCTGACGTTAGCGAGGCAATTCAAGGTAAGTTGGGGTCGGACGTCGCTTTGGCCGAGTATTTGCTGCGAGAGCATAAGGTGGCTTGCGTTCCGGGCTCCGTGTTCGAGGGTCCGGGACACATTCGCCTAACGTACGCGCTGTCGAGTGAGCAGATGCTGGAGGGCGCGCGGCGCATCGCCAACGGTCTCGGAGCGTTATCTTGACACCGATCGAACTTCCTGTACAGAACGAAGCCCTGCTTCGGGTGGCGCTACGACACCGTTCGGCTGCCGACGACGCGGTCCGGGACTCCTACGAGAGGCTAGAGTTCTTCGGCGACTCCGTGCTCGGCCTTGTGATCGCCGAGTACCTCTTCGACCGCTTCCCTCAGTGGGATCAAGGCACCCTGAGCAAAGCCAAAGCCACCGTCGTGCAAGAGGCGCCCCTCGCCGAGGCAGCGCGGCGGCTCGGGCTTGACCAGATGGTCGAGGTGAACGCCGCCGAAGAGGCAGATGCCGCCAGCCGCCCCTCTATTCTCTCCGACGTCTTCGAGGCGGTCGTTGGCGCAATCTACTTGGACCAGGGCCTCGAGCGCGCTCGGTGGTTCATCCTCGAGAGCCTCCAAGACGCCCTCGACCGGGTCGCCCGGGGCGAGATCGCAGCGGAAGACTACAAGTCGAAACTCCAAGAGGTTACGCAGGCGCGCTGGAGGAATACCCCCGTATATCGCTTAGCGGCTGAGAGGGGCCCGTCCCATGAGAAGCTGTTCCGCGTCGAGGTGCTCCTCGATGAGGAGGTCATGGGCGTTGGCAGCGGAAAGAGCAAGAAGGAGGCGGAGCAAGCCGCCGCCAAGGACGCCCTGGACCTCATCGCCCGAGCCGAGGCATCCAGGTTTCTTCGCCAGGATAGCGAGTACGTCTGACGGTTTGGCCCCCGGATTGCGTATACTCTGACGGGTGGTGGAGGAACCCGCGAGGGCGATCCGCCGTCCAAGAGTCACATTTCAAGAGTGGTGTTGCAATGAAGAAAGTGAGAGTCGGCCTGGTAGCCTTGCTTGTCCTCCTCGGAGGTTTGAGCGCCTTTGCGCAGCACGGCCTGCCGCCCAACCCCTTCCTGGTTCGGCCCGCGCGCGGGGTAGATGACCTCCTGAAGCAGGTGCAGGATGAGCCGGTTGTGATGAGCCGGTACTGCCGGCACTTCCAACTTAGCCCCGAGGCACTCGTCGAGATGTTGCAGGGTTTGAAGATGGGACGGCTTGCCGAGGACAAATCCTATGAAGTCTTCAACGTTCCAGCCAAGACGGGAGAGATTCGCTCTCGCGTGTTGCATCTGCGGAAGGGCGAGCGCGTGCTTGTGGACGCTGCGGGCAATCCGGTGATACTTCTCATCTGCGGAAACCCGATGACGCGCATTGACACGACCGACGCGGGCGCCATTGCGGTTGAGGTGACGGGTCTCGCGGCAACCAAGCCGTTTGACTTCCGCGCCCCCGCCGATGACGTTGTCCGCCAGATCACCGTGAACGAGCCAGGGATGCCGATCGCGCCTGACGTCGCATTTGCTACGCCCCCCAATCCCGGAGAGGGCATCAGCGTAACCTCGGAAAGCGAAGCGGCGTTCCTCGCCCCCATCGCTTTTCTGCCGACTGTGCTGCTTGGGTTAAACGCCGGAGGCGGCGGAGGGAACCCGATTCCCGAACCGGCAACGATGATCAGCCTCGGCGCGGGCGTTGCCCTCCTTGCAGCGCGCGCTAAGCGCCGACGACGATAATCTCCGAAGGCGGCTCGGCGTTCAGCGACCGGTGGCCCGACTCGGTAACCGTTACGATGTTCTCGATGCGCACGCCGAATCGCCCCGGAAGATAGATCCCCGGCTCGACGCTGAAGCATTGCCCTACTGCGAGCGGCGATGAGCTGCCTTTGACGATCATCGGCGGCTCATGCCCCATCATGCCGATTCCGTGCCCAGTTCGATGGATGAAGCGCTCGCCGAACCCTGCGCCTTGAATGACCGCGCGCGCAGCCCGGTCCACCTCCTGGCAAGCAACACCCGGGCGAATCGCGCCGCGCCCGGCTTGGTGCGAGGCGTAAACGATGCGGTAAACCTCCCGCGCCTCGTCGGACGCCTCCCCGACGGCGACGGTTCGCGTGATGTCGCTGAGGTAGTGGTCAACCTGGCAACCCCAGTCCATTACCACAATGTCCCCCCTGCGTAGCGGCGTATCGTCGCTGGTGTGGTGCGGCTCGGCTCCGTTCGCGCCGGTTGCAACGATGCAGAAGGTCGGCTGACCACCGTGCTTCAGCATCTCCATCTGCAACAGGAACGCAACCTCGCGTTCCGACATCCCCTCGCGAATCGAAGGTACGACCGCATCGAACGCGGCTTCCGCGATCTCCGCGGCCCTCTTCATGGCAGCAAGTTCGCTCTCGTCCTTTGACTTCCGTGCTTCAGCCATCACGTCGCCCGCCGCCTTGAAGAGCGCAGCAGGGAGCGCCGTTTGCATCCGCAACAGGATGGAAGCGGGAATCTCGTCGTCAACGCCGATGACCGCCGTCCGCAGCCCCCACTCGAGGGCGAGACTCTCGAACAGCGCTCCCGGGTCTTCGCCGTCCTTCCAATCTCGAATCTGCGCGACGCCCGTCTTCTCTGCGTGCGTGCGGCTGAGCGAAGGCACGATCATCGCAGGTTCGCCCTCCGGTCGAATCAGCATGACGAGCATCCGCTCGCCACCGCCTTCGTGAAAGTCGGCGAGGTAACCCATGCTGATGGGCGTGCCGGCAATGTAGCAGTCGAGGGCGCTGTTCGCAAGCAACTGCCGGAAGCGCTGGAGTCTGTCTTGGCGCAACGTAGCCACAGTGCGCGCATTTTGACATCGCCGTGGGTGGCAGCCGCTGCCGGTATACTACGTGTTTGTTGGCCGATCGTCCAACGGCAGGACACCAGACTTTGGATCTGGGAATCCAGGTTCGAATCCTGGTCGGCCAGCCAACTCCCTTAATCGCAATCCGCGGGCTTGCGGTACTCCGTCGTCTCTCCGCTGTCAAGCCACTCGAGCCGAAGCGCGTTGCCCTGGAGGCCGAGGATACGTGCCGCGCTTCCGCCGTCATCGCTTAGGAACACGACGTAGTGCTCGCCGTTGCGAGGGACGATCTGCATTTCGCCCCCCACGCGCCTTCCGCTGCCCAAGTTCTCGATTTGGAACGAGCCGCGCGCGTCCATGCGCAAGACGTGCCCAGGCGAGTCGCTTTGCGAGTACCAGAAACCGGCGAGGTTCCGCTTCATCGGCGCAGACACCCGCTCCCAAAGGCCGCGGTACCGCTGCGCCTGGAACATCATGTTTGAAACCATCGTGGATGTCTTGGTCATTCCGGTAGTTCTAACGTTGGACTGCCGTCGCGGGGTTCCGTGTCGGGACTAACGTCCCATTAAAGCGGTGGGCGGGCTCCGTAAACGGAACCCGCCCGGGCAGGGATGGGAGGCGGAAGGAAGAAGGTGACGCTACGCTGCGAAGGCGCGCGAGGCGACTCGGCGCTTCATCTCGAGGAATCCGCCGTCCTCGGTCTCGATGCCGAGGATGGCATTCGCGCGGTCGAGGTCGTCAATGCGGAGAACGAACGTCTGGCCCGCGAGCGCCTCCAGCGCAAGGTAGTGCGCGTCGGAGTGCGCCACAACGGTGTACGTTCCCTCTACGAGCAGGTCCGTCTCGGCGCACTCCAGAAGGAAGCGCGCCACCGCGTCGAACCGAAGGTGGAGGTGGGAGCGGCCGTTGATGCTGTCCCAGTCTCCCGCCAACATCTGTCGAATCGGAAGGTACATCTCCGCCCACTCGCCCTTGTAACGTGGCAACTCCGCAAGAACTCTCTCAGCAGCGTAGGTCATCGAGTCGGGTTTTCCCTTCTTCGCCCCGCCGTGCCCAGGCAACGGTTGCAGGAACCTCATGAAGTCCGGCAACTCTCGCAGTAAAGACGGCTGCCGTGGCTGCCGACTCCCCCACGCCGTCACCGGTGCCCGGCGCATCGTACGGTGGTTTGCGCGTCTCGCGCATGGGTCCTCACGTGGCACAGGTGCTGCACTCCTTGCAAGACACGCGAGGATAGGTCTCAGGCTGTAGCGGCATCATGGAAACCTCAAGTCGAATGCGAACCTGCGACCCTGAAGCGAATACCAGGTGCCTCCGATAGTTCACTCGGGATGACCAGAGGCATTGAAGCCGC
Source organism: Armatimonadota bacterium (assembly GCA_037446435.1). Classification (GTDB taxonomy): domain Bacteria; phylum Armatimonadota; class Fimbriimonadia; order Fimbriimonadales; family ATM1; genus J051. The sequence continues at coordinate 8,107 of JBBIIO010000014.1, forward strand.
GACGCGGGGGATGAAGTCCCAAGCGCTTCTCCTGGACGTAGTCGCGAACAATCTGGCGAACGTCAACACGACGGGATTCAAACGGGACGGCCTCGCTTTCGCCGACCTGATGATGAAGGACGTTACCTTGCCGGGCCCGAACGGTCCCGAGGTCGTCGGAAGCATCGGTCAAGGCGCGCAGGTCGCAGACGAGTACGCCGTCGCTGAAGTCGGCGCGATCGTAACAACGGGCAACCCGCTCGATGTCGCGCTGCTCAAGCCGGGGCACTACCTGACGGTAGAGACACCGCAAGGGACGCGCTACACGCGAGACGGCTCCTTCACGATCTTGCCGGACGGCTATCTCGGCACGCGCCAAGGGCACAAGGCTCTTGACGCGACCGGGCGACCCATCTTCACCGGCAGACCCGGAGACTTCGACAGAGCGACCATTGACTCTTCCGGTCGCGTGCTCGTGGACGAGGTCGAGGTCGGCCTTCTCCAGGTGGTCGAAGGGGCGTTCCGAAAGGTTGGACACAACCTTTGGGAAGGCAACGCTCAACCGGTCGCCACGCCCGAACTCGCCCCAGGTCAGTTGGAAGGCTCCAACGTTGACGCGGTTCGCGAGATGGTGCTGATGACATCCCTCATGAGACAGTTTGAAGCGAATCAGAAGGCTGTGCAGACGCAAGACGAACTGCTAGGTCAACTGGTTCGAAGCCTTGCGGAACGATAGCGCCGGACCTCTGGAAACCAGAGGAGGCGTCGGCTCTTGATGGATAGATAGAGCCGGCACGCAAGGCGATCGAGTACGAACGGACGGAGGGAAGTACGGATGAATCGATCGCTGAACACCGCTGCGTCGGGCATGCTCGTCCAGCAGCGAAACTTGGACCTGATCGCGAACAACCTCGCGAACGTGAACACGACTGCCTTCAAGGCGAGTCGTGCCGAGTTCCAAGACCTAATGTATCAAACGCTGCGCGCCGCCGGCGCGGAGCAGGGCGGAGGAACCGTCTCGCCGGCTGCGCAACAGGTCGGCATGGGTGCAAAGTTCGTCGCCAGTTCGATGAACTTCGCCGATGGCCCGCTGCTTAAGTCAAGCGGAGAACTCGACATGGCGATCGTTGGCCGTGGGTTCTTCGGCGTGCAACTTCCAGACGGCACCCTCGCCTACACGCGCGACGGCTCGTTCGTGCGCTCGGTTGACGGAACCATCGTCAGCAAGGACGGCCTCATCCTCGACGGCAACATCCAGGTGCCGCTCGAAGCAGGAACCGTCACGGTCTCCTCGAACGGCACGGTGAGCGCGCAGGTCGCGGGCGAAGCGGAGCCCAGGGTGCTCGGCGTCGTGAATCTCTACATCTTTCCGAATCCGGCGGGGCTGGAGCGCATCGGGCGAAACCTCTTCACCCAAACCGCTGCTTCCGGCGAGCCGACCCCCACGGAGCCCGGACAGAACGGCGCGGGGCGCATCGAGTTCGGTTTCCTGGAAGGCTCAAATGTGGAGATGGTGGAGGAGATGGTCCGTCTCATCATCGCACAGCGAGCGTATGAGGTGAACTCGAAGGTCATCGTCGCGGCGGACGAGATGGCGCAGTCAACGAACAACTTGAGGCGGTAAGGCGATGATGATTCTCTTCCTTCTCTCAACAACCTGGTCGCTGCAAGTTGACGGCGCGGGCTACTTCAGGCTGGAGAGCAGCGACCGCATCGTTTACGCCCGCGAGGGGAACTTCACGGTGAGGGGTGGCCTGCTTGTGCACGAGTCCGGCCATCCTCTCACCCCGCCGATTCGCGTTCCGAGCAGCCTCGAAGGGTCGCTCACGTTCCTGCCGGACGGCAAGGTTTTCGCAGGGGCGGGCGGCAAAGAGACTGCCATAGGTGCGATCGTGCTCGCGAAGTTCGACTCGCCGGTTTCGGCGGACGCAGACGGGATCGTCCGCACGACGCAGCGCCCGAGGATCGGGCACCCGGGCGAGCAGGGCTTTGGCGTGGTGCGCTCTGGCAACGCAACCGCCTCGGCGAACGCCTCGCCGAAGGAAGGCGAGTTCTCCTACGGCTTTGTGCTGGCGGAAGAGGTGGAACTTTCGGCAGCCGAGATTCGAGTGGGCGATGTGGCGCGCGTGGTAGCCGACCAGCCGCGAGCCGACGCGATCTCGCGCATGGTAATCGGGCCTGCGCCCGCTGCCGGCTCGCTTCGCGTCGTTACGCCGGTTACGATTCAAGGAGTTTTGCGCGCCGCAGGTTTTGACTTGCGTGGCGTTTGGTTCGACGGCGCCGCACGCTGCACGGTGAAGCGCAAGTCGCGCATCGTTCCTGCTACGGAGGTCGAGGGATTTGCCGTGAGGTGGGCGCTGGAGAGCCTGCCCACCGTCGGCACAGTTAGCCCGCGAAGGTTGGGACGTGACTTTGTGGCGGCGGAGGGCGAGATCGAGTACCTCGTCCTCGCCAGCCGGGAACTCTCCGATACGGTGGTCCTCAGCGTCGAGGCTCGCGTTGGAGAGGAGCGCCAGTTCTCTACGCAGGTTGTGCTGGAGAAAGGAAAGCGCGTCGCGAACACGCCATCGGTTCGCGTCGGACAAACCGTGCGCGTAACCATCGTCAGCAACGGCGTCAGCGTAACGACCTCGGGGCGCGTGAAGACGGTTTCAGGAAGCCTGGTGACGGTTTACATCGAGGAGACTCGCGCAACCGTCGCCGGAGAGATTCAAGAAGACGGAACAGTGGAGGTGCGACTATGAAAACCTTTTCCATGCTTGTGGCGTGTGCGCTGTGCGCAGCCGCCCATGCTCAGAATCCCGGCTCGCTGTGGGACGACGGGGCAAAGAACCCGCTCACGGACCGCACGGCTCGCAACGTTGGTGACATTCTGACGGTCATCATCGCCGAGTCCAGCTCCGCCACTTCAACGGCGAGTACCGAGTCCAGCAAGTCGGACAGCGCGAAGGTTGAGGCGGGCATCGGCCCGGTCCTGCGCGCGCTCATCCCCGATTGGGAGATCGGGGGCGAGATGAGCAGCAAAGGCGACGGACGAACCAGCCGCACAGGGCGACTCAGCGCAAGGCTGACCGTCGTCGTGAAGGAACGCCTACCGAACGGCAACTTGCTCATCGAGGGCGCCCGTTACGTGCAGGTCAACAAAGAGACGCAAAAGATGGTTCTGACCGGAGTCGTTCGACCGGACGACATCCGCTCGGACAACACGATCATCAGCGAGTTCATCGCCAACGCCGAGATCAAGTACGAAGGCTCGGGCACCGTCGGCGACCGACAGCGCAAGGGCATCTTAACGACCCTGCTCGATTGGCTGTTCTGAGGTGAGAAACATGATGAGACTCGCTACCGTTGTGTTTGCAGCTCTTCTCGCGGTCGTGGCGTCGGCGCAACTTCCGAACGTCCAGGTGCCTCCTTCCGATGAGCCGACAGGACCGCTCGTCCGCATCAAGGACATCGCTCGCCTGCGGGGCGTGCGGTCCAACCAGTTGATGAATGTGGGAGTTGTCGTCGGCCTGGAGGGGACCGGCGACTCGCGAAACTCCCCGGGCGCGCAAACCGCCATCGCCAACATGGTCAAGGAGTTCGGCATCTCATTGGACCTGAGCCAACTGAACTTGAAGAACGTCGCCCTCGTGCTCGTTACCGCCGAGTTGCCGCCGTTCGCGCGACCGGGAAACCGCATCGACGTAACCGTGTCGTCAATCGGGGACGCCAAGAGCCTTCAGGGCGGCTTCCTCATCCAGACGCCGCTCTATCCCGCCGGAGATAAGTCGCGTGCTTATGCGGTCGCGATGGGGCCGATCAGCATCGGCGGCTTCAACGTCCAGCAGGGCGGGTCGAAGGTGCAAAAGAATCACGTCAACGTCGGCACCATCCCCAGTGGCGCAATCGTCGAGCGAGGCGTTGATACGCAATATGAGTTCAACGGCCGCTTCGTGCTCGAACTGATGGACCCCGACTTCACGACCGCGGAGCGCATCGCCGGCGCGATCAACGAGCAGTTGCCCGACCTGGGCGCCGTCGCGATGGACGGCGGGGGCGTCGAGGTCTTCTCCCGCGAGGAAATCATCGTTGACCCCGTCTCGGTGCTCGCTCGAATCGAGTCGGTCGAAGTCATACCCGACACGCCGGCGGTCATCGTCATCAACGAGCGAACCGGCACCATCGTGGTCGGAGGCAACGTGAAGATCGCTCCGGCGATGGTGGCGCACGGCGGGCTCACGGTGCGCATCAACCAGTACAACGAGGTGATCCAACCGCTGCCTTTCAGCGGAGGCGACACGGCGCTGCAGCAGAACACGGAAGTCGGCGCGAAGGAGGACAGGGTGAGCATCGGCGTCGTGAGTCCGAATGCGACGATCGAGGACCTCGCAAAGGTGTTCCGCACGCTGAAGGTCTCACCGACAACCCTCATTGCAATCCTGCAAGACCTTCGCGCCCAAGGCTCAATCAAAGCGAGGATCATCATCCGATGAGCATCCAAAGCGTAACCGCGACCCCGGACCATCCGCGCATCGCCGAGTTGAAGCATGCAGCGCAGGGCATCGAAACGATGTTCGTCAAGTTGCTCGCAACCCAACTGCGAAAGGACGGGTTCGGCGGCTTCTTCGGCGGCGGCACCGCCGGTGAGATCTATGCCGACTTCATGGATCAGGCGATCGCGGAGACGCTTGCCAAGGGGCGAGGGATCGGCATCGCCAACCTGGTCACGAAGACGCTCGAGCCTCGCGTTCAGCAGCGCATCGCCGCTGAAGAGGTCTTGAGGCATCGCGCCGAGAGCGAGGCGAAGCCCAAAGGGGGCGCAAACAACGACAATGGAGGAATGGAATGACCCAAACCCAAAGCCTACAAACCATCTGGTGGGAATGGATAGGCACGAGCGAAAGGCTGATGCGATCCCTGCACGAACAGACCGCATCCATCATGCTGCGAGACGTGGACCGCGTACAGGAACTTCAGCCCGAGATCGAGCGGATGATCCAATCCCTGCGCGACACCGACGAACGCGCAAGCAACGAGGCTAAGAGGCTGGCCGAAACGTTTGGCGCTGAACCGACGTTTCGAGGTCTCACGGAGTCGCTAACCGACGCGAAGGACAAGGAGCAACTTATCGCGCTCGCCAACCGCGTGCGCGCCGCTGCCCAGACCATCCAAGGACTGGTCAGGAAGAACCAGGCGCTCATTGAGAACGAGCTCGCCTACGTTGCAGGCACGCTTCATCTGCTGGCTCAGGCGGCGCAGAAGGAGCAAGGTCCCTATAAGGAGGGTTCGCACGCAGCGGTGCTGCTGGACGAGGTGGCTTAGAGATGCCTTCAGCATTCTCCGGAATCGACATCGCCGCTCGCGCACTTCGAACCTTCGAAGCCGCGCTGAACGTGACGGGCCACAACATCGCCAACGTCAACACGCGCGGCTACTCCCGGCAGCGGCTGGAAATCGGACAAACGCCGCCCGACCTGCGGTGGACGCTGAGCGGCCTTACCTCCTTCGGCACAGGCACCTTCGTCAACGGTGTGCTCCGAATTCGAGACATCTTCCTCGATGGGCGATACCTCGAGGTCTCGTCCGAGGGATCGCGCAGCCAGACGATGCGCAACGCCCTACAGGCAGTCGAGCAAATCCTCGGGGAGCCGGGGGCGAACGCGGTGTCAGGTGCGCTCGATGCGATGTTCGACTCGTGGAACAACCTCGCGGCGAACCCCGCCGACGACGGAGCGCGCTTCGACCTGCGCATGAAGGCTGCAACCCTCGTCAGCCGCATCCGAGATGTGCATGAACGCCTTGTAACGCAGGACGCAATGCTCCGAAGCCAGGTAACCGACACCATCGGGCAGATCAACACGCTCGGACAGCGCATCCAAGAGTTGAACGAGGAGATTCGGCGACAGACCGCAGCGGGCGCGGACCCCAACGACCTCCTCGACCAGCGGCAGGTCGCCATCGAGGACCTCAGCAAGCTGGTGAACCTTCGCACGCAACCGATGCAGGATGGAACGCTGCAGGTGTTCATCCACAATCACACGCTCGTCGGGCAGGCTGAGTTCTTCCCGCTTCCGTCAAACTACGACGCCGCCACGAGCACCGTAACCGACGGCGTGCGCGTTACCACAATCTCCGGCGGGCGACTGGCGGGGCTGTTCGGGTCTCTCAACGCGGTCGCCTCCTATCGCGCACAACTTGACTCGTTTGTGAACGAGACGCGCACCCAAATCAACACGCTGCACCAAACCGGTATCAACCTGAACGGCACCACCGGCATCGACTTCTTCCAGGGCACGAACGGAGCCGCCGACCTCGACCTCTCAGACGAGGTCAAGGCCGACCCGCGAAACATCGCCGCCGGCGCCTCCGGCGCGCCCGGCGACGGCTCGGTCGCGCTCGCCATCGCCCGCCTTCGGGAGCAGCCTCTCGGCGCGCTCGGAGGTCGCTCGCTCGGGCAGTACTACGCGGATCTTGTGAGCCGGGTTGGCCAGGAATCCTTAACCTTTCAACAAAAGCTCGAGGTTCAGTCGAGCCTCCTGCAGCACATCGAGCAGCAGCGGCAGAGCGTCGCCGGCGTGAACCTGGACGAGGAGCTTTCAACCATGGTCAAGTACCAACGCGCCTTCCAATCCGCCGCCAAGGTCCTAAGCGTTTTGGACCAAACAACCGAAGAATTAATCAAGGCCTTCGGCCGCTAATAGGAACAGGGAATGAGGATCGGAACGCAACAGCAATACCTCGCCCTGCAGGAGTTGATCACGCGGGCGCAGTCTCGCGTGGCGGACCTGCAGGTAAGGCTTGCTGACGGCAAGCGTATCCGGCAGCCGAGCGACGACCCGCTGGGAACGCTCGACGTTCTCTCCTTCCGCCGAGCCAAGGCGATTACCGTCTCGCACGCGGCGAACGCCGACGTGGGCATCAGGAACATGAAGCTCGCGGAGAACGCGCTGACCGGGATGGACGAGATTGTCAAGCGCGCCCGCGTGCTCGTTACCCACGGCGCGAACGCTCCCACCTCGCAAGACGCGCGCAACGCGATGGCAGCAGAGATACGGACCCTGCGGGAAAGACTCGTCGGCCTCGCGAACAGCCAAGACGGATTTGGGCGATACCTCTTCGCGGGCACCGAGGTGACGACGAAGCCGTTCGAAGAGGCGGGCGACCCACCGGTCCTCACCTACCTCGGCGATGACGGCAAACTGCTTCTCGATGTCGGCCCCGGCACCGTGATGGAGGGCAACCTGTTGCTTGACCAACAGGTCATCGCCGCTCATGCCGCTCTCTATGACGCCGAGCAGCGGCTGCTCAGCGGCGACGTCGCGGGCCTCTCCGGCGTAACGCTTCAGCTGCTCCAGGATGCGGGCGAGGCGGTCAACCTCCTGCGCGGAGAAGTGGGGCAGAGACAAAAGCAGTTCGAGTCGGCACAGCAGGTCGCGCAGCGCAGAGTTGATGACTTCGTCAAAGCGATCTCCGACAAGGAGGACGCGGACATGACGCAGGTCGTAACCGACCTCACCACCGCACAAGCCGCCTACCAAGCAACGCTGGCGTCTTTCGCCTTCGTGGGACAGTTGAGCCTGTTGGACTATTTGAGGTAAGCCACTGATGACCGTTGAGACACGACGATTCGGCACGATTGAGTTCGAGGAGGAGGACGTGCTCCTCTTCCCCGAGGGCATCCTGGGTTTCGAAGAGTGCATGCGCTACGTTGTGCTGAAGCACGGCGAGGGCAGCCCGTTCTTCTGGCTCCAATCGCTTGACCGCCCCGAGGTCGCGTTTCTGGTCGCCGACCCAGCGGGCTTCGAGCCGGAGTACTCCCCCGAGATGCCCCCAGGCGTCGCCCAATTTCTGCGGCTCGATGAAACCACGCCGCGGCTCGTGTACGCGATCCTCTCGATCCCGCACGGCAAACCTGAGCAGATGACTGCGAACCTCGCAGGCCCGATCGTCGTCAATGTGACTGAGCGCCTCGCCTGCCAGGTAGTCGTTGAGGACGGCGAGTGGAGCACAAAACACCCAGTTTTCGAAGGGGCAGGCGGCACCGAGCCGAGCGCCGCGACGGCGGCGTAGAAACCGAGGAATCATGCATCCGCAACGACCAACCCGGTAAAACAACTGGACCAGCCAAGGAGGGCGCGGACCGTGTTAGTACTGAGCAGACGAGAGCACCAGAGCATCATGATCGGCGACGACATCGAGATCGTCGTGCTGGACATCCGCGGCGAGCAGGTCCGGATAGGCATCCGAGCGCCCAAAGACGTAACCATCCTGCGGCAAGAGATCTACGCTCAGGTTCAACAGCAGAACGTAGAGGCCACCGAGACGCGCCCCGAAGACGTGCCCGAATAACCGCAACGGCTTGGCTCGGCGCCGTGGTAAAACGGCGGACGCTCCATGGATCCTGTGGCGCGGTTCCGTAAGGCTGTACTCGTCGCGCTGTACGCGACGCTGTTCCTCGTCGCCGTGGGCAGTCTCGTGCGGGCGAGCGGGTCTGGCCTCGGCTGCCCCGACTGGCCGCACTGCTTCGGGTCCTGGATCCCTCCGATCAGTGCCGATCAGCTTCCGCCGGAATTCGACAAGAGCAAGTTCAACGTGTGGCAGACCTGGACCGAGTACGTCAACCGGCTTATCGGGGTGATCGTCGGACTGTTGATACTGTGGGCAGCAGTTCGGTCGGTCTCCATCCGCAAGACCCATGTCGCCGCGTTCGCTGCCGCCTGCGCCTCTCTGCTCCTCGTCGCTTTTCAAGGCTGGCTCGGCGGGGTGGTTGTGCAGTCGGAGTTGCAGCCGTGGCTGATCACGGCGCACATGGTGACGGCTCTCGCGATTGTCATGCTGCTCATCTATGCCTGGTACGCGACGTTTCCAGCTGAGCACTGGGCACAGGCCCCGGCGAGGGACCGCAGAAACCTGTTCAACGCCGGCGCGGCGGTGTTCATCACGTTGGTTACCCAAATCGCCATCGGCACGCAAGTGCGCGAGCGGATTGACGAGATTACCAACCAAACCCCCGACCTACCGCGCACCGAATGGGTCGAGCGAATCCACCCGATATTCGCCGTGCATGGCGCCTTCGCTTGGGGCGTGGTAGCGCTCAGCGTCATCCTGCTGTACGTGGCGTATCGCTCCGAGGCGAGCGGGCTGGTTCGCAGGCTTGCGCTCGGCTGCCCGCTTCTGCTGCTGATTCAGATGGCGACCGGCGCGGGGCTGTCTCTGCTGGCAATTCCACCGGTCCTGCAGATCCTGCACCTCACGGTAGCCGTGTTGGCGGCTGCCGGGCTGTTCCTGCTGCTTCTGCTGACCGGCGCACGGCAGGCGCAGCAGTCGCACAGCGCCCCCGCCAGTGAAACCGAAGGGCCTTCTGTTCGTCCTTAGTATGAAAGTGATGCTAAGATGTCTCCTCATTCCCACGGCGCTCATCGCGGTGACGGCCGCGTCTCAGGTCGCCCTGCGCCTGGGGCCGCTGGAAGTTACCGTCCCGAAGCAGTACTCCGCCACGGTGGAGCGCAAGGGCACTCGGCTCGACTTCACTATCGCCTCTCCACGGCTCACCGTGACTCTGCTGCATGCCCCGCGGCAGGGAACGGACAACCCCTGGACCCAATTGGACACCCTCGCCCGGGAGCGCCACAAGGGCACCGCAGAGGTCAAGCGGACACAGTGGCTTGGCCTGCCGGCGGTGTTGTATCGAATTGACGAGAAGAAGGGGAGCGTTACGACCCACCGCCTCGTGTTAGCAGCGCTGGACGACGCCCGCGACACCGTGCTGCAACTCGAGATAGCCTTCGCGCCCAGCGAGGCGGGTGAGGTGCAAAAGGCGCTCCAGCACTGGACAGCCGCCGTCCAGTACCGGCCTCAGGAGCCAACCATCGGCCACGACGGGTAAGCCTGCAAAGTAAACTGCGTCCGATGAACCGGACGCTTCAAGACTGGCTCGCCGAGCAGCTTCAATCCCTCAAAGACCAGCATCTCTACAAAGTGCCGCGCATCCTCGAGACGCCCGCCCAGGGCCGTGTGCGGATGGACGGCAAAGAGGTGGTGAACCTCTCGAGCAACAACTACCTCGGCCTTGCCAACCACCCAAAGGTTCGGCAGGCAGCCATCGAAGCGATCGAGCGATGGGGCGTGGGCGCCGGCGCAGTCCGCTGGATCGGCGGAACGATGGAGGTGCATGACGAGTTGGAGCGCCGCCTCGCCTCCTTCAAGCAGGTCGAGGCGGTGCTCGTCTTCCAGTCCGGCTTCACGGCGAATAGCGGCACGATTCCCACGCTCATGGTCGAAGGCGACCTCATCATAAGCGACGAACTAAACCACGCCTCGATCATTGACGGCGTGCGACTCAGCAACGCCGAGTATCGGAAGTCCGAAGGATGGGTCTATAAGCACAAGGACATGAACCACCTCGAGGAGATTCTGAAGCGCGCGAACGAGAAGGGCTTCAAGAAGAAGATGATCGTTACCGACGGCGTCTTCAGCATGGATGGCGACATCGCGCCGCTGCCGGCGATCGTTGAACTCGCGGAGAAGTACGACGCCCTCATCATGGTGGATGATGCGCACGCGAGCGGTGTGTTGGGCAAGAACGGCGCGGGCACCACGTCGCACTTCAGCCTTTACGGTCGCGTAGACATCCAACTGGGAACGCTGAGCAAGGCGCTCGGTGTGATGGGCGGGTACATCGCGGGGTCGGCGCTGCTGAAGGAGTACCTGATCAACCGTGGACGGCCGTACCTGTTCAGCACGGCGCACCCGCCGATGGTCGCCGCTGCGCTCATCGCCGCGCTCGACGTAATGGAGAACGACCCTGAGCCGATGCAGCGGCTGTGGGCGAACGCGAAGTGGTGGAAGGAGAGCCTTGCAGCGCTCGGCTTCGACACCATGTGCAGCGAAACCCCGATCACGCCCGTGTACTGCGGCGACGAGGCGAAGGCAGTGCAAATGGAGCGAATGCTGTGGGACGAGGGCGTGTACGCGCTCTCGATTTGCTATCCGACCGTGCCGCGAGGGAAGGCACGCATCCGCACAATGCCCTCGGCTGCGCACTCCGAAGACGACCTCGCCTTCGCCCTCGAGGCGTTCAAGAAGGTCGGCGAGTCGCTCGGCGTCATCGGCGCGCACGCGGGGCAGAAGTAGCAGCTGCACATCGGCTACTCGCTTGGCCGGGGATAGGTTGATCCGCTTCACTTGACGCAAAGCGAGGGCGAGCGTCACGCGAGCCAAATCAGACCCTGTTCGCGAGGACGCTCACGCTCCCTAAACCTCTTGGATGGTTCACTCCGCTCGAGGGCGAAGGCGAGCAGCGGCAGCCTCAACCATCGCCGGCACGGCAGAGCAGGCGAAGCCCACGTACATCGGCAGCACGCCGCCTTCGTCTACGCTCGGAACCATCCCCTTGCGCTGAAGCACATACCACAGCAATGCGCCTCCCGAGCCAAGAAGAAGAGCCGCCGACGCCGTGCGTCCGCACAGTCGCCATCGAGGGACGTACGCCGCAACCGTGGGAATCAACAGGCCCGGGATGGCGACGTTGGCAACGTCCCACCAAATCGCAACGACGCTCTTCAGCCCCAGCGCGAGCGCGACGCCGACGAGCGTCGCCAGCGCGATTCCGAGGCGGGTGAAGAGCACCCGGCGCTCCTCGGTGCCTGCGAGGCGCCCGAGGAGGTCTCTTCCAATGGTGCCGCCGGTTACGAGCGTGTAGCCAACCATCGCACTCACGACGACGCCGAACACCCCGGCGAAGAACAGCCCCTTCGCTCCCGCCGGAAGGATGCGGTCGGCATAGGCGGGGAAGAGCGCCGTTCCAAGTCCGCCTCCCATCTCTTGGTAGGCGTACCAAGCGGTGCCGATCGAGAGAAGGTCGAACAGCATCCAGAACCCGACGGAGAGGAGCACGCCTCGGCGCGCGGTCTCCGGTGAGCGAGCAGCGGCCACTCGCTGGTGGAAGCCGGGGTCCACAAACGTCCAAGTGCCGACGAGCACCCAACCGAGCACGAACAGCGCTCCTTTGGCGGCGTCCCAACTTCGGTGCGTCTCGGGCAGCGCCTCGAGGTTGGGGGCGCCGAACTGCAGGACGGAGAGCAGGAGAATCAGCCCAAACGACACGTACATCATCGTGAACGCGAGCAGGTTGCTCCTCGCGTCGGCGAGTAAGCCGCCGCGATATAGGAAGAGCGTTCCGCCGAGCGCTCCGAGAAGAACGGCGACCACGAAGCTCATCCCGGTCAGCATCTGGAGCAGAGTCCCCAGCATCAGGATGTGCGCTCCCGGCGCCCCGAGCACGAGCAGGATCAGAGCGCCGAGGACGGCGGTCGTCTTGCCGAAGCGCTGCTCGAATCGCTCCGGCAGGGAAATGGCTGCCTCGGCGCGAACCTTCGGCGCGAGGAGCAGGGCGTACGCCGCCCCGAAGATGTAGTACGGCATGCCGATGAGCACCCAGGTGGCGACGCCGTACCAGTCAAACGCCTCCCCAACGCCGAGGATGCCGCCGTACCAGGTTGTGACGAGCGTGGCAACGAACAGCGGCAGGGTGAGGTTCCTGCCTGCTGCGATCAGTTGAAGCGTGGTGTTCTCGCGAAGTCGGGCGCTGAAGCCGAGCGACAGGATGCCCGCCGCCATCAGGGCGAGCACGAGGTTGTCCCAGTTGCTGAGCGAGACGGTCACCACGGCGGCTCGTCGCCCCTCTCGACGAAGACGGCCAGCGCCCCCACGCCGAGGCTGAGCGAGAACTCCTGCGCAATCGCCCGATTCGAGATGCTGATGAGGTCTCCCAGGCTGAGGTGCGTTCCGTCAATGTCCCATTCGAGACCGTCGGTTTGGCGCACGTCGGTGGGCACGAGCGGTATCAGGGAGACACGCGCCCCGTTGAACGTCGCAAATGTGCGCTTGGCCGGTCCCCGAACGACATGGATGATGCTCCGACGGAGGACGAACCGGATGTCCGCGTGTTCCGACCTCGCGAGGGCGGCGCTCAAGGCTGCGAGCAGGTGGTCAGGCTTGTCACCCTCCACGCCGAGTACTGCCACGCGCCGCGCACCGAGATTCCGAAGGGCGTACCTGAGCGCCTTCTCGAAGTCGGTGGAGTCCTGGTCGGGCACGTGAATGACCTCGTGCGTCGTCAGGGCGGCCCGCGTGGAGTCGTTCAGGCTGTCGAAGTCCCCGATGACCACGTGGGGCTGGAAGCCCAGGGACAGAAGCGTCTTGGCGCCTCCATCGGCGGCGATGAGGCGCACGTCGGCCTCCGCAAAGGCGGGAACGTCTTCGTCCAGGAACGACTCTCCGGCGAGAACAATCAGGGCGCGAGACATGGGTGCAGAGGATACTCGCAACGAATTGCGCAGTCGCAGAAGGAATCCTTCGCGCGCCGTCGAATGAATCTGTCCGCGCCCACTTGACACAGCCGCCGCGTTTGCCATAATGGGCGCCCCTTTTGACAGGCCGGGACCATTCATGTCGGACCAACTCAGTTTTGACGGAGACTATCAAGATGTTTGGACGCGCGTGCGTGATGAGTTGGCTACACGTCTGTCGAGGGCGAAACATACAACTTTCGTCAAGCCTCTTGCACTCGATGTGCGTGGGCAGGACAACGTCGCGCTGAAAGGAAGCAATTTTGTGATAGAGGGCCTGAGACGCCACGACATCGCGCCGCTTATCGAGGGGTTGTTCGAAAGGCACGCCGGTCGAAGGATCTCGATCGAGTTCCTCTCCGTGCCAGTGGAGAGGGCCGTCCCGCTCGCGCCGTCGCCCGTCGCGCGGGAAGTCGCAGAGGTTCGCGTGCCGCCGGAGACGTTCGAGAACTTCGTGGTCGGCAGAAGCAACGAGTTGGCTTTCAACGCGGCGCGGCGGGTCGCCCTCGAGCCCGGCGAGCGGTACAACCCGCTGTTCATCTACGGCGCCTCTGGGTTGGGGAAGACACACCTTCTGCGCGCCATCCAGAACGAGGTTCGCCGGATTCACCCGACGCTCGTCGTTCGGTATATGACTGCGCAGGAGTTCGGCGAGGATTTCGTCGCCGCGCTGCAGCATGGCCGGATCCACGCCTTCCGCTCGAAGACGCGCTCCGTAGACGCCTGGCTCCTGGACGACATCGAATCCATCGCGAACAGGGACAAGACGCAGGAGGAAGTGTTCCACGCCTTCAACAGCCTTCACCACGACGGCCGGCAGATCGTGATCGCGGCGAATCGCCCGCCGCGTGACCTCTACGCTGTGGACGAACGGATGCGCTCGCGTTTCGAGGGCGGCCTGCTCGCCGACATCATGCCCCCCGAAACGGAAACTCGCACCCGCATTCTGCAGGCGATTGCGCTACGAGAGGGTGCGGAATGCCCGCCGGAGGTAACGGAGTGGATCGCAACGCACGCCTCCGGCAACGTGCGCACGCTGATCGGCGCGTTCAACCGCGTAATTGCGTCCGCCGGCGTCCGGGGGTGCCCAGTTGACGTTGACCTCGCCCGCTCTGTGCTTAGCAGCCACTTCGGTGAGGAAGCGGAGGCGGCCAGGGTCTCAGGCGACCGGATCATCGATGCTTGCTGCCCATACTTCGGGGTGCCGCGCGGCGCGCTGGTGGGCGCCAGCCGTGTGAAGGACCTCGTTCGCGCGCGGCACCTTGCCATGTTCATCTTGCGCGAGGACGCCGGCGAGTCCTATGCCGGCATCGGCCTCCGCTTCGGCAGACACCACAGCAGCGTCCTCCACGCGGTCGAGAAAGTGAGGGTCCAGCTCAAGCATGACCGCGATCTTCTCAATGACTTGAAGTGCATCCGTCGCGACCTGGGGTTGGACTGACATGGTTCTAACCCACTCGACCTGGCAGGAAGTGCGCGATTTTGACCGCAACGCCGTCTGTCTCCTTCCCACAGGCAGCCTCGAGCAGCACGGGCCTCATCTCCCACTGTTCACCGACAGCCTCCTTTCCACGGGCGTTGCCCGCATAGCCGAGTCCAGATGCCCGGAAGAGGCGCTCCTCTTCCCAGGCGTCTGGCTCGGCTGCAGCGCGCACCACATGGCAATGGCCGGCACGCTCACGGCGAGCGCCGAGACCTACGTGCGAGTTCTCTACGACATCGTCGAGTGCGCCTCGTCGCACGGATTCAGGAAGTTCCTCCTCGTCAACGGTCACGGCGGGAATACCGAGCCGAACGGCATCGCGCTCCGCGAGTTGAAACGGCGATACCCCAACCATATGCTCGCGCACTGCGGCTACTTCTCCCTCATCCCACAAGAAGTGCTCGACACGCACCTGCAAGGTCCCATCAAGGGCATCCGGCACGCGTGCGAGGCGGAGACGAGCATGATGATGCACTTGCATCCCGACCTCGTGCGCCTCGAGCGCCTGCGGGACGACGGGCTGGTGATGGAGCCGCCCGCAGACGACGGCGTCAAGTTCATTCAACCGTTCGACGAGATTACGGAGGAGGGCTCGTTCGGCTATGCGACGCTGGCGACGGCTGAAACCGGGGCGGCGCTCATCGAAGCGGCGGCACAGGGCGTGGTAAACGCGGCTCTCCACATGGCGTCCGGCTACACGATGGTCTCGCCGAACCGATAGCGGCGGCGCTAACTGTCCGACTCGCGCATCGGGACGCCGCGCTCGCGAAGCCCTTCGACCACCCGTTCGCCCGGAACCGCGAGTTCGTATCGGATACACCCGCGCTCGACCGCCCCGCGCGCAATCTCGGCGGCAATGATGGCGGTGGGGAAGCCGGTCATGCGCTCCATCGCCGAGAAACCGGTTGCGTCGTCGTGCCGGTCATGGATTTCGATGCTCATCTCTCGCTCCTTGCCGTCCTTCATTCCGCTAACGACGGCGCGGACGAGGACCTGGTCCTTGTCGTTGTCGTCCCGCAGGCGCTCGGCCATGATTCGATGCCACAGTTCGCGCGGTCGCACTCTGTGACCGTCCACCTCGATCGGCTCTTGGCTCCAGAAGCCGCAGTCGCCGAAGAGGCGCATCTTTTCGCAATGCCCGGGGAAGCGGATGGTCTTGTATTCATAGGTGCGCACCTTGCCCTCAAAGGTAAGCGGTGCGGTGCTGGTGCCCCCGCTCGTCACGAACGCTTCCATCTCGCCGAGACCCTCCCATTCGAGTCGTTCGAGGTCGCTGAGCGCGTCCGGGCGCGCCAGTTTGTAATCGCGCACGGCGTATGCGGGGTCGGTGTACTCGGCGACCAGACCCTCAATGTTGAACACCAGTTTGTAGTTGAACGGC
This sequence comes from Armatimonadota bacterium, assembly GCA_037446435.1. Classification (GTDB taxonomy): domain Bacteria; phylum Armatimonadota; class Fimbriimonadia; order Fimbriimonadales; family ATM1; genus J051. The sequence goes on from JBBIIO010000014.1 coordinate 24,281, forward strand.
GGCTTCGGGTTTTGCGGTAGGCCCCCGCAGTACATCGTCACGTCAAGCACTTCGTCGAGTTGCGCCATCAGGTACGTCGCCAGGCTGTTCACCAGCCCCGGCGCAAGCCCGGTGTCCGGCACGACGCTCACCTTCGCCGCCTTGGCCGCGTCGTCCAGGGCGAGCGTCTTGAGCGTTACCTCCGTATCTCCGCCCATGTCCACCATGCTGGTCGCCGTGTTGATGGCGATGGGAGCCACGAGCGGGTGCATCCAGTAGGGAACACAGGAGAGGACGACGTCAACGGGCGCAAGGAACGCTCGCAGGGAAGTCTCCACCAGGGCATCCACGAACATCGGCTCGCAGACCGCCTTGCCGAGGAGAGAGTTGACCCGGGCGGCGTTCCGCTCAGCGGAGGCAAGGTCTCGGTCGCCCATGAGGACTCGGGCGGCGTCTCCGTATCGGGCGAGGTCGTATGCGGCTGCAGTGCCCTGCATGCCGCTGCCGAGGATCGCGTAAGTGTAAGGCATCGTGGTTCCCTTGCGTAGAAAACGGGTCTGGCGCGGTGCGCGCAGACCCGGCGCAGGCTACCCGATTCGGCTTAGGGTTCCTACAGTCAGTCCCTCGTGTCCAGCAGGAACACGACATGGCCGGGGACGCCGCCCACCCAGCCGACGACGTAGCGTCCGTTGGGTGAGATCGCAGGGGCGTTCCGAAGCGTGACACCGGGCTCGAGGATGCGCTTGAACACGTCGTTCATGTCCAGCATGCCCGTCTGCTCGCTCCAGATGAACGCATGGGACTCCCCATCTCTTCTTGAGCGGGATGTGCCGACCACCACGGAGCCATCTGCTGAGACGTCTTCCGCCACCCCGCCGAAGCCGAGGCTGCCGAGGTGGATCGTTCGCCCGTCGCGGTAGCGGAACGGCTGGTACTGGTATCCGCCGTCTGTGCCGATCCAAGGGACCTGGGCGAAACCAACGGCGGTCGTCCCATCCGCCGAGATCCTGTACGGGATGGCGAGCCCGCCTTGAAGCCTTGGAATGAACTGCGGGTTCCCGTTGCGCAAGAGGATCGTTGCTGGGTCTCCAGAGATGAATCCCCAACCGACGAATGCCGAGGCGTCCGCCGACATGTCATGAACCTGCCGCAAGTACGGCACGAACTCGCGCATCCCGTTGGGTCGGATAAACATGTACGAAGTGCCGTCAGAAGCCAACAACGCTCCATCGTCTGCAACACGGAGAAAGCGCAATCCTTCGAGCACTCTAAGGGGCCGGCCGCTGCGATCCCAGATGGCGGAGCCAACGCCCGGCATGGAACCGCAGATTAGCGCTCCAGAGGGAGAGAAGTGCCACGGTTCGCCGTATTCCCGCAGGTCCAGGCTCGGGAAGAGGCGCCAGCCCGCGTCCGGATGCCACACCCCGCCTGCGAGATAGCCATAGCTGGAGAGCAGGACTGCCCCGTCGTTCGAGACGTCGAGGGGGTACCGGCCCGAGGTTGAAATGTACGTGATGGACGCTCCGTACGCTCTCGGAACCGGGATCACAGCCGCGGCTCCGACGACGAGGGTGCAACAGATTGTCATTATGCTATTACATATGTGATTGCTCGGTGCCATCGTGATCCTCCTGGAAGAAGAAGTATCCAGTCAGTACTACGAGGTGCTCTGGTGTGGGTTCCCCTGATTCCCTTCCTGTTCTTGAGCCGGGCCGTCGAGAACCCAGCGGAAGCAAGGCGTGCGTGCGAGACCGCTAACTGTTGGTAAAGGTTGCCGCTCCAGGGCGTGAGTGAACAGGAGGAGCCTATCCCAGATCGAACAGCAGCACGTCTGCGCCGCCTTCCGAGGTGAGGCGTAGCGCCACGCCGTCGGACGCTTCTGCGTCCAAGGCTGCGCCGTCTCCCGCCGACAGCCGCTCTTCGCCGAGGCGCACGTCGCCGGAGACGACCTGGAGCCACGCGCCCCTCCCGGCTTCCAAACGGTGTTCGAGAGCCGCGCCTGAACCAATGGCGCCCCGCAGGACGAGCGCGTCTTGGTGGATCGGCGCGCCGCCTGCCGCGGCGTCTCTCGATGCGATGACGGTCCAGCCTTCAGCGGCGGGGGGAACGTCCACTTCGTTGAAAGACGGCTCAAGCCCCTTCTCATCAGGGAATATCCAAATCTGATACAGGTGCACCGGCTCCGAGTCGGAGGGGTTGCGCTCACTGTGCACGATGCCGCTGCCCGCGGCCATCTTTTGGACCTTGCCCGGCGTGACCCGCAGGGTGTTGCCCAGGCTGTCGCTGTGCTCCAGCTCTCCGCTCAGGACGACGGTGATGATCTCCATGTCGCGGTGAGGGTGCATGGGGAACCCACCTCCGGGCGCGACGATGTCCTCGTTCAGCACGCGCAACGTGCGGTACCGCACCCAGCTCGGGTCAACGTAGTCACCGAAGGAGAACGTATGCCAAGTACGGAGCCATCCGTGGTCGAAATGACCACGCTCGCCGGCCCGCCGGATCCTCATCCGTTAGCTGCCGCAGCCGCAGGAGCCGCAACCGCCGCCCATGGACGTGTCCAGCCCCTCGATGCCTTCCTCTTCGGCGGAGAAAGAACTCCCGCATCCGCAGGAGCGGACGGCGTTCGGGTTCTCAATCTTGAATCCGCCGCCGAGCACGTCTTCCACGAAGTCCACGACCGAGCCGGTCATGTACTTCAGGCTGAGGTTATCCACATAGATGGTGACTCCCTGGTCAGCGAGCGTTACGTCGTCCGCTTCGGGCGCGGCGTCGTCAATCGCCATGCCGTACTGCAGGCCCGAGCAGCCTCCGCCGGCGACCCACACGCGCAGGGCGGCTTCGGGCTTGCCTTGCTCCTCAAACAGCGTCCTGACTTCCTGAGCGGCGCGCTCGGTCAGCGTGATTCTCTGCTGGACTTCTTCGTTGATAGCCATGTTCGTTCCTTGCGGGCGGCGCCGCCACCCCTTTGTTCTACGCTTATTATGGCAGAAGCGCTCCTGCTGGGAGAGGCTCCGCGTGGGTTCTACAGGTGGCAGTTAGGCCGGACATGCGCCGCCCGGAGCGTGGCGTGCGGCGTGGTTGCGCCCAAAAAGGGTTCACCGAGAAGCCGGCTTTGCTTGGTAAACTCCGGCAAGAGGTGACTGCGTGATGTTCTTGACGAGAAGACTGTTCGCCCTCGGCGCTATCGGCGGACTGCGTGCCCCGGACGAGGCGGGAGGCGGCGCGGAGGTCGAGGCGCAACCTCCAACAGGAGCGGAAGATGAACCGCTTTCGCATCAGGAGGGCGTTGAGCCTCAGGGTGCGGGCCAAGAGGGAGACGAACAGGCCTCGCAGCCCCAAGCCGGGCCGGGCGCGAGCCTTCGCCTCATTCGCGGCGGGGCTGAGACCGGCGATGTTTTCCCTTTCTCCGGCTCCGCCGTCATCGGCCGGTTCGACCCATCTGTAGGACCGATTGATGTTGACTTAGGTGGCCTGGACGAAGGCTCCTACATCTCACGGAAGCACGCGCGCATCTCCTACGAGGACGGCGGGTGGATTATCGAGGACCTCGGCTCGAGCAACGGCACCTTCGTCCTCGACGGGGACGACTTCCGCCGCATCGAGGAACCGGCGCGCATCGAGGACGGCGCAACAGTCGTGTTCGGCAACGCGCGCTTCCTCTTCCGCACCGAGGCGGTCGAGGAAGCTCACGCGCCCGAGACGGCGTCAGACGAACCGTAAGGGTCTCCTAAGCGCCACCTCCACTCGACTGGGCGCGCCCGGTGACGGCGACGCTGACGTAGCGGTACTCGACGACGACCTTCTGGCCGGCTGCGACGTTGACCGTCCACTCGACCTGGTTTGACGGGTTGGGGCCGCCTGAGCTGACGACCGTGTTCTTCACCACGCCGCCGTGCGACATCTCAAGGATGCGCCCGTTGATGGTCTTGCGGATGCGCACCTCGGCGGGCTTGTCTCGAAAGTTCTCGATCGTCATCGTCCCGCGAAGCGTGATCGGAGTTTGCACAACTTCGCCCTGGATGACGCTTTCACCCCTCTCGACTTCGACCTCTCGCGCCTCCGCCTTGATGCCGACGGCTCTGGTCATGCGGAGTTCGGTGTCGTCCCCATTCGCGGTGTAGTCCATCACTGGCTGGCCGACCGGCTTGCCGTCGTCGAGGACGAACACGGGCGCGCTGGTTAGGGGGCTGCCAGTCGTGTTGCTTACGCGAAGCACGTAGTGCATGTCGTTGCGGTCGGCGTTCCAGTCGAAGAACGGATGCACGCTAACGTTCGCCTCGAAGATGACGGTCATGGCGCGCTCGCCCGGGCGGAGGCTGAAGCCTCGCTTCAAGTAGTACTGCAGTTCGCCGGACTCATCGGAAACCGACTCGGAGCCAGGTGCGCCTGCGAAGCCTCCTCCCCCGAAGCCTCCGGCCGGCGCCTCCGCTGCCTTCGCGGCTTGCTCCCTCCTCGCTTGATTCAGGTCGGCGAGCGCGTCCGCCGGGCCACTCTCAAAGCCCGACAGAAGGCTGTCCACAAGCCCGACGTTCATTAGGGACGGCGCGCCGACGACGAAGACCAGGTCGGCTTCCTTCAGCTCCTCGGGCAAGCCGAGCAAGGTGCCTCGAAGCGTCAGCCGCCCTTGCGTTGCCGAAGACAGTTCGAGCAGGTAGCTCGGTTCCCACCTTACTCCCGCCTGGATGTACGCGACGCCGATTCCCATTCGCGCGTTCTGGTTCGCCGTTCGGAACTTAATGCGAACTGGGAAGTCGGTGAGCACCACTTTGCTGATTCGGGCGTACTCGACTGCGCTGTACTGTCCCTCATCGGTTCGCAGCAGAACCATGTCGTCGAGCACCTTGGCGAGCGCGCCGGTGGCACTGCCTCCCTCTGTGGTGCTCACGCGCAGGCGGAGACCGACCTTGTTGGCGAGCAGGGTGCGTAACTGCTCCGGCTTTTCGAATGGGATGAGGTGTTCAGGGGTCGTGACGATCGTCTCGACGCGGTCAGTGGCGTTGAGGGGATAGACGTAGAACGTCCCGATGGCTGCCCTCGGGACGAGGTTGGTCGTGGCCCAGCCATTCTCGAGCAGGGCGCTTCCTTCACGAATGAAGAATCCGAATCCCTCCTTGAAGACGACGAGCGTCTTCAGGGTGGACTCAAAGGCGAAGTGTTGAGGTGGGGCGGGTTGCTGCCATGAGACGGCGAGCATCGCGGTGAGCGTGAGTGCGTTCATAGTTCCATTTCTCCTTGCATGGAGTATAGACGCTCGTCGCTGCCGAGCCGCCGCATGGGATACACTCACCGGCAGTGCCGCCGATCGAACTGCTTGCCGTGGACATTGATTTCACCCTCGTGGACGCCGAGCGGCGCATCCCCGAGGCGAACGCCCGGGCGCTGCGCGGGGCGAGGGAGGCGGGAATGCACATCGTGCTCGCGAGTGGGCGCATCGCCTCCAGCCTGCGGCTGTTCGCCGAGGAGTTGGGATTGCCAACGCCCCTGGTCGCGTGCAATGGGGCGTTTGTGCTCGATGAGGCTCGCGACGTTCTCGCAGACCACCGCTTGGGGAAGGAGGTTGTCGAGGCGGTCGTCCTGGAGTGCGAGAGGCGCGGCGTTCACCTGAACGTGTACGCGGACGACAAAGTTCACTTCGCCCAGGAGTCGGCGATGGCTGAGATGTATCTGCGGCGTGCGCGACGCTCCGTGCCCGTGCTTTTGCCGTGGGCGGCGCTGACGCGACTGCAGCCGAACAAGCTGATTGCCGTAGGCGAGCCGCGCATCTTGGAGGACCTGCGCCTCTGGGCGGAGGAGGCGCTTCCGGACGGCTCCTCCGTGGTCACCTACTCTGAGCCCGAGTACCTGGAGTTCTTGTGCCCCGATTGCGACAAGGGGACGGGGCTTGCTTCCATCGCGGGAGCGCTGGGCGTTCCGAGGGAGCGGACCGCGGCGATTGGCGACTATCTGAACGACGTGCCGATGCTCGCGTGGGCCGGTCATAGTGCCGCCGTGGCGAACGCCGTGCCCGAGGCGAAGGCCGCTGCGGATGTGGTGGTAGGCTCTAACGAGGAGTGCGGCGTGGCGGAGTACGTTGCAATGCTCCTAAAGAATGTGGGAAAATGACCAACGAGTAAGACGTCCGGAGCCGTCCGAACGTCCTAACAGCAAGGAGCGCCCGGTGGGCGGGCGGGATTTGCCGCCTGGCGGGTAGCACCTGAGGAGACTGAGCGATGATGAAAAGCGCAATGATTCGAATCTTGTTTGTTTGCGTCTTGGCGGTGCTCGCTGCCGTCGGCGCCCTCGCGGGCACCCTTACGGTAACCAGCCCCGAGGACGGAGCTTTCGTGGGCTCCAACACCACCATCAGCTTCCGCATCGCCGGGGGCAATGTGCAGGTTACGGTGCGCGCGCAGATTACGAAGGTGGGCGGCGGCGCCTCCACCACGCTGGAGACGCGAGTAACGCCCGATGAATCAGGCAACGCGAGCGGCAGCCTGAGTTGGAACCCGAGCGACTCCTTCCCCGAGGGCGACTACGACATCGAGGTGACGGCGACTGAGCCGGGCAACACGTATAACACGGTCAACCTGACGGTTACCCTGGACAGAATCAAGCCTCGCTTCCGTGATTTCAGCCCGCTCGAGGACTCGTTTGTCCGAGGCGTCGTTACGATTGCTGCCGAGCTGGACGAGTTGAACATCAAAGAGTGGCGCGTTACGGTCAACGATGCCGACCTGCCCAACAACACGGGTGATACGGCGTCCGTTTCAGTCGTGTGGGACACGTCGTTCATCGAGGAGGACGGCCAACAGACCATCCGCATCAAGGTCACCGATAAGGCCGAGAACACCGACACGCTCGAGATTCCGGTTACGCTGGACCGGGCGGCCCCGAGCGTGCGGGTGGAGTTCCCCCGGACGAACTCGGTGGTGAGACCGGGCTCCATCATGGGGATCATCATCAAGATTGATGACGCCTCACAAGAATCCGTGGAGTGGATGGCGGTTTTGGTTGAGGTGCGTCGGATGGACGGCACGCTCATTCGGCGGGCATCTCGACTTCGATGGGCGCCCGGAGGCAGCGAAACCCAGCGGCTTTGGCTCGGGCGTGCGCCGGTTCTGTTCACCGACCCTGACCAATTCAAGATTACGGTGAACGTCGTGGACAAAGCCGGCAACGTCGCCGTAACCCAAGAGGTTCCGCTCACCACCGGCAGGCACCGCGGCCGGGGCGGCAGGGGCGGCAGGGGCAGATAAGCTCCAACGGGTAATCTCCGCGGCGACCGTTTGGCAAGGACAACAAGAATGGAGAACAAAGCAAGGACGCGACTCGCTCTCTTCGCACCGCTAATCCTCGTTGGGGGACAGGCGGCGAGCCAGATTCCAGACCTCTTCGATGCCTTCGAAATGGGGGGGCGCTCTTTGGGCATGGGTGGCGGGATGTACTCGAACGCCGCCGACCCCAGCGCCTCCTACTGGAACCCGGCGAACCTCTCTCTCATCGGGGAAGGGCAGATGGAACTGAACTTCCGAAACCTTCCGACCTCGGCGACCGGCCTTTCAGGCAACTTAGACGACCCCGAGGAGGACGGGTCCGGCTCGTTCGGGTCCTACTCCATCACGTTCGGAGGCTTCGCCCTGCCGATCGGCGACCGGGGGACGCTGGGCGTAAGTTATGCGAAGGGCGGCTTTTTCAACGACCGCCGCGTCGGCGTGAGATTGGAGGGTGACGGGGTGTTTGTGGACATCAACGACGTACTCCGCGTCACCAACGAGTTCTTTACGGTCGCCTGGGGGCTCCCCACACGAGGCCAAACCAACATCGGCGTTGGCGTGGTCGTGGCAAGGCAGCACATCATGAGCGACACATTCCGCAGGATTGACGACGGGCAAGAGACGACGATCATTGACGACCCGGCAGTGACCGATGAAGGGATCGGCGTCGGGGGCATCGTCGGCGTCCAGATCACCCCTCCGGGCAACCCAAACGTTTCGTTCGGGATCTCCTACCGCACGCCGATTCAGGTGGAGATGGACAAACTCGGCGCAATCTCCGACGAGATACCCGGCCGACTGCAGGCGGGAATCGTCTGGCGAAGGGACGGCCTGCGCGGCGGTAGGGACTACCTCATCGGAGGTGTAGACGGCGCGTGGTACTTCGAGGCAAACCGCGGCAAGTCCGGCGGACTGAAGCGGGACGGCCACGCGTCAGCCGGGGTCGGCATTGAATACAACTGGGCGCAAAGCTTCGGGTACGTGCCAATTCGTCTCGGGTTCCGAGTCGTCCAAGACGCGGGCGAGGGCTTCAGCAGCCGTAGCGCCTTCACGTTCGGCGTCGGATACCGCCCGTTCGAGGCGGACTATTGGCTCGACCTCAACATCGCCGCCGCGAGCGGGCAATCAAGCCCGGATGTCTCTGTCAGCATGACTTCGCGAATCGGACGCAGGTAAACGCCACATGAAACGAATGAGATTCATCTTGGTTCTGCTACTGGCGTGCGCGGCGATCGCCGCGTCCGCGCAGCCGTGGAAGGACGCCTACGAGCGAGGGCTCCGACTCGCAAAACAGGGTAACTGGGCGGACGCACAGAAGGCCTTCCAAGAGGCTATCGCCGACCGACCCGAAGACACGCAGGACGCCTCAACGGTCGGCGCTGCCGTAACATCGAGAACCGTCTGGCGAAACGGGGCTCCCTACTCGCCAAACTTCGCAGTCGCCTATTGCTCTTTCAAGTTGGCTGCTACTGCCCAGGCGGAGGAGGCCAGGAGGCAGCACCTTGCTGCCGCCATCGAAGGGTTCGACAAGCTGGTTACCGGCGGCAAGGCAAGCGTTGAGGCGATGGTGCTGCTTGCTTCCGCCTACGCGGCGGCCGGCAACATGGAGCAGGCGTCCCGGGTCCAGCGCGCACTCACAGAGATGGACCTTAGCAAGGCTTACAAGGCGGATACGGAGATTCTCGACCAGGGGGACCTCGGCGTCATCTCCGGGACAGCCGGACCGACCAGCCAACCGAGTGGCAGCGACCCGCTCCTCTTGCCCAGCCGGTTCGGACTTGTGCCGGTGCTCGACTTCAAGTATGCCCTGCTGATCGGCAACGCAGAAGGTAGCGGCCAAGAGTTCGCCGTCAACGATGTGGATGCCATCCGGGAGGCGCTCATCAAACACGCCGGCTATGCCGAGGGAAACATCATCGTACTCAAGAACGCCGACGTTGCCACCATCCGCAGAGAGGCGGAAGCGTTGGCGGAGCGCATACCGGAATCCGGAACTCTGTTCCTGTACTTCAGCGGCTCCGGCTTCTATGATGAAGCCCAGAGGAAGGACTTCTTGAAGGGCGTTGACTCACAGCCCGGCCGCGTCGAAACGATGCTCGGAAAGCAGGATCTGTACCGGGTGTTCATGGGCAAGGGGGCGACCATCTTCGCGTTCTACCAAGTTGACCGCCCCATGTCGCTCAACGGCGGCTACTTCGGCAGGGAAGTCCCGTCGCTCGGGCGCATCGCGCAGTGCCACGGCACGATGGCGGGTGAGAGCGTTCACGGCGTTTTCGTCGAAGGAAAGCAGTACGGAGTCTACACTCGAGCCATGATCCTCGCCCTCGAGGATCTCCATAGCAACCAGATTCAGGTGGACGAGTTCTGCTGGCAAGTCTTCGACCGCATACGGTCGGGCGTCGGCGCGGGCGTGGGTGGCGTCCAAGTGCCAACGCTGCCCGTGGTGGTCGGCATGACGCCGAGCGCGCGGTTTTAGCGCGTAAGGTATCCTCGTTGCGTAGCCTGGCTCGATTCCCTTCGAGCCCGAAGGCGATCATGCGACAGTCTCGACAAACCCACGAGGAGGCGTAAACTCGGTTGACGCCCTCAGAACAGAGCCTTGACGACGCTGTTGCCGCGTTGATGCGCGACGTTGCTGCACTGGACGCCGAGCGCTATCTCCACGAGTACCTGCTTCCGAAGTGGCGCGAGGTCGCCGGCGACGAGGGGGACGCGTGGGAAGCGCGCCTTTCAAAGTTCGCCCCTGCCCTGCGGCTTGTGTTGAGGCACTATGCGCTCGGGCATCGTCGCTTCTCGCGCCTGGGCGTCTCGGACGCCGCCGAGCGCGCGATCTGCTGGGTTGAGCGGCAAGGTGCCGATGAGTTCCTCCGCGGGGGCGATTCGCAGCCGTTCTGGTTGCGATTCACAGAGGCGCTCACGCCGAAGGGTAAGAAGTCAGCCGACCAGTTAGAGGGTCTGCTGACTGGTTTGCTCGAGTGGAACTTCGAAACCTATCGTGCTGCGGGAGAGGAGAGCCTCGTAGCCTGGATCCTCGCGGAGGTTCGAGACACAGGGCACGCTGAGCATATTCATCAACTGATGCGCGAGATCCCAGGCTTCGGGCCCAAGGCCGCCAGCCGCCTCCTGCGCGACCTGGTGCTCGTGTTCCAGCTTGAGGGGCGTGTCCATCCCGCTGACCGATACCTTCTCCAAACCGTCGGGAAGCCGATCCGCAGGGTCGCTGCAATCATCCTTGCGAACGCGGAGGATCGCCGCCTGCCCGACTGGGTCCTCGCGGGCAAGATCTCAAAGGCCTGCCGGATGGCCGGCGTGAGCGGGGCGCGGTTCAACGCTGGTGCGGAGTGGCGCTTCGGCGTCTCGTCGGGTGAAGTCAGCGAGGATTAGTCGCTCTCCGCGATGAGGCGCAGCCCCTCGATAGTCAGGTTAGGGCTGACGGCCTCGATGCTCTCGCACAGCGGAGCGAACATTGGAGCGAGGCCACCGGTGGCGATGACCCTGGCGGAACCGCCCAACTCACCAACGATGCGTCGAGCCAAGCCGTCAATTGCGCTCGCATATCCCAACACCAGGCCCGACTGGATGCTCTCGGTAGTGGTTCGGCCGATTGCGTGCGCGGGCGGCTCAACCGCCACACGTGGGAGTTTGGCGGTGCGATGAAAGAGAGCCTCCATCGAGAGCACGGGCCCGGGCAGAATCGCCCCGCCGACATACGCGTCGTCCGTTACGGCGTCGAACGTGGTCGCGGTGCCGAAGTCCACAACAACAGCCGGGGTTCCATGAAGTTCCCGAACCGCAATCGCGTTGGCGATGCGGTCGGCTCCAACCGCGCTCGGCGGCTCGTACTCGATCCGCAGGCCGCTCACGCTTTCCGGCGAAACGAACTGCACGGGTATCCGGTAAAGATCATGGATCGCCACGGCGAGGGAGGCGTCGACCGTCGGCACAACCGACGCGCAGATGGCCGCCGTAGGCTGTCTCGAATCGTTGCTGGACGAGAGCGCGCGCAGTGCCGCAAGCCAATCGTGCGCGGTCGCCTCTGCGCGAGTGGTCAGCCTCCAAACGGGATCCCACTTGCCGCCGTCGTAAAACCCGAACACGGTGTTCGTGTTGCCGACGTCAATCGCCAAGAGCATTGGTCAACTCCACTCGCGCCGCGACCTCGCCGCCCAGTTCCTGGAGGACGGCGGTGAGGATGTCCTCTGCCACCTTGTCCCGCAGCGCTCGGTCGGTCGCTTCAACCATGATGCGGATCACGGGCTGCGTTCCGCTGGGTCTCACTAGAACGCGCCCAGTGCCGCGCACCTCTTCGTCTCCATGTGCGATCGCCTTTCGGATGCGGTCCGACTGCCTCCAACCTTCCTTCTTCTCGACTCGTGCGTTGATGAGCACCTGGGGGCGGTTCTCATAAACGGGCGGCAACTGCGAAGCCGGTAGCCCCGATTCCTTCAGCACTCGCAGCATCATCACCGCGGTAAGCAGGCCGTCGCCCGTCGGGGAGTAGTCGGAGAAGATGATGTGTCCGCTTTGCTCGCCGCCGATTCTCGCGCCGAGCGCTTTCATTCGCTCCGCTACGTTGCGGTCTCCGACGGCCGTTCGCTCCAAGGCGTAGCCGTCGCTGGCCAGCGCTTCTTCGAAGGCAAGGTTGCTCATCACCGTGCCGACGACGATCTTCGGTTCGAGTTCCAAGGCGTGTGCAAGGATCGCCATCGTGCGGTCCCCGTTGATCAGCGCGCCCGTCTCATCGCTGAAGACGCAGCGATCCGCGTCCCCGTCAAGGCTGATGCCGATAGCCGCGCCGGTGTCTACGGTTAGGCGTTGAATCGCCTCGGGGCAGGTCGCGCCGACGCCGTCGTTGATGCGGTCTCCGTCGGCTTCCACGCCAATCGCCGTCACCCCTGCGCCGAGGCGCTTGAGCAGCATAGGCGCGACAGCGTAGGCAGCGCCGTTCGCGGCGTCCAGCGCAACGCGCATCCCGTCTAGCCGCTCCGGCAACAGCGAAGCCAGCCACTCGATGTACCCCTCGAGCGCCTCCGGCTGCGTAGAGGCTTGGCCAATGAACTCAGAGGCGACCGGGCTCTTCGTTCCGATTGCCCTCTCGATCTCAGCCTCCTCGTCGGGGTCCAGTTTGGTCCCTTCCTTGCTCAGCAGTTTGATGCCGTTATCGGCTGGCGGGTTGTGGCTGGCGGAGAGCATGACCCCGAAGTCAGCGTTGCAAGCGCGGACGAACCAAGAAACCGCCGGCGTAGGCGCAACGCCAAGATCAACCACGTCCATCCCCGCGGAGCACAGGCCGGAGATTACGGCTGCGGAGAGCATGGGGCCGCTTCGACGTGTGTCCCTTCCGATTGCCGCCACCCTCGCCCCCTGGCGGCGGAAGTGCAACCCCGTGGCAACGCCGACAGAGAGCGCGAGGTCGGGGGTCAACTCCTGATTCGCTACGCCTCGAATGCCGTCGGTACCGAAGAGGCTCACTTCCTGGGTCCTTTGCTCACTTTTGTCTTCGCCGGCCGAACGACGCGGTCTCCGAGAAGGTAGCCGCGCTCGAGAACGTCAAGGATCGTCCCTTCCGCCTTGTCGCTCGGCTCCGTGACAACCGCCTCGTGCAGTTCTGGGTCGAACGGCCTGCCCTGGGCTTCGATGGGTCGCAATCCGTGCCGCTCGAGGGCAGCGCGCAACTGCCTCTCGATGAGCTGCACGCCTTCGAGCAGAGACTCGAGGGACGCGCCCGCCTTTCCGGCTTCGAGGGTGCGCTCGAAGTTGTCGAGGACGGGCAGGATGTCCTCGATGACGCTCGCCCTGCCGGCCTCTCGTTCGCGCAGCAGTTCTTGGGTGACTCTGCGTCGATAGCTCTGAAGGTCGGCAACGGCCCGTAGGTACGCTTCCTCGGCGCGACGGAGGTCGTCCTGCAAGTTGGACAACGCCTCGTCCATATCAGCGACCGGCGCCGGTTCGGCGTTCGGATTCGAGCCTTCTGCAGCGGTTTTGTTCACTTCGGTCGCCGGTTCCGCGTCGGTTCCGTTCTGTTCAAGCGGCTCCGGCGGCGGTGTTTCAGAGGGCTGCATAGCGCCGCGATTATACCGCTCGATGTTTGGCTCCCCCTCTTGACCCGCGACGCCGTTTCGGCGCAAACTCTGGGCGGTGTGCACCCGCGAACAGATTCTTGAGTCGCTGGAGGTGTTCCTGCGAGAAGAGGAGGAGCGGAACGGCGGCCCTCAGCCCGCGCTAAACCCTGGGCATCGCAGGCAGTTCCTGTGGCCGCGACCGTCGGTCGGGAGCCAGTACAACGTCAAGCCCGAGCAGTTTCGGCGCTCGATTCGCTTCGAGGCACACGGCGAGGCGTTCCCCGTGCTCGTGGCGGAGACGCCGTTCGGCGTCTTCGGGAAGTGCGAAGCCCTGTGGGCGGAGGCGAAGGGGAACGACGAGGAGACGATGCTCGCGAACCTCCGGCGCGCGCTCGAGCCACTCTTCGAGCGCCAATTCGCCGTCAGCCGCACGCTGGGCCTGCCGCGAAGGTTCGACGGCTCGATCACCGACCTTCGACCCACGGAGTTGATCCGCCTGCTGTTTTGCCCGGATCGCGATGTAGCACACGTTGCAATGGTGGAGATTGACTCACACGCACGCACGATTCCGTACGGTGACTCGCTCATCCGCATCATGCTGGAGAGCGGGCACCCCTATCGGAGGGTTGCGCAATGGTGCGCGCTCGACATCTTCGAAGACCTTCTCAGCCTGTTCCCCGACGAGTACGGTCGCAGGCGCGCAATCGAAGCGATTCGCGACTTTATGATGACGGCGGAGGACGACTATGCGCGCGCCGTCTTCAAGGCGGGGGACGTGCTTGGCGATCACGTCGCGACGGAGGACGCGGGCGACGCGCTCCTCGTGGTCATCTCTGAAGGCAAGCAACCTTTCGGCCGCAGAAGCGCCGTCCACGGCTTGATTCACCTTTGCGAGTGGCTGCCATCGTTCCAGCCGCGAGCCTTCGACACGCTTGAGCGAATGGCAAAGGAGGACCCGGAACCACTCCTTCGAGCGTATGCCGAAGCGACGATCAAGGACATCCGCGAGGGCGTTCCGCACGGGCCCGAACCGGTTCTTCCCCAGGAAGCGGCGTGACTCGGCGCACCCTTCGCGCCCGCTCCGGCGTCTTATGATAGAATGCGGGCGATGGCACCGCCCTCGAACCTAACACCACACAAGGAGGTGTGATGAACATGAAAAAGATTGTCATTGCTCTTACCGTGCTGACCGCGACCGGCGCGATCGCCTCGAACAGCGGCCAGTACTATCAACAAGTGAAGCCATGGACGCTGAGCGTCGGCATTCCTTTCTGGCAAGGCGACCACAAAGACGCCGGAATCGACAACGGCTTTCTCGTCGGCCTCGACTACCAGTACCAGCAGGGCGGAGGATCGCACGGCTCGTTTATCGGCGTCCGAATGATGCTGGGCGAGAGCAGCGGCGTTGAGAGCCGAACGATGGGCGTCCACTACGGAGCGTCAACCGGATTCGGCGGAGGCGCACAGAACCTCTATCTCAAGACAGCCGGCGGGTACTACAACACCGACGTTGACGGCGCCGGCGACGAGTGGGGCTTCGGCGGATTCGTCGCCCTCGGTTATATGTTCGGCGGAGGAGGCATGAGCGGCATGGGTTCGCAGGGCCTCTCCCTCGAGGTCGGCTGGTTCTGGGCTCCTTCAACCGGCGGCGTGGACAACAACGGCTTCTACGCAGCGGCGGGCATCAAGTTCTAAGCGTCCTTCCCCGGAATGCCCGGTTCCGTGAGGAGCGCGGGGTCGAGTGCGCGTTGTAGGGTCTCCTCGTCGAGGAGGCCCATCTCGCGCACCACGTCCGGTATCGTCTTCCCCTCGCTCAGCGCTTTCTTCACGACCTCAGCCGCCTTGCGATAACCCACGTAGGCGTTGAGCGCCGTCGCGAGTGACGGGCTAACCTCCGCGTAGTAGCGGCACCGCTCCTCGTTCGCGGTAATGCCCTCGATGCAGTTCACGCGGAAGGTGCGCAGAGCGTTCGTCAGCACTTGCTGGGCGAACTGGCTGCTGAAGGCCATCCCGGGCATCATCACGTTCAATTCCAGTTGCCCGGCTTGAACGCAGAGGTCGATGCTGTCGCACTGTCCCAGCACCTGGAACAGAACAATGTTCATGTTCTCAGCCATCGAGGGGTTCACCTTGCCCGGCATGATGCTGCTCCCCGGCTGAACCGGTGGCAGCGTGATCTCTGCGAGGCCGGTCAGCGGACCTGAGCAGAGCAGCCGGAGGTCGTTCGTGATGCGCGTGAGTTCCAGGCAGAACAGTCGCAGGGCAGCCGCCAGCGCGCTCATCGGGAACTGCGACTGCATCGCCTCGCGCAGATCCTCGCTCGGGCGGAACGGGATGCCGGTCCACTCGGCGAGCAGCGCGACCACGCGCTTGCGATAGTCCGGGTGCGTGTTCAGCCCCGTGCCGGCGGCGCTCCCGCCGATGCCCAACTCCTCCAACTCCGTCCCCGCTCGTCGGAGCCACTCGCCGCATCTGCGAATCGCCGCGGCATAGGCAGCGAACTCTTGTCCGAGGCGAATCGGCACGGCGTCCTGCAGGTGCGTTCGACCCGACTTGAGCACCCCGTCGAACTCGCGAGCCTTCTTTTCGAGGGAGGCGGCGAGCGCGTCCACTTCGGGCAGAAGGTCCTGGAGCATCATCCTGCTCATCACGCGCATGGCGGTGGGGAAGGTGTCGTTCGTGGACTGTCCGTAGTTGACGTGGTCGTTCGGATTAACCCGCTTGTACTGCCCCTTCTCGCCGCCGAGGATCTCCTCGGCGCGGTTGGCAAGAACTTCGTTGACGTTCATGTTGAAGCTGGTGCCCGCTCCCATGTGGAAAACGTCAACGGGGAACTGGTCTCGCAGACTGCCGCCGAGCACCTCGTCCGCCGCCTGCGCAATGGCATCGGCGACCGCTCGGTCGAGCAGGTCGAGTTCGGCGTTGGCGACCGCACACGCCTTCTTCAGCATGACGTACGCGTCAATCATCTTCGGGTGCTCGGTCATGCCGCTGATGGGGAACAGGTTCCGCGACCGCTCAGCCTGGCTCCCCCAGTACGCGTTCGCGGGGACATTGACTTCTCCGAGGCTGTCAGCCTCGACGCGATGCTCCATGCCGGGGAGTGTACCGGGTGGTCTCTCCCGCGCGAGGCAAGCCGCCGATGGCGCCTACGCGTTCACCGTTTCCCGCGCGGCGGCGAGTGCAGCATCGAAGTTCGGTAGATCGCTCACCTCGGGGACGACCTCCGCGTAGGCGAGCTTGCGATCCGGCCGGACGACGAAGACGGCTCGGGCGAGCAATCGTAGCGGCGGGATGAGAACGCCGTAGGCGCGTCCGAACGACATATCCCGGTGGTCGCTTGCGGTCTGGATTCGCGTGATTTGATAGTCCGCGCAGAAGCGACCCTGAGCAAAAGGCAGGTCGGCGCTAACGGTGAGGACGGCGACCGAGTCCGGCAGCCTCTCCGCCTCCTCGTTGAATCTCCTCGCCATGTCGGAGCAGACGCTTGTGTCGAGCGAAGGAACGACGGAGAGAATGAGGGTCTTGCCGGCGAAGTCGTCGAGCGTTACGTCCTTCAGCCCGTCGGGCGTCGCCTGGTGCAGGCGGAAGTCGGGCGCAGGGTCTCCAGCCTTCAGTTCAGGACCTTCGACCGGGAGCGGGTTACCTTTCATGGTGACGGTTCTGCTCATCCTTGTAGGTTACCCGGTTAGCATGACAGGGCGCAGGGCAGCAATTGCGTGAGGTGGGCGTCAAAATGCCCCCCTCGTGCGTTTCCTCAGCCGCGTCCCAGCGCTTCAGCACGCGACGTACCGAGCGTTCTTCGCCGGTTCGCTCGTGTCCCAGCTGGGCGCGTTTACGCAGTCGGCTGCGGTGGCTTGGCAAGTAACGGTGATGACGGACAGCCCGGAGGCTGTCGGTCTCATCGCGCTGTTCCGCGTACTCCCGACCATAGTGCTCTCCTTGCCGGCAGGCGTCTTGGCTGATCAACTCGATCGCCGCAAGGTGCTGCTCGTCACTCAGGCGGCGATGGCTCTCGTCGCGCTGACGCTCGGTCTGGTTACTGCGCTCGGAGTCGTGAAGGTTTGGCACATCTACGCCCTGGTCGCGCTCGGCGGCGCGCTGCAATCGTTCGACATACCCGCACGGCACGCTCTTGTTCCTCGGCTGCTGCCGCTGAAGCACTTTCCCAGCGCGGTGACGCTGAACAGCGTCGCATGGAGGGTGAGCGAAGTGCTTGGCCCGGTAGTGATGGCGTACTTCGTGCAGCGTGGCGGGTACGACCTGAGCGTGGTTGCGATTTCCGGCTTGGCAACCTGCTACCTCTTCAATGCAATCTCCTACTCGGGCATGATTTGGATGTACTGGCGGTTGCCGCCGCACCTACCGGAGTTCAATTCAGAGGGAGACAAGATTCGCCATTTTCGCGACATCGGTCCTGCGTTGCGCGAGGGCGTGTCGTTCGTCCGAAGGAACGATGTCGTCCGTAGCTCGATGTTGATCGACTTCTGGGCGACGTTCTTCTCAACCGCCGACGCGCTCCTTCCGTTTTATGCTCGCGATGTGTTCCAACTGGACGTCTGGGCGTTCTCGCAGATGCGCGCGGCAATCGCAATCGGGTCGCTTGCAGCGGCGCTCGTGATGTCGGTGCTGCGGCCAGCGAAGCGGCAAGGCGTGGGTGTCATCTGGGCAGTGCTCGTTTACGGCGTTGCCACGACGGCGTTTGCCTACTGTCCGAGCTACGCGCTCGCGTTGATCCTTCTCGGCATAACCGGCGCCGCCGACAGCGTAAGCACCATTTGGCGGCAGACCGTCCGACAGGTTGCAACGCCGGATCGCTTGCGTGGACGCGTCGGTGCCGTGGCTGCGATCCTGCAGCGCTCTGGACCGCAACTGGGTGACTACGAAGCGGGGTTCGTCGGAGAGCGGCTCGGCACCAGACTCTCTGTGCTGATCGGAGGCCTGGCGTGCATCGGCGTGGCGGGGCTTTGGTCGAGGTCTGAAGGGCTGAAGCGGTATGAGCACGGCACGGAAACCGAGGCTTAGGGCGGCGGACAAACATCGTGACGGGAGGCGAAAGCGCGGGAAAACGGTAAGAATTACCAGGGTCTGGCTGCAATTTCACCCCCGGCGCGTTGCACGGGCGGCAGCAGTGTGATAAACTGACCTCTACTGCGCAGGAATCGAAGCACTATGGAACACCGGGCATCTATCCCGCTGACGCAGACCGACGCGCTGGACCCGAAGGCCGAGGAGGCGCAACTCGTCTTCCGA
Organism: Armatimonadota bacterium; assembly: GCA_037446435.1. Classification (GTDB taxonomy): domain Bacteria; phylum Armatimonadota; class Fimbriimonadia; order Fimbriimonadales; family ATM1; genus J051. The sequence continues at coordinate 42,828 of JBBIIO010000014.1, forward strand.
ACCCGGCAAGGGGACCAGAACGCGCTGCGTGAGCTTGTTACTCGTCATCGCATCCGCTTGATTCGAACGGCGGCGAACGTCTTGAGGGACCCGACCGAAGCCGAGGATGTCGCGCAAGAGGCGTTCCTCAAAGCATTCCGGGAACTTTACCGGCTTCGGGACGACCGCGCCTTCTCTTCGTTTGTGTATCGCATTTGCGTCCGGCTGTGCGTTGACCGACTTCGGCTGAAGCGGGCGGAGCCTTCGCCCATCGAGCCACGGGAGCAAAGCCCCGGCGGCTCAATCGAGACGCGGATGTTGGTGGAGCGTTTGCTGAACCAACTGCCGCCTGATCTGCGTCTTACGCTTGTCCTGCGTGAGATGGAACAGCTGAGCTATGAAGAGGTAGCAGAGGCGATGGGAGTGCCCGTCGGCACGGTTCGATCGCGTCTGCACACGGCTCGCGAGCGGTTCCGCACGCTTTGGACTCTCGCCCACCAAGGGGAAGAATAGGAACGACGAACGATGACCGAGAGGGTATGCGACCGGTTTCGAAACCTGGCTCACGCCGACGAGGCTGACCTGAGCCGGGAGGAACTGGCGTTCCTGCGGTCGCACGCCGGCGAGTGCGGAGATTGTCGGCGATATCTCACGGATATGTCGCTTTTGAGCGATGTGCTTCGATCTTCTGCGCTCGACCACAGTGGTGATCACGACTTCGCCGACCGCGTGGAGGAGTCGGTTGTCTCCGCTCGCGTGCTTGACGAGTTGAACGCTTGGCGGCCCGCGATGATCGCCGCGCTCACGACGGCTGCCGCCATCCTGACCGTCCTGCACGTGCTCACGTCGAATCCGGCTACGCCCTCGCTGAAACCAACGGAGACACCGACCGCCGAGGTCAACGTCCCGCTCGACCTCTTCGAAGATGGCGGATCGAGCGCTCCAACCCACCCGGGCGAACAGGGTTAGGGACTCCCGCGTGAGTTCCCTGCGACGCCTCTTCGCAGGGGTTCTGGTCGGGACGCTCCTCGCGCTGCTGATCCACCCGACGGCGCGCTCGATGTTCCTATACTTGCTTCGTCCTCACCACAAGGTCGCCCTCGCCGTAGAGGGCAGCCCCCTCGCCCAGTCGCCCTCGTTCCCCATTCGCCCTCCGCGAGCGGAGCAGGTTTCGACGACGGACCTCTCGCTGCTCGCCTATCAGATGGCGCGGCGGATTAACGTGCAGGGCCAGGCGTTCGTTGAGGAGGAGGACTTCCAGCAGGCGCTCGCCTACCTCAAGAGCGCCGCGCTCGCCGAGCCGGACAATGCGTTCTGGCCCCAAATGGTCGCTGTCCTTGCGCATCGCTCGGGTCGCCCCGACCTGGCTCAGCAGATGTGGCAACGCGCCGCCGTCCTCGGCACATGGTCGGACCGCAGACCGGCGCAGATTCTCCGGTTCAGTCGAGAGCTATCGCAAGCCGACGGCGCCGCGTTCGCGTGGCACACTGTGCTCGGAGCGCGGCTGCGACAGTCGGACCCGGTCGCGGTCATCCTTCGCTCGGCGGCCGCAGCGTTCGAGCCGACACCTGAGAACCCTCGGCGTCTGCGGGAACGCGCCGTTGCAATAGCGAACGCCGGGCTGATCCTGCAAGGCGCGTACTCCGTCGAGGCGCGCATGGCAGCATGTACCCTCGCCTATCGCGCGGCAGAGATGGGCGCGGGGCCGCGATCTACCGTCCTCGAGCCGAGCCGATTCGAGGACGTGCGCGCGTCGTTCGTTCGCGCCGTAGCCGAAGAGGTGGGCGAGCGGGAGGCGCAGGCTGCAGCAAGAACGCTCATGCGCGCCGAAGGGTGGCTGCGCCTCATCAAGCCGATGGCACAAGTCGAAGCGGAGCGCGACCGCGTCTCTACGCTGTCCGTCCTCACCGCTGCAGGGCCTTCCGCGCTGCTGCTGACGGGGCTGTGCCTGGCGGGGTTGGCGGTGCTCGGCTGGGGGGTTCGCGCCCTCCTCGGCCCGATTCCGCATCCAGACTACAGAGCCGTGTTGTTCGGCGGTGCGATCCTCGCCCTGGCTGTGTACGCGGGCACCGGATTGATTTCACTCGCGGCGTGGACGGCTTTGCTCGCGGTGGTCGTGGCGCTACCTGTCGAAGTGGCAGCGACCGACGGCGCAACTCCAAGGCGCTGGGAGCGCGCAGTACTCGTCGCCATAGGCGCAGCCGGCGCGGCGCTGTTGACCTGGTACTTCATGCACGCCTCGACGCCGAGCAGGCTTCTTGCCACCTTCGACCCCGACGCGCCGCAGTGGACCGACGAGAGTCGCACGCTGCTGACCGTCGCGCTGGTTACGCTCAGCCTCGCGATTCCCGCCTGCCGCATCTTCGCAGGGCGGCGGCGCATCGCGGTCTTCACTGTTCTCGGCGGCTACGTCGCTTGGATGGGCGCGGTGCTCGCAGTCTTCATGCTCGCACTTGCCGCGTTTGCGACGCCGGTGGCGCTGAAGTTAGAGAAGGAGACGCGGCGCACCGTGGAGATGTGGGCAACGGACGAGCAGCGCGTGTTCCGTATAGACTACAACCCATGAGCAGTCGAGACGGCGCGACCCCAACTGAGGAGGCGCCCGCCGCCAGGCGGCTTGCGCAAGGGGCGCGCGTGGAGCGTGAGCGCGTCTTCGCCGCCCTGCGCGAGCAGCCGTCGGGTCGTGCGTGGTGCCGGAGACACTCGGCAATTGCCGACCGCGTGCTCCGCTCACTCTTCCGGCTGGTGCACCGGGGGCGCCCGAAGCCGCTGTTCGCCGTCGTGGCAGTTGGTGGATACGGTCGCAGGGAGGTCGCCCCCTACAGCGACCTCGACGTAACCTTCTTGCCCGAGGGAGAACTCACGGCCGACGCCGAGGAGAGGGTTCGGCGGATGTTCCACCTCATGATCGAGGTGTTCGGCGAGTTGGACTGGCCCGTTGGGTACGCGTTTCGCCTGCCGTCCGACTGCCCCGCCCTGGATCAGGCGACTCGAACCGGTCTGCTTGATGCCAGGCTTGTGGCGGGGAGGAAAGAAGCGCTCGACTCGTTCAAGAGGGTCTTCGAGCGCACATTTCCCGTCGCGGAGTTCCTCATCAGCAAGATCGAGGAAAGGCAATCCAATCGCGCTCGGTGGCACGAAACGCCGCGGGTCGTGGAGTTCCACCTGCGAGACGGCGCGGGAGGGCTTCGAGATGCCCACACCGCGCGTTGGATCGCACAAGCGCTCAACCGCAGACCCGCCCGCGCACCCGAGGAAGCGCTTGAGACGCTCCTCACCGTGCGAAACGTGTTGCACTCGGTCACTGAGCGAAAAGAGGATCGCCTTATTCGAACGCGCATCGAATCGGTAGGGAGCCGCCTCGGTATGGAAGCGCAGGCGCTGGCGGAACGCGTCATTCGCGCAGGCGAACAGTGCGATCAAGTGTGGCGTTCAACCGAGACGCTCATCCAGGCGTCGAAGTTCGCTCTCAGCTCCGGCGGCGTGTATGCGGAGCGCGGGGCTTGTAACGTCAGCAAGTCGAGCGACTTGACGAGCGCCGTCATCGGCGTATGCCGTGCGTCGCGCCTGGGACTGCGCATCGAGCGAGTGAGGCCGCCGAAGCAGCCCGGCGACACCGCCAGAATCAACGAGCACCTCACCTCGGGCGAGGGTGCGCTCCGCGCACTGGATGAGTCCGGCCTCCTGGATGCCGTTCTGCCTGAGTTCACGCCTTGCAGGTATCTGCTCTCAAGGGATTCGGTTCATCGCTACACGGTTGGCGAGCACACGCTGCAACTTGTACGCTTTCTCGATGACTCGCGCACGCTTCCCGAGTTTGCGGGCGCATGGTCGGAAGTGACCAACCATCGCCCGCTGTACCTCGCCGCCATCCTGCATGACCTGGGCAAGGTGAATCCCAAGCGGAGGCACTCGGCGGTCGGCGCCGAGATCGCCGAAGCGGTGTGCGATCGGTTGGCGGTAACGGGCGACGAGAAGCGCACCGTGAAGTGGCTGGTGCGCGAGCATCTGCTCCTTGCTGACGTCGCGAGAACGCACGACCTCGCTGACCCGCGCACAGCGAGCGAGGTCGCTCGCTCCGCCGAGCGCCCGGATCGGTTGGCGATGCTCTATCTTCTTACGTACGCGGACACCTCAGCCGTCAACGAGGAACTGTGGACAGGCCCGATGGCGGCGAGCGCGCAAGAGTTGTATGAGCGTGCGCGCTCCGCGCTCGAGGCGCCTCAGCCCGTCGAGGTTGACCCCGCCTTGTTCCGTCGCCAGGCGCTCAAGCGGCTCGCCCAAACGGAGGCCGGCGGCGCGGAGTTGGCGCGTTTCCTCGACCTCATGCCGACGCACTACTTGCTGGGCACTTCGCAGTCGCAGTTCCCCTTGCACGCCGACTACGTGCGCCGAGCGCGCGAGGGCGAGACGACGGTTACCTTCCACCACGACCACGAGTCGAAGACGACCGACGTAACCGTCTGCATGCGCGACCTGCCGAAGCCGGGCTTGTTGAGTCGGCTGCTCGCGGTGTTCTATGCGCTGGACATCAACCTGCACGCGGTACGCGCGTCCAGCACGCAAGAGGAGCACCCCATCGCCCTGGACGTGCTTACCGTCTCATTCCGCGGTGGCCCACTGCCGGCGGGTCTGTGCTCGGTCGTCGCAAAGGAGATACGCTCGCGCGTGCGCAATCGAAAGGCTGTGGACGCGCTCCTCCGGCGGCACGGGAAGGACCCGGAGCGAGAGCAGGAGGTGTACCGGTATCGGTTCCACAAGGGAGCGCCCGCCGTACTGGAAATCGAAACCCGTCTGGGCCGCGGAATGCCGTACCGTGTCGCGCGCATGCTGGCAAGCCTGCGGTGGAACACCCAGGTGGCTCGAATCGGGCAGGCTGCGGGGCGGGCGGTGGCGAGATTCTCCTTGAGCAAGCCCGACGGGTCGCCGTTGACAAAGGAAGAGGTTGACAACGCCCTGCGCCGGACGGTGGGCAAGGTATAGTCTCGCTCCCGCATGAACGTCATCATCTTCGGCTGCGGACGGACCGGCGCCGCACTGGCTCGGATGCTCTCCTCGAACGGAGACGAGGTAACCGTCATCGAGCGCGAACCGGAACACCTTGCCCGGCTCGGGCACGACCACGGCTGCCGCGTGATTATCGGCGATGGGCTGGACGATGACGTCCTACTCGACGCAGGCATCCGGGACGCCGACGCTTTTATCGCGTCGACGCGAGGAGACAACACGAACCTAATGGCGGCGCAGGTCGCCCAGACGCGCTACGGCGTCTCGATGGTGTGCGCAAAGGTGAACGACCCAGACCGCGCGCGCGAGTACCGCAAGATGGGCGTGTTCAGCATTACGCCGAACCTGTTGACCGCGGGAATGATGAGGGACTGGCTGTTAGGTCGAGACTTTTCGCCGATTGACGCCTACAACAAGGCGGAGGGGGAGGGGTAGGCGGTGTACATCGTTGTGGTCGGCGGAGGAAACGTGGGCTTCCACCTCACGAAAATGCTCCTCAAGGAGGGGCACGAGGTGCTGCTGATCGAGAAGGACAAGCACACCTATCAACAGCTCGAGCCGCAACTGGGCAGCGTGCTCATGCTCGGCGACGGATGCGAGACCCGCGTCCAACGCGAAGCGGGCTTCGCCCGAGCCGACTGCGTCGCGGCAGTGACCGGCGAGGACGAAGACAACCTGATCGTCTGCCAGATGGCGAAGAACACATGGGGCGTCGAGCGCGCCATCGCACGAGTCAACAACCCGGAGCGCGAGGCGCTATTCAAAGAACTGGGCATTGACGGCGTGGTGAGCGCGACAGAGATTCTGTTCAACCTCGTCGAGCAGGAGATTAGCGCCGGCTCGATCGTGCCCCTCGCCGCCCTGCGCCGCGGCAAGATTGAGGTCATTGAGGCTGTGCTCACTGGGCGGTCGCCGGCTGTGGGCCGCCGCGTTCGAGACCTGAACCTGCCCCCGGGCAGCAACATAGTTTGGGTCGTGCGGGGCGAACATGGCCTTATCGCTGAGGGAGACACCGAGTTGGAGGAGAATGACCTGGTCGTCATCCTCGCCCCCGTAGAACACGCAGCAGACCTACGTAAGGTTCTGGAAAGCGGGCACTAATCCGCCAATAATGCCAGGGGGAGCGCTCCCGCTCGAGGGAACAGTCCAGTTGGCAGGATGACCGTCCAAGAAGTAAAACCGTTCGTGGGTCAACAGGTTCGCGTGTCGTACGTAGACCGCGCCGGCAAGGAGGTCCACACCGACGGCTTCCTCACGAGCGTGGACTTTCGCCCCATGTACGGAGCCGTGCTCCGCGTGGACGAGGACGAGATTAGCCTCGAAAAGGTAAGGGCGATCGTCGTTCGAGAAGCCAAAGCCGCCTGAGCCGACGCGCACTCGCCCTCGTGCCATACTGCGGGCTCATGTTTGCCCGCTTCCAGGGAACGCAAGCCGCTGACGCGAGCGGCTGTCTAACTATTGGCGGTTTGCCTGCCGAGCACCTCGCATCAACCTTCGGGACGCCCCTCTACGTCATAGACGGCGCCGAGGTGCGCGCGCGCTGTCGCGAGTTCCTTGCTGCCGTAAAGCCGTTCGGGGGACGCGTGGCCTACGCGGCGAAGGCGAACCCCGCCATCGGGGTGCTCAATCTCGTGCGTGAAGAAGGGTGCGACGCCGATGTCGCCGGCGAGGGAGAACTCGAGGCGGCGCTCCGAGCGGGGTACCCGCCGGAGAGAATTCACCTCCATGGCAACGCCAAGTCCGACGGCGAGTTGCGCCGCGCCGTGGAAGTGGGTATCGGCGCCGTCGTGATAGACAGTCTGATTGAGGTCACGCGCCTTGCTCGCGCCTGCGCAGAGGCGGGCCGGGATCAGCAGGTGATGCTGCGCCTCGCGCCGGGGGTTGACCCCGTAACCCACGAGGCGATCCGAACCGGGCAGGAGGACTCGAAGTTCGGTTTGAACATCTCTTCCGGCACGGCGCTCGAGGCGGCGGAGGCCATCGCTGCAGAACCGAGACTCCTGCTGGTCGGCGTTCACGTCCATGTCGGCTCCCAGCTGATGGACGCGGACGCCATCGTTGATGGCGCCCGGCGCGCCGCGGAGTTCGCCGTTTCCGCAAGGGAGGCTTTCGATGAGGTTAAGGAGGTGATCGCGGGCGGCGGGTTCGGCATTTCGTACGTTCCGGGCGAGGCGCCTTGCCCGATCGGCGAGAGCGTGCACCGCGTTGCCGCTGCCGTTCGCGGGGAGTTCGATCGCGCCGCCTTGCCGATGGCGACTCTGACCTTCGAGCCGGGCCGGTACCTCGTCGGGACAGGCGGCGTTACCTTGTACCGTGTAATGGTCAGAAAGAGCGTGCCGGTGCAATCCGCGCCGGGCGAGCGAACCTACCTCAGCGTGGACGGCGGCATGGCTGACAACCCTCGACCCCAGATGTACGGCGGGCGGTACACGGCGATGAACGCGTCAAGGCTGCACGAACCGCACGACTCGGAGTTCCGCGTCGCCGGCAGGCATTGCGAAACCGACACGCTGATTCCCGAAGCGATGCTGCCCGAGAGCACCAACGCGGGAGACTTGCTCTGCGTGCAGGGAACAGGCGCTTATAACTTCGCGATGGCGAGCAACTACAACCGCTACCCGCGGCCCGCGATGGTTCTCGTGGAGGACGGAGAGGCGAGTCTAATCGTTCGACGAGAAACGCTCGCGGACATCTTTCGTTGCGAGGAGGAGGCGCGCTGACAATGCCGGAAGCCGAACGAGTCATCGCTCAACTTGTCATCATCTTCCTCTCGATCGCTCTGCACGAGTTCGGGCACGCGAAGTCCGCCGACGCCGCCGGAGACCCGACGCCGCGAATGATGGGGCGGGTTACGCTCAACCCGTTCGCGCATCTCGATCCGCTCGGCTCCATCATGGTGCTGATTACCGTGTTCGCCGGCTTCGGCATCGGCTGGGGCAAGCCGGTGATGGTGGACCCGCGAAAAATGCAGAACCCGAGGTGGGATCACTTCATGAGCGTTCTCTGGGGGCCTCTGACGAACGTCATCCTCGCGGTGGTCTGCGCGGCGGTGTTCCGCGTTGCCTTTGTCAATGACGTCTCGCCATTAGACAGCTGGATGTTCTTTGCCGTGGTCATCAACCTCGCGCTCGCGTTCTTCAACCTGCTGCCGCTGGGCCCTCTCGACGGTCACTGGCTGGTTGGAGCGCTGCTCCCACCGCATCTTGGAGTGCGGTTCATTCAGTTCAGCCGGACCTACGGCCTTCTCATTCTCTTGGCGCTTGTGTTCGGTGGTCAAATCATGCGGCAGGCTGGGCAGCCGTCGCCTCTGGAGGTGATCCTCTGGAATCCCGTGCTCTCGATTGCCGAGGTGCTCCTCGGCGTCAAGATCACTTAGCGAGGAACTCCCTACGGAACCGCTCGTCCTTCGAACGATACGCGGGGGGTGGCGGCGAGATGTAGCCGTACATGCACGTCTTGCGGCCGGTGCGCACCGCCCA
>JBBIIO010000015.1:0-48660 GCA_037446435.1 Armatimonadota bacterium
GCAGCAAGCGCAGGTCGAGGATCTCCTTCGGGAGGCTGGGGTGGAACGTCGCCGCAGAAGCGAATCGCTCTCCGGGGCCGTGCAGGTCAATCGGCTTGCCGCGAGCATCGAGAAGCCACACGTCCACCGCGCCGCCCGTCGAATGGCCAGGCGGCGCCTTCTGGTCGTAGGGGGCGAAGTAGCGGTTTGCCAGTCGGCGCATGGCTGCGTAGGGCAACTCGGGTCGCTCCCGGCGCAGTCTTTCAAAGTATGTGTCATAGATCAGTCGTTGGCGGTCAAGGGAACGCCACGCCTCGCGAACGCCGATGTCGTACTCCGGGGCGAGGCGTAAGCGCGCCCGCTGGAGCATGTGCGCGACGCGCTCGCGCAGATACGGCACCGCCGTCGGCCGAAGCACGCGTATGCCCGGGCACACGCGCCGCAAATGAACCAACGGCTCGCCCGACTCCTCCAGCCGAACGCGGTTGAGCAGGCCGATCGGCTCCGGCTTCCCCTTTGGATACCGCATCAGCGTCCGAACAGCAGCCAAAGCAGCAAGCCGATGCCGATGATGGCGGTGAAGTCGGCAGTCTTCGTGCTCTCGACGGGGTAGGGGACCTCGATGATATCCCCCTCGTTCAGCGCGACATCCGGAGCGTCGCCTCGCAGGATTCTGTCAAAGTTTGCGGTCAACACCTGGACTTTCCCTTGCTCGTCGGCGCGCTGGATCCGGATGCGGCTCAGGGGCGCGTCCCGAATCGGCGCGGCGTCCCGCATCGCGACAGAGAGCGTCATGCCCGGCTCCCAGGGCATCGTGCCCGGCCGAGCAACCGCGCCACGCACGAAGATGAAATGGCTTGCCGGCTTGAGCGGGACGACGACGTGGTCTCCCGGTGCGAGGCGTCGTCCGGCTTGCTCGGAGGTGAGGTCCACTCGGATCTCGCCGCCGGCGGCGAGGCGAACCGTGGCGTTTCTGGAATCCGCGTCGGCGCGGGTTCCTCCTGCCGCGGCGATTGCGTCGCGCACGGTCATGCCCTCTCTGAAAGGCACGACTCCCGGTTTGACGACCGCCCCGAGCACCGTCACGTCGAGCGCAGCCATCTGCACAGGCACGAACACGGCGTCGCCCGGGAGCAGCAGCGGATTCGCCTGGTTGGTTCCCTCGACGTGTTGGGAGAAGTCAACGGACTCAACTGCGCCGTCGCCTCGAGTGATCCGAACCCGCGTTAGGTCCGCGACGACCGAGGGCTTGGCTACGCGGAGCGCCTCGGCGAGGCGGAGGCCCTCCCGCCACAGAACCTCGCCCGGTTCCGATACGGCGCCCGACACAACCACGGGCGGTGGCTGCATCGGAGGCAAGGCGTCGCCCTTTAGCTTCACCTTGACCGTTGCTCGGCGCAGAATCTGTTGGCGAACGAGGGTGTCGGCGATCTTGCGCGCGGCTTCATCGGCGGTGAGGCCCTTCACCTCTACTGCGCCGATGAATTGCAGCAGCACGAAGCCGCTCGGATTCACCGTGTACTCGCCGTCCAGCTCCGGCTCCTCTGCGCATGTGAGTTCAAGCACATCGCCAGGTTGGATCTTCTGTTGAGCGTGCAGCGCCGCGGGGAGCAACGCGAGCACCAGCAATAGGAGCGCTGTCGTTTGCCTCATCGTTCTCTCTCCTATCATACCGACGGACGCGAGGGCATCGTAGTGTCGGATGGTAGACTGTATGCCTTGGCGAAGCCGTTCCCCCACCGCGTGTATGTCAGCACCGACCGACCGAACTTTCCGGACGCGTGCGTCTGTTGCAGCGGGCCTGCCGACACGGAATATCAACCGTTTCAACAACCGCGTAAAATGGGCTTGCCCGAACCTGTGGAGCCTCTTCGCTACCCATACTGCACATCCTGTGTGAATCACCTTCGCGCGGCGCAAGGGGTGGATACGGCGAAACTGGTCGCCGTGAACGTCGGGGTCTGGGGGGTCGCGCTTCCGATGCTCGCGAACGCGCCGATTCAGTACCTGCTCGTCGCGCCGGCCTTGGCAGCAGCATTGTACGTAAAAGCAGTCGGACGGAGACGCACCGCCGTTCAGTTGAAGGAGGGTTGCGCACACCCGCTGGTGGCCTGTCGCGTCGTGTGGTATCGCCGCTCGACGTACCAGTTCTCGTTCGCGTCGGAGCGGTATGCAGGTCTCTTTCGCGAGGCGAACTCCGCGCTGCTCGTCGAGGAGCCGTAGAACGGTAAATCGCAGGGGTGTGTGCCGACCCAGAGATGGAACCACTATCCTGGAATGCGCATCGCCTCCTATTCGCCTTACGAGCCTGTGCTGGCGCTGCTCCGCCAGGCGAATGGCAGGCTTGAGCACGCGGTTACCGCAGCGACGCGAAGCGGCGACGTGCTCGGGGCGGTGGTTTCGATGAACCGAGCGAGGCTCGAAGCGCGGCTTGGAACGCTGCTGTTCCGCGAGGTCGTGCGGAACGAGCGGGCGATCCTCGACATCGTCGTTTGAAGCCGTCAGTATCCAGCCGCTACGTCCACTTCGTTCGGAATCGGTCCCCCTTGTGCAGCCGCCACAAGGAGCTCATTGAGCGCCTGCGCCCGAAGGCTCTCGTTCTCATCTACGTCCGCGCCGCGGTGCGGGCTGAGCACGACGTTACCGAGGCGTTCGAACGGAAAGCTGCTCGGCCGGTCGGCGCCGTGGCGGGGATACCGGTACCAGACGTCCAGCCCCGCACCCCCGATGCGTCCTTCCGATAGCGCGGCAAAGAGCGCCTCTTCATCCACCGTCGCGCCTCGCCCGACGTTGATCAAGATGCAGGATGGCTTGAGAATCCTGAACTCTTCCTCTCCAATCAGTCCCTCTGTCTCGGCGGTTGCGGGCAACGCCAGCAGAAGCGCGTCTGCCTCCGGCAGCGCCTCGTGCAAGCGGTTCACCGGGAGGGCGCCTCCGCCACCGGTGCGCGAGACGGCGATGACGCTCATGCCGATGCCTCGGCAGTAGTCCGCGATCCTCCGACCGATCTCGCCATAGCCGAGCACGACCGCCTTCTTGCCGAAGAGGAGCATCGCGGGGGGTTGCTCGCGCGCCTTCCAGCCGGATTGGCGGAACTCCGCGTCGGAGGGCATGAGACGCTTGGCGGTCGCGAACAGCAGCGCGATCGCCATCTCCGCCGTTGCGGGGGCGTTGTGGTGAAGGTTGTGAAGGGTTACCCCTTCGAGAGCGCGCACGGCGTCGATCGTCTCTTGCGGCACGCCCGTGAACGGCACGACGACCGCACGGAGCGAGGACAAGCGTCGCATCTGTTCGAGGGACGGCCGCCCCCATACCAGTATCTCCGTGTCCGGGTGCGGGGTGTCGCCGGTTGTAACCGAGACGCCTTCGGGGAGACCATCTTGCAGCGCTTCAGAGAACGTCGCGTCCGGCTGCCATCCAAGGTGGACCCGTATCAGCGCTTTTTCCACCAGAGCGTCTCGTCGTTGGCGAACCTTCGAGCGCGATCCTCGAGGTCGCGTCGCTCCTGAGGCGACATCGGGGTGAACGCTTGGGCGATCGGAAGGTTCTGCAGGACGTCGCTGTACCTTCGAAAGCCGACCGTGAGCGTGTCAATCGGAAGGCTGAGCGCGTAGCGCAACCAGGGCGCAGGGTCCTTGACCCCGCCCTCGGCTCGCTCGACACCCTTGAGCGCTTTCATGCCGATGACGGCGATGCCCTTAGCTCTTGCCTTGGGGATGACCTCGCTCGCGAAGTCGCTGATCCACTTGTCTGCCGCGCTGACGGGCACGAGGACCGAGTCGAACGGGTACTCCTCGATGGCGCGCAGGATGACCTCGGGTCGCGTGTGGCCGGTGATGCCGATGAACCTCGTCAGGCCTTCCCTCTTTGCCCGCTCGAGCCCTTTGACCGCGCCGCGGAGAGCCTGGTTTAGGGTGCCTTCGTCGTTCACGGCGTGAACCTGGATGAGGTCCACCTGGGCGGTCTTCAGGCGGGCAAGGCTCTGCTTGAGTTCGCCGTACGCGCCGTCGGCAGAGCGCTCGAGGGTCTTGGTCGCAAGGAAGAAGTCCTTTCGCCGCTTCTCTGTGATGGCGCCGATGACGCGCTCACTCCTCGCGTTGCGATAGGAGGGGGCTGTGTCAATGTAGTTCACGCCGGCGTCGAGCGCGAGGTTGATAGCTCGCAGCGCCTCATCGTCGGCTGGAATCTCCGCCGTACCGAGCGCGAGGATGGACGCCTCGAAGGGGATCTTGCCGAGCCTCCGTCGCGGAATGCGGCTCGTCTGAGCGCTCGCGCCCGTTGCTGCCGCCACGCCGCCGAGCGTGAGTGCCCGCAGCAGGTCGCGGCGTGAGATCTCCATGCCTGGATTATGTATCAAGCATCCGGGTCTTCGTAGAAGATCTTGATCGGCGTGCCGATGTCGATCCACTCGAAGAGCCATTTGGCGGGATTGCCGTTCTTAAGGGGCACGCGGATGCAGCCGTGCGAGGCCGGCCGCGGCGGAACGCTGTGGTAGCCGTGGATGAAGATGTGGCCGGTAACCTGGATGCTCCAGGGCATCGGGGAGTTGTCGTACAAGGTCGAGTAGTGCATTCGATGCTTCGCCGGGCCTGCGGTGAAGGAGCCGGTCGGCGTCGAGTAGCCGCGTCGCCCGGAACTGATCGGCGTCTCCAGCAGCACTCGCTCTCCCTGGTACGCAATCAGGCTTTGTGTTGTAATGTTAATCTCGACGCGCTTCTCCCCGGGTTTCACAACGGCGCGCAGGGCGCCCCATTCCACGCGCACGCCCTCTTCCAGCGGAGTGATGCGCGCTCCAGGCACGTTGACCTCCTCAACCCTTACGAGCGTTTCACCGCTCAGCAACCGGCGCGTGTGCTGGTCGTGGAGCGGCACGCCTTGCAGGTGCACCTCCTTCGTCTCCGGCTCGTACTCAACGACCCAGTCCATGGCGCTCGCAAGTTCGCGGACGGGCACAAACAGCCCTTCGGTTTCGGCGAACGTTATGCCGTCTACCACCGCCTCCTCCGGGGCGGGGAAGAGGAAGAAAGCGAACAACGGAATGCAGAATGCGGGCATCAAAAGCAGTCTACCCGATGCGCCAAGCGACGCTCTTTATATTCACGAACTCCCTAATCCCAAAAGTGGACAGTTCGCGCCCGTAACCGCTCTGCTTGATCCCGCCGAACGGAAGCCTCGGGTCGGAGCGCACGAAGTCGTTGACGAAACAACAGCCGGCGTGCAACAGCGAAGAGGCAAAGCGCTTCCCGCGACTTAGGTCTTGCGTAAACACCGCCGCGCCGAGGCCGAACGGGCTTGCGTTCGCGAGTCGGATCGCATCCTCCGGGTCGTCCGCCTCGATGATTGCGGCGACGGGGCCAAACGTCTCCTCGTCGAACGCGGGCATCCCCGGTGCAACGCCTGACAGCACGGTGGGCGGGTAGAAGGCGCCGACACCCTGCGGCACCTCGCCTCCGGCGGTGATGCGCGCGCCCTTCTGCACGGAGCGGACCACCTGCGAATGCAGTTCATCCCGAAGGTCGGCGCGAGCGAGCGGCCCAATGTCGGCGTCGTCGTCCGTCGGTGCGCCGAAGCGCCTTTGGGACATGAGTTCGGTCATCGCATCAACGAACGAGGAGTAAAGCGCCCGCTCGACGATGAACCGCTTCGCGGCGATGCAACTTTGTCCCGAGTTGATGAGCCTGGATGCGACGCAGGTCTCGACGGTGCGCTTGAGGTCACAATCGGCGAGCACGACGTACGGGTCGCTGCCTCCGAGTTCGAGCACGGTCTTCTTCAAGTGCTTGCCCGCAGCCGATGCGACCGCGCTGCCCGCAGGCGTGCTTCCGGTGAAGGTAACCGCCTGCACGATCGGGTCGGCGATGACCCCTTCCACGCGGTTGCTTCCGATGAGCAGCGTTTGGAACACGCCGTCTGGTGCGCCGGCTTCTCGGAAGACCCTCTCGATCTCGGTTGCGCAGCCGCACACGTTCGAGGCGTGCTTGAGCACAGCCGTGTTTCCCGCCATCAACGCGGGCGCGGCGAAGCGAAACACCTGCCACAGCGGGAAGTTCCACGGCATCACCGCGAGCACGCAGCCCAGCGGTCGAAACACGACTGCGGCTTCCCAGCCCTCGTCGAAGGGGACCGGCTCGTCGGCGAGGAATCGTTCGGCGTTGTCGGCGTAGTATTCGCACGTCCACGCGCACTTCTCGACTTCTGCTTCGCCCTGTGAGAGCGGCTTTCCCATCTCATCCGCCATGAGGCGTGCTAGAGGTGCCTTGTCTCGTCTCAGCAGGGCAGCGATCGAGCGCAGTACATCGGCACGTGCCTGAAATCCGCTGCGGCTCCAGTCTTCGAATGCGCTTTGGGCGGCGCTCAGCGCGCCGACAACTTGGTCGTCGCTCGCTTGCTGCCATTCTCGAATCGTCTCGCCGGTAGTCGGGTTAGCGGAGCGCATGCGGTTTGAGGATACCGCCGCTCCCGGCGAGCCGTTCGGACTACGCTCCGGGCTGGGTGGGAGGCTCCGTCGGCGGCATCGGCGCTCCCGGCGGCGGGTTTGACTGAGTGGCGAATCGCTCGGGGAAGAAGTCGCGGTACGCGATTGCGTGGCTGAGGAACATGAGCGGCCATGTAAACAGTGCGCCGACGACACAGGCATACACGCCAATCTGCGCGAGGATGCTGACCACGAGCGCGAAGAGGATTGCCATCAGCGTATCTCTCTTAAGCGCCTCCCAACTCATGCGAATCGCGTCAACAGATCCTACGTTCTGATCGGCGACGATAGCATATGCGAGGAAGGTTAGGCCCATGACGATAAAACCGGGGACCACGCAGAGAAAGAACCCGACCACCAGGAAGATGGTTACCAGCAAATGCACCCCGATCATGCGCGGCGCGAGGTCGAACGACTGGAAGAGGTCGCCCGCTGTGGGCATTTCGCCACGGAGTTGGCGGATCGCCATCCTGTACAGACCCCCATAGACCGCCCCCATCAGCACGAGCATAACCAGCGCGAACAGGCCGAAGGCGCCCATTGTGGCGATCACGCCGAAGTCCGAGCCCTGGGTGAAGACCATGGGTAACAGAACGACAACGTATCCGATGATGTATGCGCCGCCGAGGACGATCAAGGCAAACAGCATCGCGACGATCCAGGCGCTCAGGTTCCGCATGAGTTCGCCCCACGCTTCGCCGATCACCTCGAATCGTATGCGCGGCCCGGTCGGTGGTGTGTAGGTTCCTGTTGGCTGTGCCATGTTCTTACCCATAGGACGGGCGAAAAACGCGAAACGCCGCGCCAAATCTTGGCGCGGCGTTTCTTCGCAAGACCTAGCGGGCTATCCCCGCACGGTCCAGGTGCAGCGGTCGTAGCGCCCGTCCCAGGATATGAACGTCACGCCGCGGTCGTGGTAGCCGATTCGCGCTCGAACCAGGCCTGTCCCGGACTGGACAAACCGGGTCGGGTTCGCGGTGATGGTAACCACGACAGCTGTATCTTGCTGCGGCGCGGTGCGCTCGTCAACCACTTCCCATGTAGAGTTCTGGAAGTTGAAGAGCTCGATTCGCTGGACCGCCGGTTCGCCGCTCGTTGCACCTTCGAAGTTGAACTTCAGTTCCGAGGGCGATTGGATTGTGGAGGTTCCTTCAACCACCAACTCGACGGACGCGGCGGCGATTTCGGTCGGTCGCCTCGCCTCGATGCGCAGGTATGAGTCATCGCTGCTGAACAGGTCTTGTAGTCCGCCGCCCGTTTGCACGCCCCGGGTTACAGTGAACCCGGAGGGCAGCACCTCGACCTCTTGGTCGCACGTGTAACCGATGACTTGAACTGCGTCGAGCGCGCCTTCCGTAACCGAGTTGTTCGGCTGGTCGGCCACGATGAATCTGACCCTCATGTTGGCGGTTGGTTGGACGAAGTCGCTGACGCGGATTCGAACGGGGATCCAGCCGCTGCTGTTGAAGGTCGAATCTGCTTGTGTCCAGGTTGCGCCGTTGTCGTTCGAGATTTCGACGATCAACTGGTCGTCGCCGTCATCGTTTGTGAACCAACGGGCATACGATAGGAAGTAGACATGCCCGGCGGACATGTCGATCCGCGGCGAGGTAAGGATGGTGGGCCCGCCGTCCAGATCCTGATCCTGGTTGTTGCCAGTCACGTAGCACCTGCCACTTCCGTCGAAGTCTGCTGGTGGATCACCCCGCTGGCCTCCGTTCCCAGAGGGCACGGCTCGTATCCATGCGCCATCCGTCACGTTCTGGTTGGTTATCGTCCAGCCCTGTTCTGCCTCGAAGTTGTCGTCGAAGACGGTCACACGCTGGACAGCTGAAACGGCACGGTGCGTTGTCGCCGGCGCGGTCGCCGGGTCTTTATAGGTTGTTCCGGAAACGTCCCTAGCGCTGACGTAATAGAAGACGTCTGCGCCGCACGGCAGCGCGGGGAACACGGCGTCATACACGTTGTCCGTGATCTGCTGCATCGGGATATCCGTGAAGTTCGAACCGTCGGTGCTCACATGAAGCACACCCGTTCCTGGTAGGGGCTGTGTGTTCACGCCCGAGACGACGACTCGCATGCGGGTTCCACCGCCCGGGTTGACGAGTTCTGGCCGGCCGTTCGGGTACTCGAACTCCAGCCTCGCCAAAGCACGGCTGACGTCGAGGATAAACAAACCTCTCTCGATGTCGCTGACTATGACCGTTCCGCTGGGGAAGAACGGGTAGTTGCTCCATGCGCCGTTGAATCCACGGTTGTCGTTTTCCGGGTAGGTATCGAACCACCCGACTTGAGGCGGGTTAAGCGGGTCAACATTTGCGTCGAAGATCCGCAGCCCGCTTCGATAGTTTGCTTCGAAGATGAACCCGTCGCGGATGAACAAGTTGTGGTCAACCGAGGGCAGCCCCGATGTGAACGACGTCACGTACTGCGCGTTCTCCAGGCTCTCAACGTTGATGACAATCGTACGCGTGGTGAAGCCGTAGTTGTTCTCGTCGAGCTCGTCGTTAACGTAGAAGTACTTTCGTTCGGCGTCAAGCCAACCTTGGTGGCAGTAGGCGATGTTTGGATACGGAACGCGTCGAATCATGAAGGGGCTGTTCTTGTTCGTAACGTCGTGAATCTCAACCCCCCGTCCTTCGCTGCATCCAAACAAGATTTGTCGCCCGGCATATGGACCGCTCGTATAAGTCACGATCTGTGCGTCATGCTGATAGTTTGCGGTCATGCTAGGCGGCCCAACTTGTACCGGGTTCGCCGGGTCCGCCAGGCTGAAACACATCGTTGTCCCAGTGCCCTGGTTCGAGCCGCACGTGTAGAGAAAGCCGCTCGTCGTGTCAATAGCGACGTTGTGGCTGCGGCCGGGAGAGGATATCGTTCGGACCAGCGTCACGACCCCCTCGTCAATCCGATCAAGGTCGATCACTTGAATGCCCGAGCCGGAAGACTCGGCGACGACATAGGCGTAGTGCGAGTACGTTTTGATATCTCCCCACGTGCTCGAGGGGTGTGAAACGGTCGCAATCACAACCGGATTCGCGGGGTCGGTAATCTCGACGAACGCAACCTTGTTGTTCAACCCCATGATCGCGTACTCCCTTCCAGATGGTGCGACATAGCCCCAGCAATCGTTGCCGGAGCTTGAGCCGAAGGTGGCCAGGGGCAAGTTCCGGTACAGCGAAACGTTATGCGAATCGAATTGAGCCGCCACGGCAACGGCGAAACCCGCCGCGACCAGGCAGGACAAAGCCTTCAGGTGGTTGTTCATTTCCTCCTCATGCCGGGCTCCCGCGAGGAGCCCTGCCAGGCATTAGACGCAGCACGGGCGCGAGTTCGTTCGCAGGCGAGTGCAGCCGCCATGGCGCGCACCCACATATTTGCCGTCTTTGGCCTGCCAGGGCCGGCTTGCCGGCGCGGTGGGCAGAACGAAAGCGGGGTATCCTTGCGTCATCCGAGTAAGGAGGAGACTGCTTAGAATGAAGAAACGCTTGCTTTTCTGCCTCGCGGCGCTCGGCGTAGGGCTCACCGTCCAAGCCATGGTCAACTCGATGATGGCGGCCGGGCGAGGAAAGATTCTTCTCGGCCATCACACCGAGGACCACGGCGACGACGGAGTCCTCGTCTTCGAGCTTTCACTGCGCGATGACGAGAACGGCATCACCGGCTCGTTGCTCGCGGCTGCTGAGGGGGTTGACCACGGCAACGACTTCCCCGACGTGATAATCCGCATCCCAAGCATCGAGTGGGCTTCTTTCGACGGGCGGACCGCGTACTTCGGCGGCCCGGGCTTCGTCATCTTCGAGGAAGCGATCGTCTTGGCTTGGGTGCGCGACAACGCCGGAACGCCCCGGAAGGATGAGTTCTTCGTTTACGCACTCTCGCCGTTCGGCGGATTGATTTGGGCCGGCGGCGGTGAACTTTCTTCCGGTCACGTCTATGTCGGGCCTGCCGACTGACGCGCCGGAGGGTTAGAGTCGTCAAGCGGGGCGCTTGCGCCCCGCTTTCTCTTTGCCCTGAGGGAAGACAAGCGTCCGCGTAAGCACAAAGTTCCCGACCCCGCCCACGGCAATGCCGACGAGGTTCACGGCGAGGTACCAGTATCGGTGGTCCGACACAGGAAGCAGGGCAAGAAACACAACCTGGCGCAATGCGAGGCCGACCAGGCAAACGACCACAAATGTGGGATAGGATCGCCGATGCCGCCCCTTCGGCTTCCGGAACGTGAAACGCCAGTTCAGGGCGTAGTTGAACGTTGCCGCGGCGAGGAACGCGAACGTGACCGCAAGGTTCGGGTGCAGGTCAAGCCCCTCCACGCCCGCGTACAGCACGCCCATGTCAACGAACACGCCCAAACCGCCCACGAAGGTGAACAGCGCGAGTTGCGTCCAGAACGGAAATCGAAACCGATACAGCCGAACCAGATGCCGCAGGTACTCGATCTGCTGCTTCGCCGTCAGTTTGCTCTCGCCCAACTCTCGATCTCGAAACTGAATGGGTATCTCCTCAAGGCGTCCACCGGTCTTCACCACCGTCTCGAGGACAATCTTCCAACCGACGGGATCGAGCGGCACGCCCGGCAGTAGGTCGAGCCGCACCGCCATAAACCCCGAGGTCGGGTCGGTCATGCGCGTAAGCGGGCGGGCGAGGAGGGAAGCCCCCCACGACACGAACCGCCGAATCCAGGGCCAGTCAACCGCCGACCCACCAGGTACGTTCCGGCTGCCGACGACTACGTCCGCTCTGCCTTCCAGAACCGGTGCGATCAGCTGCGGGAGCGACTCGGGAGGGTGACTCAGGTCGGCGTCCATCACCACGGCGATCTTCCCCCGCGCTTCGTTGAAGCCGTCCAGTACGGCCGGGGAGAGACCGCGGTTCGAGAGCCGTCGCACGGCTTTTACCGGGTACTCGCCAGCGAGTTCGAGCGCCTTCTCGTACGTTCCGTCAGGAGAGTCGTCGTCCATCACAAGAACCTCGTGCGAGATGCCCGCCTCGCGGAGGGCGTGGTGGATTCTCGGGATGATGACCGGCAGGTTCTCCACCTCCCGGTAGGTTGGAAGGATCACGGTGACCGTCGGGCCGCCGTTTGTCTCATGGCTCTGTTGCGCTTCGGGCATGAGGTAGAATTCCCGCTTCCGGTAGGACCGTCAGACGCCGATACACTCTTTATGGACGCAGCCCGAGATCTGAACCGAGCAGCCGTCCCGTCCCGGTTTGTGGTTTGGGCAGTTGCCCTGGCGGTTGCGCTCCTGACCTTCGTCGTATTCTATCCTGCCGTGAACGGCGAGTTCGTCAACTTCGACGACATTCCAAACTTCGTGGAGAACGAGAACAACCTCCGCCTGTTCGGAAAGCCGGACGGCACCCCCGGCTTGAACACGGACAGCCTGAGGTGGATGTTCACCGCGTACCATGTCGGCGTCTACACGCCGGTGAGTTGGCTTACCGTCGCCGTGGACATCTGGCTGGCAGGCGACCTGACCAGCCGGCAATTGCGCCTTACGAACGTCGTCTTGCACAGCGTGAACGCGGTGCTGTTCTTCTTCATCCTCGTCAGTCTGTTCGCCATTGCGGGGCGGGTGCGTGGCGCGAACGGGCTGCCGCTGATCGCCTGCGCGCTGGGTGCGCTGGTGTTCGCATTGCATCCGCTACGCGTCGAGATCGTCGCGTGGGCGTCGGCGCGCAACAACCTCGTCGGTGCGTTCTTCGCGTTCTTGAGCGTGCTCGCCTACTTGCAGGCCTATCGCGGCGAGAGGGAGCGCATCGGCTGGCACATCCTCGCGCTGCTGCTTTACGCGGTCGCAATGCTCGCTAAGGCGTACGTGTTGCCGCTGCCGCTCGTTCTCTTGCTTCTGGATTGGTACCCACTTCGACGCCTCGAGGGCGCGCCGAGGAGCGTCATCGCGAGAGTCCTTATCGAGAAGGTTGTATGGCTCGGTGTCGGGCTCTTCCTCGCGCTCGGGTTCATGAAGGTGATGAACGCCGCGCTGGGAATGCCCGAACTCGTCGCCGTCTCCGACCCGGACCTGTTCAAAGACATCCGCCCCGGCATCGCGACGTACTCGCTCTGGTTCTCCGTAACGAAAACAATCGTGCCATTAAACCTTGTGGCGTACGTGCCGATTCCGCGGGAGATCTCGCCCCTGAGCCTTCTGTTCCTTCCCGCGTACCTGTTTGCGGCTGTTGGAACGGCTGCCGCCTTCGTTCTGTACAAGAAGGCTCCGTGGTTCACCGTCTCCTGGTTGGCAATGATATTCCTGTTGGCGCCGGTCAGCGGCATCGTGCCGCTTGGAACGTACCTCGCCGCGGATCGCTATACGTACCTCGCCACGTTGCCGCTCGCCGCGCTGTTCGCCCTCGCCGTCGTGAAGTTCGAGCGCGACTCGCCCGACTGGCAGCGTTCCCTCGCGTTTGCCGTAGCCGGCGTTCTTTGCGCGGGGCTGGCGTATGGCACACGGAGACTGATCCCCAACTGGAAGGACTCGGTTGCCTTGTGGGCCAGTGTCAGCCGCCTGTTCCCCGAGAACCGCCAGGTGATGCTGAACTTGGGCGACGCCTACGTGGACGCGGGCAAGGGAGAGGAGAAAAGGGGGATGGAACTCCTCGAGCGCGCGGCTGCGCCTGTCCCCGAAGACGCCGGCCGGTGGGCAGAAGCGGATCACTATATGCGAAGCCTAGCGCTCCAGAACATCGCTATCCGCCTCGGAAACGAAGGCGAGGCGGAGGGCGACGCCAGAAAGGTCGAGGAAGCAGTCCGCCTCCTCAAAGAGGCGGTGAAGGAACGGCCCAAGGACACCCAACTGCTCTTGGAAGTCTGCCGGTTGCTTGCTCAAGCCGGCCGAGCGGAGGAAGCCATCCCTCTCGTTGACCGAGCCATCGAGGAGATGCCCGACTACGAGGCCCTCAAGGACCTGCGCGAGCAACTGCTCTCGGCGGTTCCGCCCACGCCTGCATCGCCCGAGCAGGCAGGCGACAGGGCGATGATGCAAGGCAAATTCTCGGATGCCATTCAGCACTACAAGGCAGCCCTGGCGGAGGATGCGGAGAACCAAGACCTCTACGGAAAACTCGCTCGTTCGCAGGTCGAGGCCAAGCGTTATCTGGATGCCCGCAGAACCCTCGAGCCGGCCGTGCAGCGCTGGCCCGACAACCCGGGGCTGACCTACTCGCTCCTGTGGCTCCTCGCAACAGCGCCCGACGACGCGGCGCGTGACGCAGAACTCGGTCTGGAGATCATTCGCCGCATTAACGGAGATGAGCAGACCCAGCCCCAACTGCTCGACATCATCGCCGCCGTCTACGCCGAGGCGGGGCAGTTCGACAAAGCGATCCTGCTTCTTCGGCGCGCGATTGACGCCACACCGCCGGCACAGGCGAGCGCGTTCCGGGAGCGCATGGAACTGTATCAGCAGGGCAAGCCGTTCCGCATGAGGTAGACCTCAGTCCACCCAGCGAGCCGACTCCACGCTCTCTAACTCCGCAAGGCGCAGCGGTAGGTCTTCCGGCGCGTCCGACACGCGAAACGTCGCAACCACTTGATTGCCGATGCGGCTCATGGAGACGTTGCGCAGGTCCGGCGCGATGCGCAGAATCGCGTCCGTTACTTGGGGGGCGCTCGCAAGCGCGGCGAGCGTTACCTGCAACCGTCGCGCCCCCTTTCGCGCAAAGCGCTCCTCAACCCTCTCCACCACCGTCAACGTCAGAATCGTCAAGACCGTCGCCACCGGGGCAACGATGAGCAGCGCGCCGCCGACGCTGACCGCCATGCCGATGGCGGCTGCCGCCCAGATGCTCGCCGCAGTGGTGAGGCCGCGGATCTGCGTGCCCATGCGGAGAATCGTCCCCGCACCGAGGAAGCCAATGCCGGTTACGATCTGCGCAGCGATGCGACTGGGGTCGCCCGAGGGGAAGAGGCGACTCGCCTCGGCGAACAGGATGACCCCAACCACGACCAGCATGTGCGTCCGCGTTCCGGCGGGTCGGCCGCTCAGCTCGCGCTCCCAGCCGATTGCCCCGCCCAGGACGGCGCCGAACCCAAGTTTCAGCAGCACCATCCCTGCCAGCGACAGGTCTTCGACGGTTATGAACGCTGCGAGAGGCTGCATGGCGCTGAGGCTATCGTAGCACGCGGCGGCAAGGCTATGCGCGGTATAAACCGCACGTGGAGAAACTGACGGAACAGGAACTGGAGGAGCAACTGCGGGAGCTGGAAGGCTGGACGGTTGAGGGCGTCGCCATCACCAAGGTGTTCGAGTTCGACACGTACACGCGCGCGGCGCTGTTCGCGCAGGTGTGCGCCTACCTCGCCGAGAAACACGACCACCACCCGGACATCCTGCTGACGTACGGCAAGGTGCGCGTGTTGCTGTACACCCACACGGAGGGAGGCGTTACCGTGCGCGACACTTCGCTGGCGCGGGAGATGAACCTCCTGGCGTAGGACACGAGCCCTGCGGCGCCCAACGCCTACTCCGCCTTCAGGCCGACGTTCGACAGCGTCCTGCGCACCCACTGGCGCCGGGCTTCGGGACTCTCGGGGATGGCAAGCGGCCGCCCGCGGCAGTCAAGGAACACTCCACCGACTCCGCCTTCGAGCGTTGCGGTTACCCGCTTGCCCTTGCCTGCGCCGACGTCGAAGCCCCTTGCGGGGTCGAGGGTGACTTCGGCGGTTTCGCCGAGCCCGAGCGGGATCAGCCGGATCTCTCCGAAGGTCAGCGTCTCGTTGATCGCGCCTGACACCTTGAGGCATGGCTCTCCCTCTTTCGCCGTGCCGACTGGGGCGACCAGCGTGCCGATTCGGATGAGGCAGTCGCGGTCGAACACCTCCGCCGCGGCGTGCGGCATATGCTCGCTGAGCACGCCCAGATGCGGCATCATGAAGATCGAATCCACGGTCATGAGCGTCACGCCCTCAGGCTGATACGCGTCAATCATCATCAGCGCGGATTGGCGTCGATCCGGCGCGTGACTGAGCACGCCGCCCGAGCCGATGACCACATCGAGCTGCATCATGTTGACAAGCGTCTGGCCGGATGCAGCCTGGTCGAGCGCATCACCGATGTCTCGCTGCTGCTGAACGCCGATGAGGCCCCTCGCGAGCGTCTTGTGGTGCTCGAGGGCGAGCCGAAGCGCCTCTCGCGCAACCGCCTGCTCGATGAGCAGGTCTTCGTAGGTTTGGGGAATCGTGGTCGGACGGATCATCTTGTTGCGGAGGCGGTTGCGCAGTTCAAAGAGGTCGATCTCGAACGGCAGCCACCGGGCGATGTTCTCGGTGCCGGCCTCCTTGAGCACGTTGCAGATCGAGTACGACATGCCGAGGTTGGCAGAGACGGTGCGGTTGTATATCCCTTGGAAGACGGAGAAGATGTCGGTGGTCGCGCCGCCGATGTCCACGCCGAGGATGTTGATGCCCTTCTCGCGCGCGTAACTCTCCATCAGTTTGCCGACGGCGTTCGGCGTGGCCATGATCTCCTCGCTGGTCCAATCGAGCAGTTTGTTGTAGCCCGGCGCCTGCTGCATGACGTGTTCGAGAAACAGTTCGTGAATCTCCTCCCTCGCGGGGCCGAGCACCTCGCGGTCGAGGGTTGGGCGGATGTTGTCAACGATGTGCAACTCGATCTGGTCCCCGATTGCGACACCCACATCTTCGCGCGCGTCTCTGTTGCCCGCGAAGATGACCGGGAGCCTCATGTCGCCGAAGCGCGGCTTCGGGTCGGCGCGTCGGATCACCTCGCCCATGTTGACCAGGTGGTCTCGCGTGCCGCCGTCGGTTCCTCCGGACATGAGGATGATGTCTGGTCGAAGGGCGCGGAGCCGTTGCACCCGTTCATGCTCCTTTCGTCCATCGTCAATGGCGAGCGTGTCCATGAGGATCGCCCCCGCGCCAAGGGCAGCACGCTCAGCGGACTCGGCGCTCATCGTCTTCACCACTCCGGCGACCATCATCTGCAGCCCCCCTCCGGCGGAGGATGTGCTGAGGTAGAGGTCGGCGGCTTCGTGTTCGTCAACTCGCTCGGCGACAACCTTGCCGTTCTTTCGAAGGCGATAGACCTTGCCGTCTTTGATGAGCGTCCTTCGCTTGCCGTGGCGCGCCTCGGTGATGTCCTCGAGTTCGTGGACCGAGTTGAGCACGCCGACCGTAACGTCCTCGAATGGGCGCTCGACGGTGGTGGGCGCCTCACCCCGGGCGACGAGCCGGAACTCGCCCTCGTCGTTCTGTTCGATGAGAATCGCTTTAGTGGTGGTAGAACCGCAGTCGGTGGCTACGATGCGCTGGATGTCCTTCTCGTTCATAGGCGTCAGGTCTCGTTCGGGAGCGGGGATTATGGCGCACGCGCCCCCCTTCAGAGCCAGGCCCACTCTCGCTCGACAACCACGAGGCGCGGCTCGCCGTCCACGAAGCGCTCGACCCTGTCGCGCAGGCGCTCGACCTGCGTCCGCGCGCCGCTCAAGAGGGCGAAGCCGACCACGGATGAGCGAATACGGTTCTGCAGCCCCACCTCAGCCGCGCTGACGTGCATCTCTCGCCGAATGCGGTTGAGCAGGCTCGACAGGACGCGCCGCTTGTCCTTTAGAGAGTCGCAATCCGGAAGGTCGAGCGTGAGCAAGAGCAGACCGACGTGAGCGACCGAGGGCATCGCCCGCTATTCTGCTTCGGGCGAACCGATGGATGGGATGTCGTGCCGTTTCTTCAGGAACATCGGCAGGTACTCGGCGTCCACCTCGTCGAACGGGATGTGGAGCGACACCGGGCCGGAGAGCACGTCCAAGAACGCATCGCGCGCCAGCCGCGCGGCGCGGTAGCCGAACTGAAAGTAGTTCGGAACGAACGCTCGCTCGGCACGGCCGGACTCGACCGCCTGCAGCGCGGCGTCGGAGCCGTCCACGGGCACGAACCGTTGCCCCTCGACGGAAAGGCACTTGCGAACCGCATCGTCGCCAACGGCGAGGATCGTCTCCGCCCACTCGACGTCCTCGTCTTGTAGGTCGTGAAGCGTTCGCACGCGAAGTCGGTACTCCGCCCAGTCATTCGAGCGGCGATAGAAAGCGCTCACGATGTCGTTCCTCGGCAGCGGCACATCCCCAAACAGGAGCAGAACGCTTCGCGGCGGAGGCTGCATCTGGTTCCACCTGATCTTCCATTGATAGGCGAGGTTGGCGGCTGCGCCGGTAACGTGTGCTGCGCGCGAACCCGCTTGGTCGTCCGGGCCGATTAGAACGTGGCGAATGCGGCGTGCTGAGAGCGAGGCTGCGAGCCGCTCGGCGTCATCGGAGGAAAGCGTTACGACAACCGCTGTCCCGCCGTTGAGGTCGCCGAGGCTCTCGATGATGCTCTCGGGGTCTTCGTTGGAGTAACGGACGGTCTTCGTCTTCATGAAGAACTGCTCGGCTGCGGCGGAGAAGCCGGCTTCGATCTCGCGCGCCCACCATGCGTCGCCTTCAGGCAGCAGCAGCGCGTAGGTGGGGTTCGGTACCTCGTCCTTGCCGCACGCGACAAGGCACACGAGCATGAGCGCGGCGGCGACCTTCATCCCACAATCTCCCGGGCGAACGCGTCCGGGTCGAAGTCCCCCAGGTCTTCCGGTCGTTCACCGACGCCGACCAGTTTGATAGGCAGGCCGAGTTGTGCCCGTATCCCGAGGATCGCTCCGCCGCGCGGGGTGCCGTCCAGCTTGGTTACCACGACTCCGGTAACCCCCGCAACCTTGGCGAACTGCTCGGCCTGACGGATGGCGTTCTGCCCGGTGTTTCCGTCAATCACGAGCAAGACCTCGTCCGGCGATCTCCCCAGCGCCTTCGTTGCGACGGACACGACCTTTGCAAGTTCCTGCATCAGGCTGTCGCGGGTGTGCTGCCTGCCGGCGGTGTCGGCGAGCACCACGCCGATGCCTCGCGCCTTGGCAGCCGCGATGGCGTCGAACACGACCGCTCCGGGGTCGGCGCCCGGCTTGCTTCGCACAATGGATGCGCCGACGCGCTCCGCCCACGTTTCAAGTTGCTCGATGGCTGCGGCGCGGAAGGTATCCCCGGCGGCAACGAGTACGCTCTCTCCGCTCTTGACGAGCCGGTGGGCGAGTTTGGCGATCGTCGTGGTCTTCCCAGAGCCGTTGACGCCGAGAAAGAGGTACACAGTCGGTGGATGCTCCGCGCGGGAGAGAGGGGCGCCTGCGTCGCGGAGCCTGTCAGCGATGATGTGGGCAAGCCGCTCCCTCGCGGCACTCGGATCTTCGATGCGCTGCTTCTTAACGTCAGCCCGGAGCGCCTGCAGCACCTCTTCGACCTCGGCAACGGGCACGTCCGCTTCGATCAGCGCTTCCTCGAGTTCCTCGAACAGCGCGTCGTCAATGCGCGCGCGCGAGAACAGGCCGCCGATGCGCTCGCGAATTCCCTTGAACAGACCAACCTTCATCCGGCGGCGAGGTTACCGGAATCCCAGGCTACTGCCCCGTTGGTGGAGGCGGCGGTTGCTGAGGAGGCGACCACTGCGGACGCTGACCCTGAACCAGGAACAGCCTCGACTCCCCGATCGGTTCGTCTTCGTGCAGGATGTCCAGCCGGTACCGCCCCGCCTTCTCGAACCGCAAACCGTCGAAGCGGAACATGTGCCACATCGTAACCGGTCGCGCGTCTTGCGGCGGTGGGACGTAGATCTGCCCGTGCACGCCGATGATCTCCTTGCCGTCCTCGTCTATCAACACAAGGTGCACGTTTCGCTGCGTGTTCGCCTCGTGCGGCTCGAACTCCAACTCGATGCAGACGTAGAGCGTCGGGTGCACGAGCGGGAACTCCTGCCCCCCAATCGTATCGAAGATGCCGATTAGCGCATGCTTGCCGCCGTCAACGACGCACGCATAATCGCAAAACTTGGCCAGGGTGACCTTCATGCAGCCACTATCATGGCACGACTGCCCGCCGGTGCGTTCGGCGGGGATAACTGGGCAAACCGTGCGGGCTGATTGCCGGGCGGCTGCCGAACTCCTCGCGGAACACGTCCCACCAGTCGTTCCGTACCACATACACGGCGTCAAAGACCATGATCCCTGCCCCCTCGCGTAGGCAAGTTCGGATGGCGTTTCTCAAGCCCTCCTCGTTGCCCTCCCAGTCCAAGCCGTACAGCGAAGGGTACACGAGCGTTCCCTCGCCGCTCAGTTGTGTCGTCAACTTCGCGCACGCCTCTACCGTGAACCGCTCCCGCCGCCCTTGGATCGTGGCGTCCACCTCGCGGGCCACGGGGTAGAAGCAGCCGGTCATCAGAAAGTCGAGGTAGCCGGCATATCCCGCAAGGCCGTACTCGGCGAGCGCCCACGGGTAGGGACCTTCCGGCTCGTCCGTCGCGTAGTTGACGCCCACCTGATAGTAGGTCTCCCAGCCGCCTCCTACATAGGAGCCGACCGTGAGCCGGGGGTTCACTTGCTTGGCGGTGGCGACCGCTTGTGCAAGGAATCTGTTAATGATTTCAGCCCGAAACTGCATATATTCAGCGAACCTCGGACCTATGATCGAAGCGCGACCGGGCACCGGGTTGGCGGCGAGAACGCTGCCCGGCCAGTGAGCCGGCTTGCCGTAGAGGCGCTCGAACTCCGTCCTCATCGCCGGGCCCATTCCCGACGCGAGGTCGGCGTAGCGCATACGGTCGAATACGATGCCGTCAATCGGGTAGCGGGCGACTTGTTCGACCATCGACAGCATGCGCTCCACAACGCCGGGAGCCAGAGGGTCAACGAACACGGCGACATGGGAGGGCAGCGCCTCGGTCTGAGGAAGCAGCCTCATGCCGTAGCGGAACTCCCGCACGCCCACGGAGGCGAGCCGCTCGGCGTCCTCCGGGGCGGCGATAACGCGGAAGTTTGCTTCCTGCACGAGGATTCCGGACTCGGATGTGGTTGTGACCACGACGCCCGGCTTCGGCTCGCCCTCTCCGGAGACGGCGAGAGTCGAGCCATCATTCAGCAACAACTCATGGTACGGAACGGCAACGACAGTCTGCGTTTCCGGTCGCTCGTACGCCATGCCCACGCCGGGGAAGTGCGAGTGGCCCTCGCTGAAGACGTTCAGCCCCGCGCTCACGCGCAGCCCGCGCTTGTGCCCCTCGTCGGCGAACACTGCGAGGAGGTCATACTCCTCCGGGATGGCGAACCCGCGAAACTCGCGAAGTCGCTCCTCGCCCGGCGGGCCGAAGAGCCGCTTGCCATTGATGGACTTCACGTCTACGACAAGCTCGTTGAAGCCCGCGTTCGCGGCGTTCTCGCAGAACTCGGCGACCCGTTCGGGGTCGAGCGTCCACGGCAGGTTCGCCGACATGTCCACCCACAGGATGCGCGCCTCGATGGCGACGGGCGTCGCGGCGAGAAGTGCGATGAGAGGCGTCATCGCTCTTGCTGCTCGCGTGCGAGGCGAAGCTCCTCGATCAGTTCCAGTTGGGTCGAGGTCACGGCAAGGTCGTTCTGCGTGCGCTCGAGAACTGCTCGGTATCCATCAACGCTCTGACGCAGGTTGCTGAGCAGCGCGTCGGGGTAGTCGAAGGTAACCAGTTCGTCGTAGATGTCTTCCATCACTTCGACGAGGTGTTGCGCCTCTCCGAACCGCCCCTTCCGGACGATGTCGAGGACGTAGCGCCGCAGTTCGCTGGCGGCTTCGCACAGGCCGTTCAGATAGGCAGGCGGCTCGACGTCCAACTCCTCGTGAGTCGGCAGGGGGCGCTTCCGGAGCACAGCGTGAAGCAGAACCGCTTCGACGTACTCCTTGACCGCGGTCTGCACGTAGGGCGCGTAGAAGATCATCGGAAACGGCCTGAGGATCCGGTAGTACTCACCCAGGAGCGAGCGCAGTTCGTCAAGCAGCGCCTCGGCTGCGTCGAATTGCTCGCGATGAAGATGTTTGATCGTCTTGGCGCTGCGTTGGATGATGGTACGCGCCGTTTGCAGCGCCTCTTCGCGCGCGGCGTGAACGTTATCCACTCGAGGGCGCAGGCTGGCAATGACCTCCGAAAGGTTCTCCGGCATGCATCCGTTTTAGCCGATATGGCCGAGTCGGTGCAGGCTCACGAAGTCTTCGGTCGTTCCAATGATGACGTGGTCAAGGAGGGGGACCTCCAGAATCTTGCCCGCTTCCGCCAGCGCGCGGGTGACCTCGATGTCCTCGGGGCTGGGCTCAGGGTTGCCGCTGGGGTGGTTGTGAACGGCGATGACGCTGGTCGCACCTTGCTGGAGGGCGGGCCGGAAGAACTCGCGCACGCCGACCACCGACGATGAAACGGTGCCGATGTGAACCGTCAGCCAATTCATCACCTGGTTCTTTGTGTCAAGCAACACACAGCAGAAGTGCTCTCGCTTCTCGTCGGCGAGGAAGCCGAACAGTTGCACCACGTCTTCAGGCTTGTTGCAGGCCTGGCGGTCGCCCAGGCCGGCTCGGTCCGCGCGCCTGCCAAGTTCGAACGCGGCCTTGAAGCGACAGACGTCCGTTTCCGAAAGGCCGAGTTCCCTAAGCTGGGCGGGCGAGAGGTTGCTCAAGCCGCGGATGCTGTACGCGCTTTGCAGCAGTTCGCGCGCGAGGTGCAGCGTTGCCGAGCCGTCCTCCCCGTCCTTCGAGAGCACGACCGACAGCAGCTCGACCGGCGAGAGCATCCCCGGCCCCTGGGACGCCAGTTTATGGCGCGGCGAGTTCTCCAATGTGGCGGCAAAGTACCTGACGGTCGCGGCTGTTATCAAACCGGGAGCAGGCCGGGCGGGTCGTCGCCGTGAATCTCCCGCCGTAGCGACCGGAGCGCGCGCAGGTAGTCCGCAAACCCCTCGCTGAGACGCTCGAAGAGGTCCGCCTCGTCCGCATACTTCCCGAAGCGGAAGGTGCTGACTACGTAGTAGGACGACCTGCCCTGAGCGACCGGGTTGACGAACCCGGCGGCTCTCCCCAGCCTTCGCATGCGGCGGAGGTGCTCCGGGTACACGCCTTCCCAGAAGAGCAGGTAGTCGCCGATGTGCTTGTGGGCGCGTCGTTCTTCATCAAAGGACTCGGCAGCCAGCCTGATGTCGCCGGCGGCAAGCATTTCGGCGAGGTCCTCCATCTCGCGGTCTCTTTGACGCAGGACGGAGGCGTCGGCGTGGGCGAAGCGCATCACCACGGACGCGATGTACGTTTCGGCGTCCTCGTCCGTGTCGCCCACGTGAGTCCGCACGCTATCGCGGACGAGGCGCAGTATCATCTGTCGGAGCGGGTGGCTATCGCTAAACGGTTCCGGTTTCATGGTTCTTGTGATTCCTCCTCTGAGCCGTAGGAAGCACAGGTCCCTGTGGTTTCGAACGAACGACTTACGGTGTTTGTTCCACGTTCGCGATGCGGGAAAGGCCGAGGTCCTCCTCGAATCCCGCCATTACATTGAACATGTGGACCATTTGAGCCGCGCCGCACTTGCCGTCGGCGTCCGCTGCGGCGCGAACCTCGAGGGTCCCTTCAGCTTCAAGCCGCGCTTCGTCGAGAGAGTACGTCGCGAACGGCGAGCCGATAAGTTGCTCTTCACCCAGCACGTTTGCCGGGCGGACGAAGAACGACCTGCCATAGAGTTCGGCAAACAGCTCGCCTACGTCGGCAGCGGAACGTGAGCGCAGTGCCGCAGTGCACCGGACGGACAGGAGACCCGCGCGCTCACCGGCGGAAGGGAGCAAGCGCACACCCTCCTCGAAACCCTCCAGTCGAAGGGCTGCGGCCAGCTCCGCTCCATCGGCACCGAACGATGGCTCGATGGTGGGCTTCTCGGCGAGCATCTCCGCACGGGCGAGCGGCCCAAGGCAGATGAGCCCCAGCGTGGCGAGCGCTCCCGGCACCGAGGCGCGCTGCGCGCAAACGAGCGGGTTGTTGTCCATCAGTTCGATGAGGCCGTAGGAGCCATCCGCCGACACGCTGCCCTCATCCAACTCGCGCTCCATGTCGGCTTCAAGAAATCGGATCAGCGGTCGGTCGCTTGGTCGCCACGCTTCGAGCCTCGCCCCCGGATGCTTCTCGAGGAGATCCCGAAGGGCCACGGAGCCGCTGCACTCGATAACGGGAATCGTTCTCATCTTGTGAACCCGAGGAAGAAGTCGTTCACAACGAACCATACCCTCTCGATGAAAACTGCCAGTCTCGTCATGATCGTGTTGCCGAAGTAGGCGCCGAACCCGACCATCAACCAGAACCGGCCTACGCTGCGAATCAGTCGCCAGCGAGGGCTGTCCTGCTTGAACGTGAAGAAGAAGTACAGCAGCACCGTCGCGACTGCGACGAGAAAGATGACGTTTTCCAGCGACGGCCCCGCGTGCACGCCGCCCTCTCGGATCACGACCGGGCTGCGGAAGGTGGAGGCAAGGACGGGCATCTGTTGCGTGAACTGATTCCGCAGCGCTTGCCCGGCGCTTGCCCCGATGACGACGCCGAGCACGAGGCGCATCAGCCACTCGGTCTTCTTGTGATACACTCCGTACCAGCACAGGCCAAGCGTCAGTGCGAGCAGCCCGACGAAAACGCCTCCTCCGTCACCGGCCGCCCAACTCTGCGCCAGCGGCTCCCACCACTTAGGCCGCAGGAACTCGAACCACGTAACCGTAACGAGGAAGCCGGTCGCCAGCCCCAGCAGCAAGTGCTCCGCCGCGCGATAGAGCAGGTTTTCCCGCCACAGCAGGGTTAAGACTGCGATTACGCACAGCGCGGCAGCCCACTCTCCGGTGCGCTCCCAAGTTATCGCGGTGAGAGGCATCACTCTGCCTTCACCTTCCTCGCTGCCCAGGTTCCGAGGTTGCCGAGCACAATAGCAATCAGTACGATCAGGTGTCCGGCTGACTGCCCGATGAGGAATCGCGTGCCGAACTCCCGCTTGCCCATCGCCTGCTCATACTCACCCCCGCCGCGCGAGCCGACGAGCAGCCCGCGAATGTTGCCCGTTGAAAGGAAGGGATACAGCGGGGTGCTTGAAATGGTGGCGACGCCCGCGATGTACGGCGTTCCCGCGCCTTCATAGAAGTATGTGATGTACGCGCGCATCTCGTCGTATCGTATCGAGACGGCGAGCGCGAAGTCCGCCGCGGTGCGCGTATCTTGCAGCCACGAATACGCCTGTGGGGGGTTGCCCAATCGGTCGGTGCGCACGGTGGCGCGGAAGTCCCTCGCAATCGCTTCAATGGCGATGTCGTAGGGTTCCGCGAGTTTGTAGCCAAACGACACCCAGTCCCTTCCGTACTCCTTCCCGTACTCTTTGGCGATTTCTTCGACGACCGGCTCGTAGAACTCGGGGCCCGCGGCGATGCCGCTGACAAACACAACCCGGAGGTTTTTGCGGAAGAGGTGCCTCACCGTGTTGATGAACTGTGCACGTAGCTCGCCTACCGTGCCTTGGTCCCAATCCGCCTGTACAAGCACAGGCTTCCGGCCGTCCAGCCCCTCGATCGCCTCGTAGTACGCTCGGCTCTCGGGGCTGAGGCGGACGCTGAGGGGAATCGGGAGCACAGCGGTTGCGGCGATGCTGAGCACGAACGCCAGATAGAGCCACCGAGGGTCAAGATTGCCCAGCCGAGCCAGAATCCGCCACATATTCGCTGAGGTTCGTCCCGTTTTTGTCGTCTCCTTCAGGTAATCTTACCTGCCAAGGAGGCGAAATGATGGAAAGCAAAACTCTCATCGGTGTCGCGCTGTTGGTGCTTAGGATCGTCCTTGGCGTCATCATGACGGCGCACGGGATGCAGAAAGTGGGCCTGATTGGCGACGGGGGCATTCAGCAGACGCTGGACGGGTTCGCTGCGATGAACATTCCCGCGTGGGCGGGGTATTGCGCCATTGCAGCGGAGTTTCTCGGCGGAATTGGGATCATCGTCGGATTGCTCGGGCGGTTCGCCGCAATGGGTATCGCAGCCACGATGGTCGTCGCTATATGGGTTGTACACCTGCCGCACGGTC
This sequence comes from Armatimonadota bacterium, assembly GCA_037446435.1. GTDB lineage: Bacteria > Armatimonadota > Fimbriimonadia > Fimbriimonadales > ATM1 > J051. Next base: position 25,370 of record JBBIIO010000015.1, read on the forward strand.
TGTTTGCGGCGAACAACGGGTTCGAGTTTCCGCTCGCCTTAGCAGGGATGGCGATTGCGCTCATCCTTACCGGTATGGGGCCATACAGCATTGACGCCCTCATCGCAAAGAAGATGGACGCGGCGACCGGCACGGGGGGAGGCGCGTAGCGGAATCGGATACAATCGCCGGTCGTGAGCCGCGACCTGTTGGAGACGTTTGCGAACCCTAAACCGGAACGCGAGTACCTGATCGAGCACACGGCGCCCGAGTTCACGAGCGTCTGTCCTCGAACGGGGCAGCCAGACTTTGCCACCATCGTCGTCTCGTATGTCCCCGATGCGCTGTGCGTGGAGTTGAAGAGCCTCAAGTTGTACCTGCACAGTTTCCGCGACGTCGGCATCTTCTACGAGGACGTCATCAACCGGATGCTGGATGACTTCGTGTCCGTTCTGCGCCCGCGGTGGATGGAGGTGCGCGGCGAGTTCAACACTCGGGGCGGCATCTCGTCCGTCGTCACGGCGGAGTACCGCTCGGAGGACGGCGAGGAATGAGGCTGAAGATCGGCCTGCCGAAGGGTAGCCTCGAAAGCGCCACATTCGAACTGTTCGCCAAGGCCGGGTTCGACTTCGTTTCCACCGGTCGAAACTATCAGCCGATCTCCGACGACCCGGAACTGGAACCGACCCTGCTGCGTCCGCAAGAGATCCCGCTCTACGTTCAAGACGCCGTCATTGATTGCGGACTGACGGGCCACGACTGGGTCGTTGATTGCGGGGCGGACGTGTACGAAATCTGCGAACTGCGGTACAGCAAGTTGACCTCGAACCCGATCCGCGTGGTCATCGCCGTGCACAACGACAGCGCGATTCGGTCCGTTCGAGATTTGCAAGGGAAGCGCATCGCCACAGAATACGTCCGACTCGCCGAGCGGTTTTTCCATGAGCAGGGCGTCAAGCCGGAGGTTGAATTCAGTTGGGGAGCGTGCGAAGTCAAAGTGCCGGACCTGGTTGACGCCATCGTTGTGAACACCGAAACCGGGTCGTCCCTGCGCGCTCACAACCTGCGCATCCTCGAGGTGATTCTCACCAGCACCACGCGGTTCATCGCCAACCATGACGCCTGGCGCGACCCTGAGAAGCAGAGAAAGATGCGCGCGCTCGAAGTGCTGCTCACCGGAGCGATGAACGCTGCCAAGTTGGTCGGCTTGAAGATGAACGTGCCGGTGAGCCGATTGGACGACGTGCTCGCCGAGTTGCCGGCGCTGCAGAAGCCGACCGTCAACGACCTCAGCGACGGTGAGTGGAAGGCGGTCGAGGTCGTGTTGGACGAGAAGCTCTCGCGCGACCTCATCCCGCGCCTGAAGGAGAAGGGCGCGACGGGGATCGTCGAGTATCCCCTCAACAAGGTGGTTTATTAGCGAACCGTCGCCCTGCCGTCCCGGCTGTTAGCGACGTAGGTCATCCCAGAGGTGCACGCCACGCGCATGCCCCGGCGCGGCGGCGGCGTGGAAGCAAGCCAAAATGCAGCGAGTGGATTCCTCCCACGCCGAAAGCGTACTCGAACTGCGGCGCGCGCTGGAGCAACTCGTGCCCGGGTGCGAGACGACGCTCGGCGTGGCGCATCTGCGCGCCATAAGCCCAACGTTCGACTCAACTCTCATCCAGGCGCGGCTGCGCAAGACCGAGGAGGCGCGCGCACTCATCGAAGCCGACCCGCCGCCGCCCTACGGCAGCGTGCGCGACGTTGCCGAACCCGTGCGCCTCGCCGGGAAGGGGGCGCTCGTTCCGGGTGCGCAACTGTTTCGAGTAGCAGAGACGCTTGGCGGAATGCAGCGCCTTCGCGCATGGCTTGACCGCTCACGAGCAAGCGCGCCCATGTTAAGCCCGCTCGGACAGGTGATTCCGTGGCTTGAGGAACTCGAGGCGCGCCTCGCGGCGTCGGTGGCTGAGGACGGCGAAGTGCTCGACGGTGCAAGCCCAGCGCTCTCACGCTTGCGAGCGCAGCGCGCAACGCTGCAAAGGCGCATCACCGAGCGGCTGCACTCCCTGGTGCACGGCTCCCTGCGCGACTACCTCCAGGAGCCGCTGTACACCGTGCGAGAGGGGAGGTACGTCGTGCCCGTCAAGTCGGGCTTTCGCGGCAAGGTCAAAGGCATCGTTCACGATGCCAGCGCAACGGGTCAAACGGTCTACGTGGAGCCCGAGGCGATTCTCGGCGAGTCGAATCGCCTCCGCGAGATAGAGGGTGAGGAACGCGAAGAGGTCGAGCGTGTCCTGAAGGAACTCTCCGGCGCCATCGGAGAGCACTCCGACGAGATTCTCGCCGGTCTTGATGCCGTCGCCGAAATAGACGCTCATATTGCGATGGCAAAGAGCGCAAACGACCGCTCCGCCGCAACGCCGCGCATCCGCGAAGGGCACTCTTTGACGGTGGTTGCGGGGCACCACCCGCTGCTGGACCGCGAGACATCCGTGCCCCTGACGGTCTCGGTCGGCGGCTCAGGCGGGTCGCTGCTCATCACCGGCCCGAACACGGGCGGCAAGACGGTTACGCTAAAGTTGTTAGGGCTCTACGCGCTGCTCCTCGGCTGCGGCGCACACCCCCCGGCGGAGCGGGTCGAGTACGGGGCGTTCACCGGAGTGTTCGCGGACATCGGCGACGAGCAGTCCGTCGAGCAATCGCTCTCGACCTTCAGCGGCCATCTGAAGAACATCGCGCGTATGCTTCGAGACGCGAGGGAGGGTGCGCTCGTTTTGCTCGACGAGGTCGGCGCCGGTACCGACCCAGCGGAAGGCTCAGCGCTCGCTCGTGCCGTGCTCGACACGTTGCTCGACGCCGGTGTCGTCATTGCGGCAACGACGCACTATGGTGAATTGAAGGAGTTCGCCCACCAGAGCGGGCGCATCCGTCCCGCCGCCATGGAGTTCGACGTGGAGACGCTGCGTCCAACTTACCGACTGATTCCCGGCGCATCGGGACAAAGCCACGCCGTTGAGATTGCGCAACGGTTCGGTATTCCCGACGAGGTCTTGCGCCGCGCCGAGGGGGCGATGGGCGACGAGGTGCGCGAGCGCAAGCGCCGCGACCAAGAGATGGACCAGGCGCTCCTCGACGCGCGCCGCGCGCGCGAAGAAGCAGAGCGGACGAGAGCCGAAGTGATGGACGAGCGGAAAGCGCTTCAGCAAGAGCGGCGGGAACTGCAGGAGAAGTATGCGCGGCTGCGAGAGAGGCTGCAGGAGGAAGTGGAGGCGGCGATCCGCGATGCTCGGGAAGCCTACCGCCAACTGCTCGAGCAGACCAAGCGCCAATCAGGCGGCAGCGCCGACCCCGTCCGCACGGACGCGCTGCACGAAGCCAAGCGCGTGGTCGAGCGCCTGCAAGAGACCGAAACGCTCCTTGCGCCGGTAGACGAGCCGCCGGAGGCATTCGAAGTGGGCGCCTCAGTTCGGATACGTGGTACGGGCAGGGTTGGCGAAGTGCAGTCCATCAAGGGCAACGAGGCGGTCGTACTCATCGCGGGGAAGCGGTTCACCGTCCCGCTTTCGCGATTGGAGACGGCGGCTGCCCCGCCGACACAGGGGAAACCCTCGTCCGCTTCCGCAAGCATCGCTCGTCGAAGGGCTGAGACCATCAACCCGGAGTTGGTGATCCGAAAGATGCGGGCGGAGCTGGCGCTCGAAGCGCTGGAGGAGTACCTCGACGACGTCGTGCTCGCAGGCATCGAGAGCGTGCGTATCGTTCATGGGCGCGGGGACGGCGTGCTTAGGAGGCTGGTGCGCGAGTGCCTCGCAGCCAGAAAGGATGTGAAGGAGTTCCACGACGCTCCGCCCTCAAGTGGCGGCGACGGCGTAACGGTGGTACATTTCGGATGATGAAGAGACCACTTTGGGAAGACGCAATCGAGGCGAGAGCCGCTGCTTACTGCCCGTACTCAGGCTACGCGGTCGGTGCGGCAATACTGGACGACAACGGTCAGGTGCATACCGGCTGCAACGTTGAGAACGCCGCGTCACCCGTCGGCACGTGTGCCGAAGTAAACGCGCTGGCGGCAATGGTGCGCGCCGGCGGTCGAAGGATTCTCGCAGTGGCGGTTGCCACCGCGGACGGCGCCCCGCCGTGCGGCTCGTGCCTTCAGGCGCTGTCGGAGTTCGTGCAACTCCCTCAGGAAGTGGAAGTGTTCCTTGTGGATGCCGCGGGCAACGAGAAGCTGCTCGTCTTTGACCAGTTGCTCCCCATTCGGTTCTCAAGGCAGGGCGGCTAGTCGCGCTGCTCCGCTGTCGTGAGGGCCTCAGCCAAGCGCCGCACGCCATCCCGCCAATCCGGCAGAGCGGGGAAGCCCAGGCTGCGGTACCGTTCCGTCGCCAGCACGGAGTATGCCGGGCGTTGCGCTTTCGTCGGCCACTCCTCGGAAGATATGGGCGCGACCGGCGATGAGATGCCTGCTGCGGCAAGCGTCTCGACAGCGAGGTCGTACCATGTCGCCTCGCCGGAGTTCACAACGTGGTAAACGCCGCCCGGCGCGTTCGCCTCGATGAGGTTCGCGATTGCCGAGGCGAGGTCCGCCGCATAGGTCGGGCTCCCGCGTTGGTCGGAGACGACTCGAATCTCCTTCTCGCCCTCCCTCGCCATGCGAAGGATGGTTGCGGGGAAGCAGTTTCCGCGCTCACCGAAGAGCCAGGCGGTCCTTACCACGATGTTGTCGGGGTTCTCGCCCAGCACGTGGGTTTCGCCCTCCAGTTTCGTCTTGGCATAGACGCACAGCGGGTTCGTTTCATCCGTTTCGAGATACGGCTCGCCCTTCTCCCCGTCGAAGACGAAGTCTGTGCTGACGTGCAGCATGCGCACGGGTAGATAGGTTGTAACGCGCGCGAGGAGCATCGGCCCGTAGGCGTTCAAGAGGCGCGCGCGATCCGGCTCGTCTTCGGCTTGGTCAACGGCGGTGTACGCGGCGCAGTTGACCATCCAGTCCACCTTTGCACCGAGGAAGTATGCGGAGATCAAGCGGTCGTCGGTGATGTCCAGTTCGTCGCTCTCCGGCGCGTCCACTTCGTGGCCCCTCGCCCGGAGTTCCGCATGGACCTCCGAGCCAAGCAAACCGGTCGCCCCGACGAGCAGCACTCGCATCGCGCGAAGGTTACCTTCGGCAATCGCGTGTAGAATGCGAACCGTGTCGCACCTGCGGATACGGCGCGCCGAGAAGGGAGACGAGGAGCAGATTCAAGCGGTCGTCAAGTCCGTTTGGGACGAGTACGGCTTCGCCTGGGACCCGGGATACTATAACCGCGATCTCACCGATATCCAGCGGCACTACTTCGACGTCGGCGGCGAGTTCTGGGTTCTTGTGGACGGCGAGGCGGTCGTCGGTACGGCGGGGTACCTGCCTCGTTCACACGGGGTGTGCGAGTTAATGAGGCTCTATTTGCTCAAGACCGTGCGCGGTCAGGGCTGGGGCAAGCGGCTCCTCGAGCATGTCGTGGCTGCCGCGGGCGAGAGAGAGTTCAGGCAGATGCTCATCTGGTCGGACAAAGAACTGGAGACGGCGCACCAGATGTACGTTCGCTATGGAGCGAGACCGATCGGCGATCGCTGGATTCGCGACGCGGATACGTATGAGGAGTGGGGGTTCGTGGTGGACTTGTGATTCGAGATCCTGTGGGTGTTGGCTGGTGTTCGCTAGACACTCACGCTCCCTGATGTTGAAGGGAGGGCGAGCGTCCCCGCGAGCCGCTCCTTCCGGTGGCGCTTGGTGTTCACGAGGCGCTCACGCTCGCTGTACCGTCGCGGCTTTGAGCGACGACACGAACTGGGCGACCTCGCGTGCGCCCTTGCCGTCCTGCCACTGCGTCGCGAGCAGGTCAACCAGGGCGCTGCCGACGACCGCTCCGTCCGCGACCTCGACAACCATCGCCACGTGCTCCGGTTTCGATATGCCGAAGCCGACGCACACCGGCAAGTCGCTCGCGCTGTTCACGGTTCGCACGACCTCTACCACCTCAGGCGGCACCTCGCTCGCCGCGCCCGTAACGCCTGTTCTCGATACGCAGTAGACGAACCCGGTTGAGCACTCCGTTGCCAGGCGAATGCGCTCCTGCGTACTTGTCGGCGCAACCAGGAAGATTGTGTCTAAGCCGTTGGCTGCAGCCGCCTTGCGCCAGTCGTCAGCCTCCTCCGGGATCATGTCGCTGAGGATGACGCCGCTCGCACCGGCGCCCTTTGCGCGCCGCGCGAATCCCTCGAAGCCCTGGCGCATCGCCGTGTTGGTGTAGCCCATCAACACGATCGGCGGAACGGAAGGCGCGACCGGCGCGATCGCTTCGAGGATGGCGTCCGGCGTCACTCCTCGGTCAAGCGCCCGTTGGCTGCTCGCTTGGATGGTTGGCCCATCGGCTATCGGGTCGCTGAAAGGGATGCCGACTTCAATCACATCGCTGCCCGCCTCGGCGAGCGTGGTGAGAATGTCGGGCAGGGCGTCGAGCGAGGGGTCGCCCGCCGTAACGAAGCACACGAGCGCCCTCTCGCTGCGTTCCTTGAGGGTCTCAAACCGTTGTGTGAGCGGGCTTTTCACCGGCGCGGCCCCTCCCTCCGCAGCTGGGACGGCGAGCGTGCCTGAGAAACCGGGTCGCGTGCGCCCATCGTGCTCGTCAGTAAATCCGCGCTCAACAGGAGCACCGCTGCGCAGCCCGAGCGACGCGGTGGAGTGAGTCTTTCAAGAACCGCTCTCGGAGCCACGAGGTGAGGGCATCGAGCACGCGGGGGCTTATGCGCTCCGGCGTCGCGGGGTCGTACTCGGGGTTGCCGAACGGGAACTGGGTGAAGAGGTGCGTTAGGCCCGGAATCATCTCGAGCGTAACGTCTTTGTTTCCCGCTGCCTCAGCCGCATGATGCAACTCGGTCGCGTTTCTCGGCAGCACCTTCAGGTCGTCCTCCCCTTGAACGATAAGGATAGGGCATCGGAGCCTGGCAATTGTTTGCCGTGGGTCGTGCTTCATGTGCTCGCGGAGCCAGGCGAGGTTCATGCCGTTCACCACCCCGCGCTCGCCCGCCTTCGCGCGAGCGATCGTCTCGGTCATGAGAGGGAGAATGCGCGCCGCTTCTTCACGGACGGGTTGAGGGAGGCGCTCATCGGTCTCCTGCGCCTTCAACTGCTCGATGACAATCTCATCAAGCGGTCTGCTCGTGCCCGCGAGAATGATCACGCCGGCGATGGTCGGGTCGCTCGCGGCGACCATCGGCGCGATGACTCCGCCCTCACTGTGCCCGAGCACGACGACTTTGAATGGGTCGACCTCCGGTAGCGCCTTCAGATAGTCGCCGAGGCGCTCCGCGTCCGTTACCAGGGCGGAGAGCGTCGCGGTGCTGAGGTTGCCGGTCGAGCCGCCGACTCCTCGGTCGTCCGTTCGCAACACGACGCACCCTTCTGCGGCGAGGCGGTCAGCAATCTGGACGGCGAGCGAAGCCGTCAGAACCGGTGGCGTGTTCCAGTCGCGGTCTTGCGGGCCTGAGCCTGAGATGAGTAGCACCGCGGGCTTTAGCCCGGGGCTGTTGGGAACGGTCAGCGTGCCCTTGAGGTACACGTTCGCCGCTGTCATCACCTCAACCTCTCGCTCGGTGTATTTCGACGCGTTTGGCTTCAGTTCCATCGGGTCGGGTGTGGGCTGCGCGCTCATCAGGCTCTCGTGCCCCTTTCGAACGACTTGTGCGCGTTGGCTTGGAATGGAGATGTGCAGCACGTTGCCCTGGCTGTCCACGACAAACGTCTGTTGAACGCCCGCGGTCGTCGCAGTCCACTCGACCATGCCGTCGTCGCGGACGCGCTTGTTGGAGAGAGTCATCGTGAGTACCAGGCGTTGTGTCGGCACGAGGATTTGTGGCTCGGCGTGGTCGGCGTCCTTCGGGATGTCCCGAAAGATGTAGCGCAAGGTGTGCCACACCAGGTTCTCGGCGAGATAGAGCGGGCGGCCTGTGTCGAACTCCACCTCGGTGCCGTCCGACATCGTAACAACGCCATCCCCGACTGCCACTTCGAGCGTCTTGCCCCCGCCGAAGTTGAGCACCGCGGAACTGAGCGTGCCGTTTTTCGTCTGCGCTTCAACCTTCATCAGAAGGTTCTCGGGCTTCTCGGGCGAGGTCTCGCCCCTCGTGATGATCGCGCTGCTCTTGCCGGTGTCGAGGATTCGGAACCCTTCTCGCGCGACGGCGACACCCGCTTGGTACGTGAGATACGCGCCCTGGTCGGCAACCGCTGCCGCCTGGGCGAACGCTGCGGCGATGCAGAGGGTAATCATCGCCGGCAAGGATACCGCGTCCCGGGGCTTCCGGGCGCCCCGCCGTGGGCGAGGCTACTTGAAGGCGCCTGCCACCTGGTCGAGGTCGGCGCCGAGCAACTCCTGAGCGATACTCTGCAGCGCTTCTTTGCTGCCGGTGAAGTGGAAGGTCTGATGCATGTGCGTAAGCGAGCGATTTGGCTCAAGCGCGGCGGCGGGGGAAGAGGTCTCCAGTTCATAGAAGGGTCCCAGCGGGGGCTTCCCCGGTTCTGGTGGGCCGTCGTTGTAACTGTTGACGACGTCACCACCAAACGGGTCATCCTGAATCTCCCACATCGAGTTGACGTAGTCGCTCGCACCGCGTGGAAGCGAGTACGAGACGATGGTAAGCAACTCGCGCGCGGGATCGTAGCTTCCGATGATGGGTAGCGCGCGCTCGGGCGGCACGCCGATTTTGCTGCGGTACTGGCCATCCGCCTTGAACAGAATGAGGTTCCCGACAACCTTCAGGCGGTCCGCGGGGACCTTGCCGAAGTACTCGTCATTCACCACAGCGCCAAGCTCCTCGTCGGTCCCTTCGCGGAACGGGATTACCACGGTGGTCGTCGGGGAGTGCTTGTACATGCCAAGAATCCAGATGGACAGGAGTCCGCCCTCCTTCGTCCAAGGTTGTTTCCCAATGTTGGTTATCGTGTTCTCTGTTTCGTACGCGACAACCTTCACCCCTTCGGGGATGCTGACGCCGAGGATGGTGCCCACGCTGCCTGGGCTAAGGAAGCGCACGGTCCGGTCGAGGCGGAAGTCGAAGCGGGTGCCCGAGTAGTTCACGAGCGACGCCGTCTTCGTGCACGCGACGGAGATTTCCGTCGCCGTAACCACATCGAATGGCTCCGTGTCAATGACCGCCGGCGTCTGCCACGCCTCCAGAGTGAACGGATCGCCCTTCTTGAAGAAAATCGCGAACTGCCCTCCCTCCGGGCCGAGCCAGAGGCGGTCTTCGCCGCCGTACACGTTGATGTGCGGCTGCTTCTCTCCGGAGGCGACGAGGTCGTAGTTGATCCAGCCGATGCCGGGCTGATCCGGCGAGAAAGCGCTCGTCATCACACGGCACTGGTAGTCCGGAACGACGGCGACCGCCGGTCCGGAGCCATCGGTGAGGACGATCGTCTCGACGTGCTTCTTTAGGAACTCAACGTCCTCTTGAAAGGTCATGGCCTTCTCCCCCTGTGAATTTGCGGCACCCTTTCCGCCGCCTCCGCCCGAGCACGAGGCGAGGCATAGGCCGAGCGTTAGAACGATCCCGAATGACGTGCTTCGCATGATTCTCCCTCCTGTCAGGATGTTTTTACCCCACCGAGGTGATCAATCCGTCAGAGCCCGCCCATACCCGTCGTACTCAACTCCGCCGGCGAGAATGACAATGCCGTCGATGAGCGACCAGAGCCACATCACGCCGCAGGTGCAGACGGTGGCGAAGAGTTGCAGGACGCCGATCGCGGCGTAGCCGAGATACATCCTGCCGACGCCCGGCAGAAGCAACTGCAGGATGCCCCCAGTCAGTCGGCTGCGCGGGCTGGCGATTTCGTAGGGGGATTCCAGTTCAACCTCGCGACTCGATAGGGCGCGGCGGCTCTCCCTAAGCTCTCTTCGCTCTCGCCGCTTCGTGGTTTTGCCGCCAGGCTCGAACGGCGGCGGCGTGCTTGGCGCGCGCATAAGACGTGCGAGGTCCGAGACGCGGCGAGCCTCGGTCCAGTCCCTCATGCCGGGACGCCAAACGTAGGTCTCGGCTGTGATGACTCCGCCGTCAACCAGGTCTTGGACCTGCCCAAGACTCAGCGGTCCAAGTTGACCGAATTGACCGACGTAGTACCACTCGTACGTTTCCATGGGGCGCGTTGCGATGGTTCATACCTGACGCCTGCCCCACGAGTTGCAGAAAAGGGGTCGGATGGCAGGTCCGACCCCGCGGAGGTGGGACGAAAGCCCTACGTTTCGCCCTGTCTTTGTCTTCTGAGGAACGTGGGGATGTCGAGCGCCAAATCGGATTCTTCCTCCGCCGTCGGCAGCGGGCCTTCGAGTGGCTCGAACTGCTCGACCGCCGCCTGAGCGGCAGGCCGCGCCGAGGGCTTGTCCACGCACGCCGCCATCAGAGTGATCATCACCTCGTCGCCGAGGTCGTGCCGGAGCACGTGCCCGACGATGACGTCCGCATCATCCGGCTCTGTGAACTGCACCAGGTACTCCATCGCCTCGTGGATGTCGTTGAGCGCCAGGGAGGAACCGGACTCGATGTTCACGAGCAGGCGCCGCGCCCCCTGGATGTTCCTCTCAAGGAGCGGCGAGTTGGCAGCCTTCTCAGCGGCGACGCGAGCCGCCCCCTGGCCGCTTGCTCTGCCGAGGCCCATCATGGCGGAGCCGGCGTCCTTCATGACGGCGCGCACATCCGCGAAGTCTACGTTGATGATTCCCGGCTGCAGGATGATGTCGCTGATGCCCTGCACGCCCTGGCGAAGCACGTCATCGGCTGCCGCGAACGCCTCCTGGAGCGTCGTGCGCCGCTCTGAGATCTCGAGCAGGCGGTCGTTGGGAACGGTGATGATGGTGTCGGCGAACTCGGTGATGCGAGCGGCGCCCTCCTCGGCGACCCGCTTGCGGCGCGGGCCTTCAAACAGGAACGGCTTCGTGACCACCGCGACGGTCAATGCGCCCACCTCGCGCGCCGCTCGGGCAACCAGCGGCGCTCCGCCGGTGCCGGTTCCCCCACCCAGACCGGCGGCGATGAACACCATGTCCGCATCAGCGACGGATCGGCGGATCGTCTCTCCGCTTTCCTCGGCGGCAGCGCGCCCTACCTCGGGGTCGCCGCCGCTGCCCAAACCTTTGGTCGCCGACTCGCCGAGTTGGACTCGGCGGGCGGCTTTGGATACCGCGAGCGCTTGCGCGTCCGTGTTCATAGCGATGAACTCGACGCCCTGAACGCGCTCGGCGATCATGCGGTTGACGGCGTTGCAGCCGCCGCCGCCGATGCCGATGACCTTGATCCTTGCGCGCACGGGGAAGAGGCTTCCATGCTCGGGTCGGTGCTCGTCGTTTTGCTGGAGTTCGAACATTGCTACTGGTGTAGACGGGCGAAGGGCGCGGGCTGATGCTGGCATTTGTCCAGTCGGCTTGACAAGCGGCTCGACCATGCGGTAGATTGAACGTTCAATCAATGGCACAAACCGACAAGCCGACCGCTGCGGCGCGAGCCGAGGAGCGCAGGGATGAGATTCTCGCCGGCGCCCTCGCAGTGTTTAGCGAGAAGGGGTTCGAAGGCGCTTCCGTCAAGGAGATAGCCCAACGCGCCGGAGTCGCCCCAGGTCTTCTGTACCACTACTTCGAGTCTAAAGAGGACTTGCTGTTTGCAACCCTCGAACGGTATGCGTTCGTACCGGAGTTGTGCTGTGCCGCCGAGACAGAGCCGACCGAGCCGATCGAGCGCGCGCTGGAGCGCGCGCTTCTCGCCATTTACCACGTCTTCAACCGAAACGAGGCGCTCATGCGCGTGTTCATCAGCGAAGCGGTGCTCAACGGGGCTGTGAACAAGCGGTGGGGCGATGTGCTTCGTCACGGCTCGGAACACCTCGGCGCGGTGCTCCAGGAGTACGTCAAGCGTGGGGAGTTGCGCCCGCACGACACCAACGTCGTCGCGCGCCTGCTGTTGCACTCCACCGCTGCATTCAGCCTCTGGAACCTGCCGGAGAGCGCGGTCCTGGAGGTCGTCAGGACAGTTCTCAATGGTGTTCGCGCCGCAAAGGCGCCCGCGAGGCGCAAGCCCAAGGGCCAACCGGTTAGGAGGTCGAAATCGCAATGATGCCACTCTTTCTCTTCCCCCTCGCGCTCGTGCCTGCCGCCCTTCAGCAGCCGGAGCCTGCGCAACGAGGGATGACCCTCGACGACGCCGTACGCACCGCTCAGGCGAACGCCTTCGCCGTGCAGCGAGCCGAAGCCGACGTCGAGCGGGCAAAGGGCGCCCGGCGCCAGGCAATCGCCCAGACGCTGCCAAACCTCACCTTCGACGCCACCTACACCCGATTCACGAACGACGTAACGGTGCAGTTCGACCCGATGCAGCCGCCTATCGTCGTCCGGCCGATTGACCGTTCGAACCTGTCGCTGAACTTGCGGCAAGCCGTGGACGTGAGCGGCATCTTCGGCTGGGGCATCCGAGGGGCGAGGGCGCAAGTTGACGCCACGGAGGCGCTTCTTCACGCGGCGATGAACAACGTAGCGCTCGACGCGAAGGTTGCCTTCTTCAACGTGTTCGTCGCGCACGAGCTGGTCGGCGTTGCTGATGAGCGAGTGGCGAACGCACAGGAAGCGTTGCGCGTGGCCAACGTTCGCTTCGGAGCTGGGGTCGTGCCGCGGTTCGATGTCCTGCGGTTCGAGTCGGAGCTAAAGGCGGCGGAGCAGGAGCGCATCCAGGCCGGGAACGGCCTCGCGCTGGCGAAGGCTTCCTTCAACCACACTTTGTCGCGCGACACGGGCGCGCCCGTGTCACTCGTTCCCCCCGACACGGCACCGCAAGATCCACCCGCACTGGAGACGTTGCTGGTGGCTGCAAAGAGTGCACGCCCTGAGGTTCTCGCGGCTCAGCACGCTCTCGCGCTTCAGGAGAGCATCCGGCGAGCCAGGGAGAGACAACTCCTGCCCGAGTTGAACATCACGGCGACCGTCAGCCGCGACCCCCAAGCGCGAGGCTTCGGCAGCGAGCGAGACACCGTCTCCGCGACCGCCGTGCTCAGCGTTCCGATCTTCGACTCGGGCCGCGTCCGCTCCGTTGTTGATCAAGCGAAGCAGGATGAAGAGCAGGCGCGCATCGCCCTTGAGCAAGTGAAACTCGGCGTTGAGTTGGAGGTTCGGCAAGCCTGGCTGGACGTCGTCGCCGCGAAGGAGGCTGTGGAAACGGCCGCCAAGGGCGTGGAGTTCGCCCGAGAGGCGCATCGCTTGGCGCAAGTGCGCTACTCGGGTGGCGTCGGCACACCGCTGGAGGTCTCCGACGCGACGGTTTCGCTCGCACGCGCCCGCGCTTCGCACGTCACCGCGCTTTATGATTACTGGAAAGCCTATGCACGGCTGCAGCGCGCAGTCGGCAAGGAGGAACTGCCATGAAGACACAACCCGATGAAGCGAATAACGCGAATCGCTCGTGGAAGCGCTTGATTCTGCTGCTGCCGCTCGGTGCGCTGGTGTTCGGCTGCGCTGACCGTGAGGCTCAGCAGAACGCCAAGGCGCAAGCGGAGATGCTCGCCGACACGACGATCCCTGTGACCGTCGTCAGGCCGGAGCGCCGCGATGTAACCGAGACCCTCGAGGTGTCGGGCTCTCTCGACTCGCTCGACTTTGTCCAGGTTGGCGCGAAGGTGGGAGGGCGCCTGGTCAGCGTGAGTGTTCGAGACGGCTCGGCGGTCAGGGCCGGCCAGGTCATCGCCCAAGTCGAGACAACCGACCTGCGGCTACAGGTGGAGCAGGCTCGCGCCGCGCTGCAACAGGCGTTGGCGCGACGCTCCGAGGCTGAACTGCAGGTTGCGATGACGCCGGAACAGACCGAAGCAGCCGTCCGCCAGGCAGAGGCGCAATTGGAGTCGGCAAAGGCGCGGCTCGACCTCGCGCGGGCGGGAGCGCGCACGCAGGAGAAGGAGCAGGCAAAGGCGCGCGTCAATCAAGCGAAGGCTCAACTCGACAAGGCGAAGGCTGACCTGGACCGCGTCCGACGCCTGTATGAACAGGAGGCGGTCGCAAAGGCTGACCTCGACGCCGCGCAGGCTATCCATGACCAAGCGCTTGCGGGTTACCAGCAGGCAGTCGAGGCTTACAACCTTCTTCTCGAAGGAACCCGACCCGAAGAGATTCGCCAGGCAGAACAAGCCGTGCGACAGGCGGAGGAGGCATTGCGCAGCGCGCGAGCCAGCCGTACGATGGACGCCGTTCGTCGCCGACAACTCGACCAGGCGGAGGCGGCCGTTGCCCAGGCACGGGCAGCCCTACGCTTGGCTGAATCCGGACTCGCCGATGCGGCGGTCATCGCTCCGTTCGCTGGATACGTTACGGGCAAGCCTGCGCAAGTTGGCCAGGTTGTAGCACCCGGAACGCCAATCGCAACCATCGTCGGCCTGCAGGGTGTGTACTTCGACGCGCAAGTCTCCGAGACGGACATCGTGCGAGTGAAAGAAGGGCAGCGCGTAGTGATTACGGCGGACGCGGTGCGCGACCGGCAGTTCGAGGGCACGGTCATCGCGCTGAATCCGGTGGGCAGCGAATTGGGCCGCGTGTTTAGCGTGCGCGTCGGCATCGCCGACCCCGGGCAGATTCTACGGCCGGGCATGTTCGCTCGCGGGCGGATCGAGTTGGATCTCTTGCCCGGCAGTCTGGTGCTGCCTGCCGAGACGATCGTTCGAGAGGGAGACAAGACCTACGTTTGGATTCGCAACGGTTCCGACGGCGTTGAGAAGGTCGAGGTGCAGGTCGCGGAGACCGCCGACTCGATCGTTCGAGTGAGCGGGATCTCCGAGCAAGACGAGGTGGTGCTCGACGGAAAGGAGAAGTTGCTTCCTGAGTCCAAGGTCCGCGTGGCGAGGGAGGCGGAGCAACAGCAGTGAATCTGACGCTTGCCGCGATTCGTCGGCCGGTGTGGGTGCTCATGGCGATGCTCGCCATGCTCGTGCTGGGTTACCTCGGCTTGCGGAGCATGCCGCGCGAGCAGAACCCCGAGGTGGACTTCCCCTTCGTGACCGTTACGACGGCGTATCCAGGCGCGGGCCCTGAGGAGATCGAGACGCTTGTGACGAAGCAGATCGAAGACGCGGTGACGAGCGTCGAGGGAGTCAAGCAGATTCAGTCCACATCGCTGGAGGGCTTGAGCGTCGTCTCCATCGAGTTCGAGCTGGGTATTGACTCCGACGTTGCTCTCCAGGAGGTGACCTCGAAGGTGAACTCGATAGTTGGGCGCTTGCCGCTCGACGCCGAGCGCCCCGCTGCGAGCAAGGCGAACATCGCCGCGCTGCCGATTCTCTCGATCGCCGTCGAGAGCGACACTCTTTCTTCGTTGCAGTTGCGAGACCTGGTGGACGACAGGATTCGGGCACGGCTTGCGCGAATCGAAGGTGTCGCTGATATCTCCGTCCGAGGGGGCCAGGTGCGCGAGATTCGCGTCGCTGTGGATCACCAGCGGCTGATCAGTTACGGCCTGGGTATCCGCGAGGCGCTCGACGCGGTTGCCGGCTCTACACTGGACGTGCCGAGCGGCCGCATTGAGCGAGGAAGCAGCGAGGTGGGAGTCCGCATGAGCGGCGAGTTCAATACCGTCGAGGAACTTCGCAACCTCGTCATCCCGATCACCGACCGACAGAATCCGAACACCCCCCCAGCGATCGTCCGCCTGAAGGACATCGCTACCGTTACCGACGGTCCCGCCGAGCGCACTGAGATCAGCCGCATCAACGGTCGCGACGCCGTAGTGATGACGGTCCAAAAGACACGCGAGGGGAACACCGTTGCCATCACCGAGAACGTGCTCAAGGCTCTCGATGAACTGGAGCAGGTGTACCCCGTGAGCTTCACGCCGACGATGAAGAGCGCGGACCGCGTGAACGAATCGCTCGAAGACCTGTACATCGCGCTCGTCTTCGGCATCGGGCTGGTCGTACTCATCATCTACATCTTTCTACACAACTTCCGCGGCACATTGATCGTCGCGCTGGCGATACCGACGTCGCTGTTCGCCGCGTTCGCCGTGATTGCCGCGCTCGGCTTCACGCTGAACACGATGACGATGCTCGGCCTGTCTCTAGCGATCGGCATCCTCGTTGACGACGCCATCGTGGTGCTGGAGAACACCTATCGGCACCTGACGATGGGCGAGGCGCCCGCCGACGCAGCGTTCAACGGGCGCATGGAGATCGGCCTTGCCGCCGTCTCGATCACTCTCGTGGATGTTGTGGTGTTCATCCCGATCGCGCTCATGGGCGGGATCGTGGGGCAGTTCATGCGACCGTTCGCCCTGACGGTAGTGGCGGCGACGCTGTTCTCTCTGTTCGTCTCCTTTACCCTGACGCCGATGCTTGCGAGCCGGTGGTACCGCGAGAACGAGTACCGCGAGCCTGAGCGTGGGTTCTCCGGTTGGTTCGAGCGGCGACTTCACGCCTTCGCGGACGGCTACAAGTCTGCGCTTGACTGGGGATTGCGCCACCGGTGGTGGGTCATCTGGATCGGCGTCGGCGCGCTCGTGGGCGTCATTCTCGCCATCGTCGGCAGCTTCATGCCGAGTTACACCGATGCGATTACGCCGGCGCGCGTCTTCCTGGTTTTTGGCTTCGCCATCGCCCTCGGTGTGTCGCTCTTCGGGTCGAACCGCGCGCGCCGCTTGCGAGCGAACCTTGTGGGCGCCGCCGTCTTCGCATTCGCGATGGCGGGGGCGGGAGCGATCGGGCATTTCCTCGCCGGCATCAAGGGTGCGCCGCTGTTCCAGTTCACCTTCTTCCCGAATGTCGAGTCCGGGCTGATCCAGGTGGACGTGACGCTTGCTCCAGGGTCATCGCTGGATCGCACCCTCGCTGTGGTCGAGCGCGTCGAGGAGGCAGCGATGGGCATCCCCGAGGTGGACTACGTGACGTCCATCGTCGGTCGGCAGTCTTCCGGCGGGTTCGGTGTGGGGAACACGGGTTCGCAATATGCCAGCCTCTCAGTTTCACTTAAACCAAAGCGCGCCCTGCTCGACACGATCGAGTTCTGGAAGGCGCATGACGAGAGCCTTCGCACTCGCAAGCAAACCACGATTCAGACGGAGTTGATGCAGCGCATCGGCAAGGTGCCGGGTGCCGAGATTGTCGTGTATGGTCAAGGCAACTTCGGGCCTGGTGGAGACATTCAGGTCGCTGTGCGCAGCCTCGACCCTGCGAACGCCCTGCCCGCCGCCGAGAAGGTGGCGGAAGTGCTCCGTGGCCTTGAGGGCGTGGTCAATGTCGGCCTATCGTCGAAGCCGGGCAAGCCGGAACTCTCGGTGATCCCCGACCGCACGAAGTTGGCTGACAACGACCTCTCTGTCGCTCAGATGGGCGCGGTGCTGCGCGTCCTCTACGAGGGCAACACCGACGCGAAGTACCGCGAGGCGGGCAGAGAGTACGACATCCGCATCAACCTGAGTGACGATACGCGCAAGCAGGTGAGCGAACTCGACAACGTCCCGATAACGTTCCGTCAAGGACGCCCGGTGCTCCTGAGCGAAGTGGCGCAGATACAGCGCACCGTCAAGCAAGACAAGGTCGAGCGGCTGGACCGCCAGCGTCAAGTTACCGCCTACGGCTATCTGCTACCCGGCTATGTGGCTGGCTCGACAGGCGCGCAGCTGCGAGAGATTCTGCGAAACACCGACCTCGGCGAAGGCGTCGTGTGGCAGGAGCTGGGTCAGAACCAGGCGCAGCAAAACGAGCAGGGGCACATGGCGGTCGCGTTCCTCCTCGCCATCATCTTCGTGTTCATGGTGCTTGCCGCGCTGTTCGACAACATCCTCTATCCGTTCATCATTCAGTTGGCGCAGCCGCAAGCGATGGTCGGCGCGCTGCTGGCTCTGATGATCACAGGCAAGCCTTTCGACATCGTCGGGTTCATCGCGGTCATCATGCTCATCGGCTTGGTGGGCAAGAACGCCATTTTGCTTGTGGACTTCGCCAACACGCTCCGAGCGAGGGGACTGAGTCGGCACGAGGCGTTGCTTGAATCCGGGCGAACAAGAATGCGACCGATTCTGATGACGACACTTGCACTCATCCTCGCGATGCTGCCGCTCGCGGTGTCGCTTGGTCGAGGCTCCGAGTTCCGGTCGCCGCTCGGCGTTATCATCATCGGCGGGATGAGCCTCTCCACGCTGCTGACGCTGTTCGTCATTCCTTGCAGTTACACCATCTTCGACGACCTCTCGCGCCACATCGGTGGCGGGATGCGTGCCGTTACTGGACGATTGCTGAAACAGCGCGACGGAGACGAGGAGCGACCCGGTGGCGACGGCAAGGGCGAAGGCACGCAAGAGCCGGGCGAAGTGCCTGACAGAGTCGGGTAACGCGCAACCGGTAGAATGCGCCAATCATGCCACAACTTTCCGAGGAAGCCGTCCTCGAAGCGCTGCGCCAAGTGCAAGACCCCGACCTGAGACGCGACATCGTCACGCTCGGGTTCGTCAAGGAGGTCCGCATCGAAGGCGCATCTGTGTACGCCAAGGTCGAGCTGACGACGCCCGCGTGCCCAGTCAAGGATGAACTCCAAGCGCAATGCGATCACGTCATCCGCAGCCTGGACGGCGTCGAGGCTGTCGTCGTCGAGATGACCGCCCAGGTGCGCCAAACCAACGAAGAGGTGGATATGTTGCCCGGCGTGAGAAACGTCATTGCCGTCGCAAGCGGCAAGGGCGGCGTCGGCAAGAGCACCGTCGCGGCGAACCTCGCCGTCGCATTGCGCGAGACGGGGGCTTCCGTTGGCTTGATGGACGCCGATGTCTATGGCCCAACTATCCCGCTGCTACTCGGCTGCCGGGATGAGCGCCCAATGGTCGAAGAGGGGCGCATCGTCCCCATTCAACGATTCGGATTGAAGGTGATGTCGCTCGGCTTCTTGCTCGAGGAAGGACAGGCCGTGCTGTGGCGCGGGCCGATGGTCGCCGGAACGGTCAAGCAGTTGCTCGCTGACGTACACTGGGGCGAGTTGGACTACCTCGTCGTTGACCTGCCGCCCGGCACGGGCGACGCGCCGATGTCGCTCGCGCAACTTGTGCCGCTCACCGGTGTGGTGCTCGTCGTTACACCGCACGATGTCGCGTCTCAGATCGCAGGACACTCGGTCGAGTTGTTCAAGAGGATGGATACTTCGCTCCTCGGAATCGTTGAGAACATGAGCACCTTCCTCTGCCCCCACTGCGGTCAGGAGACGGAGGTCTTCGGCGCGGGCAAGGGCGAGGAAGTCGCCAAGCGGTTCCGAGCGCCGCTCCTCGGGAAGATACCGCTCGACCCGGCCGTCAGCGCCACGGGCGATCAAGGAGTGCCCGTCGTCGTCTCCGATCCCGACTCCCCAACGGCGAAGGTGTTCCAGCGGATCGCAGGCGAACTGGCGCGAGAGGTGAGCAAGCGCGCCTACGCCGAGAAGAACCTCGTTCGGGAGATCACCTAACCGGCATGCGGTTTGTCGAAGCGGCTCGCGAGCGCGTTCTCGTCGTTGACGGTGCAATCGGCACCAGGATGCGCGCGCTTGGGTGGGATGAGCGCCTGCCTGCCCTTGCCAACGTTGAAGAGCCGCAATTGGTACACAAGGTGCATGCCGAGTATGTGGAAGCAGGCGCGGATATCATCGAGACGAACACGTATGGAATCAGCCGCTTCCGACTGCCGCACCGCGAGCCGGCTTACGATGTCGCGGAAATCGTTCGAGAGGGCGCGCGTCTTGCGAAGGATGTTGCCGACGGCGCATTCGTCGTAGGCGCAATCGGCCCGGTGGGCAAGCCGCTCGTGCCGATGGGAATGCTCGAGGCTGAGGAGGCGGACAAAGAGTTCGACATCCAGGTGAAGGCGCTCCTCGACGTGGGCGTTGACGGCATCATCCTCGAAACGTTTGCCGACCTCAACGAATTGGAAATAGCCGTCGCCGCCGTAAGGCGACACTCCAACTTGCCCATCATCGCGTCGAAAGCGTTCATTGAGGATGGTCAAACGCTGGCGGAGGGCTACCCCATGCGCGTGGCGAGGCGAATTCGAGAGATGGGCGCCGATGTCGTCGGCGCGAACTGCGTCGTGGGCCCGCAGAGGATGTACGACGTCGTGCGCTGGATGGCTCAAGCGGGCGACTTCCCAATTCTCGCGATGCCCACGCCGGGTCTACCGCAGACCGTCGGCAAGGAAGTGCTCTACGACACGACCCCCGAGTACTTCGCGCGGGCAGCGGCGCGCCTGGTGGATGCAGGCGCGAACCTCATCGGCGGCTGCTGCGGCATTCTGCCGGCTCATATCGCCGCGCTGGCGGACGCGCTGAGCGATAAGAAGCCGTTGGCGCGCACCTTTGGCGCGTCCGCAACGCAGGAGAAGGCGGAAGAGGTGCCGGAGTCTGAGCCGAGCGAACTGAGCCGTAAACTCGGCAAGAAGTTCGTCATCACGGTCGAGCTCGACTTGCCGCGAGGGCTTGACACCTCTCGCGTACTCGAGGGCGCCGTCGCGCTCAAAGAGAAGGGCGCCGACATGATCGACATCAGCGACGGCGCGCGTGCGCGGCTGCGCATGGCTCCGCTCGCCGTCTGTCACCTCATCCAGCAGCAAGCGGGGATCGAGGCGATGATGCACGTCGCTTGCCGCGATCGGAACCTGCTCGCGCTGCAGGCGGACCTGCTCGCGGCGCATGCGCTCGGGCTTCGCAACGTGCTGCCGATAACCGGCGATCCGGCAAACATCGGCGACTTCCCAGCCGCAACGAGCGTTTTCGACATCGACTCGGTCGGGTTGGTGCGCGTGCTCTCACGGTTCAATGAAGGGATCGACCTTGCAGGGAACACCGTGCGCCGCAAGTGCGCCTTCACGATTGCTGTCGCGTTCAATCCGCTCGCGCCCGACTTTCAGCAAGAGGCAGACCGCTTGAGGCGCAAAGTCGAGGCGGGCGCGCACCTGATCTACACGCAGCCGATCTTCGAGGAGAGCCATTTGGAGCGAGCCATCCAGACTGCGCGAGCCCTCGACCGACCGATCCTCATCGGTTGCCTTCCGCTTCGAAGCGCACGGCACGCAGAGTTCATGCACAACGAAGTGCCGGGAATCGAGATCCCTGAATGGCTACGCAAGAGAATGGCTGAGGCTGACGAGGACGCCGCTCTCGATGTGGGCATCGAAGTCGCGCAAGAGTTCTGCGCCCGCCTGCCGGGCATGGCGGATGGCCTCTACCTCATGCCGCCCTTCGGGAAGCACCAAATCGCCGAGCGGGTGATGGAGGCCGTGCTTTGAGCGGCAGCCCCTTGCGGAACGCGCGCCGGTGGCGGTACCGTAGAACCAGCAACCGATGAATTCGCTGCTCGAACAGGCGCGCGCCCTCCACGAGAAGGGCATGAGGTTCTGCCTCGCGGTCGTCGTGGGGCGAAGCGGGTCCGCGCCCCAGGTCCCCGGCGCAAAGAGCCTCTTTCTGCGCAGCGGAGAGGTCATCGGCACCATCGGCGGGGGCTGCCTCGAGGCCGAGTGCCGCCGCCTAGGGTTGCAGGCGATGCATGACGGCGGCTTCCTCTGCCGCGAGTTTCGCTTGGATGACGACTTTGGCTGGGACGATGGCTTGATTTGCGGCGGCCGCGTGCGCGTGCTGCTGGTGCCGTCGTCCGATGAGCTGGTCTCGCAGTTGAGCCGCGCGGTCGAGGAGCAGGCAGCCGGTGTGATCGAGTATGACCTCGCGCGAGGCAGAGTGCGCTTCCTAAGCCGACAAGATTGCCCGGGCGACGAGCCGGCGTCGGAAGCCATGAGGACGAGGCGCGAGACTCTCGACGGCGAGCGCTTCCTCGAACCGGTGATGCCGCCGGAGCGGCTGATCATCTTCGGGGCGGGTCATGTGGGAAGGGAAGTCGCGAAACTGGGCGCCTCGCTCGGCTTTCGCGTAACCGTTGTGGACGACCGACAAGACCTGTTGTCGGAGCGCGCTCTTCCGTTCGCGCACGAGCGGGTGTGCACCCTCCCCGAAGCGTACGCGCATGAGGCGGACACCGACCGCGACACGTTCATCTGCGTCGTAACGCGTGGACATCGCAACGACGCGCGGGTGCTGAAAGAGGTCATCCATCGCGAGCGCGCCTACCTCGGCATGATCGGCAGCAGGCGCAAGAGGGAAGTGATTCGCAAAGAGATGGTGGAAGAGGGCATCTGCACAGACGAGCAGTTCCAGGCGGTGCAGTCGCCGATGGGCTTGGACATCGGCGCGGAGTCTCTAGAGGAGATTGCGGTGAGCATCGCCGCGGAGTTGGTGCGGGTTCGAGCAGCGAAGCGCGGGCCGCTGCGAGCGCGGTGCCCCTCACCGAAGGCGCGCGTCATCGGCGATTGAATCCGCGCCGCAGCAGGAACTGCTTCAGCGCCTCTCTGCCGGTGAGGTGGTGGTCGTCAACGCGCCTGCCGGAGCGCATCGCCCAGGTGACGCCGGGGTTCATTCCCTGCGAGTCATAGAACCTGCGTATGCGCTCGTCGTACTCGCTGACGTCTACGTCCGGTGCATATCTCTCTCTAAACCAAATGGAATCGGGGTGCAGGCGCGGTTTGATCTCCGCTCGCGCCTCGTGGGACGGCCAGCCCAGGCACAAGCCGAAGGCTCCGAACGCGCCGTCGGGTAGCGCCAAGATGTCTGCGACGCCCTGAGCGTCGTTTCGCAGCGCGCCGATGTAGCAAACGCCCAAGCCGAGCGCCTCCGCCGCGCACACCATCCGCTCGGCGGCGAGGGCGGCGTCAACGAGGCCCATGATGAAGTACTCGACATAGTCGAGCCCGCTCGGGTTCTCACCCGCGGAGAGCGCGGCGGCGCGCAGGCGATGGTGATCCACCAAGAACGCGAAGAACCAATGAGCTTCGCGCACGTGGGCCTGGTCGGCGCAAAGTTTGGCGATCGCCTCGCGACGCCCTGGCTCTTGGACCGAGATGACCGACCAGAGCTGGAGGTTGCTGCTGGTTGAGGCGCTCTGCGCCGCGCCTACGAGAGCGCGAACCGTCTCCTCGGGCAGTTCGCGTGAGCGATCGAACGAGCGCACGCTTCGGTGCCGCAGCAGATGCGCGATGTTCGGCGGAGCGCCGTCAAACGGAAACCCGAACCGCTTCAGCCATGCCTCGTGGAAACTCTCCTCTGCCATGCGCTGAGTGTTTACCAGAGGTCACCTGCGCCGTACACGGTCGGAGGCATCTCGCTCGTCTCTATTCAGTCACCAAGCGTCTGAAGAAGACCTGCGACAACCCCCTCCCCCCTTGGGGGGAGGGTTGGGGTGGGGTCACGGGGCTATTGGCTCGCGGGGACGCTCGCCCTCCC